>QHSC01000119.1 GCA_003220345.1 Candidatus Rokuibacteriota bacterium | reverse complement strand
GTGGGGGAGGCCGAGGAGTTCGGCGACCTCGTGGCCTTCCTCGTCTCCGAGCGCGCGGCGTACATCACGGGCACCGCCATCAACTTCGACGGCGGGCTGTCCGCCGTCGTGTGAGGCGTGCTATCCTCGCGTCAGGAGGTGGGGCCATGTTCAAGGACGTCGTGAGTTCGAAGCAGGAGTTGCGCGCCCTCTACGGAGAGCCCAACGAGCGCGCCGTGCTCAAGTGCAAGGCGGCGCTCGACGAGCACTCGCGCGCCTTCATCGCGGCCGCGCCGTTCATCCTGCTCGCCACCTCCAACGCTGCCGGGCAATGCGACGTGTCGCCCAAGGGCGACAAGCCCGGATTCGTGCTCGTGCTGGACGACACGCACCTCGTGATCCCCGATCGCCCGGGGAACAATCGCACCGACGGGCTCACGAACATCATCGAGAACCCGCACGTGGGCCTGATCTTCCTCGTGCCCGGGCGCGGCGACACCCTCCGCGTCAATGGGCGCGCCGCCATCGTCCGCGACGAGGAGATCCTCTCGCGCGCGGCCATGCACGGCAAGCTGCCCAAGGTGGGGATCGGCGTCGAGGTCGAGGAGGCCTACCTCCACTGCCCGAAGGCCTTCCTCCGGTCGAGCCTGTGGGACGCCTCGACCTGGGCCGACGCGCAGAAGCTTCCCTCCTTCGCTCAGATGCTGTGGGACCAGGTGCCCAACGCCCGTCTCGGCGCGACCTCCGTCGATCAGTACGCGAGCGACCTCGCGAAGCGCGTCCGCGAAACGCTCTACTAGAGTCGGCTGCCGATAAGGGCCCATCTGCTTCGTTGGCGCCCTCGGCCGCAGGTTCAACGTACAGAGAGTACGCCTCACCTGCGGCCTTCGGGCGCCGCCTCGCATCTGGACCCTTCTCAGCAGCCTCCGAGTGTAGACCGCGAGCGCGTTGCTACCGGGGAACGCGCGCGACGAAGGCGAAGCGGTAGATCGGCCTCCAGCGGTCGTCGAAGCCTTCGAGGCCAAGCTCGCGCCGGCCCGCGTTGCTCCAGAGACAGAGGACGTCGCGGCGGCCGAAGTAGCCCAGCCAGGGATCGTGTAGGAAGACAACCGGTCCCCGGCCCTGTACGTCAGGGTAGGCGATCCCGAAGTAGAGCGCATCTTCGTACGTCGGGGGCTCGAGGCCTTGCCGGGCCGCGTCGGTCGTGGCATCCGTGGCCGTCACGTCGCGGTCGAACTCGAGGAGAGCCACCTCGCGCTGCCGCGGGCCGCCGAAGTGCCGAGCGGGGAAATTCTCCGAATTGATGGCCGAGTGCGCATAGCCGTAGTTCCCGGCCGCCACGAGCTCCTCGGTGGATCGGCCATCTCCGACGGTGATCCGGTAGGTGTCCGTGGAATGTCCTCCGCCATACGCGATCAGCGCGGCTGCATCCGGATGGCGCCGTCGAGCCGTATCGTCTCGCCGTTGAGCATGGCGTTCTCGACGATGTGCGCGGCGAGGGCCCCGTACTCGGCGGGCCGACCAAGGCGCGGGGGAAACGGGACCTGCTTGCCGAGCGAGACGCGCGCGGGCTCGGGCAGGCCGGCGAGGAGCGGGGTGTCGAAGAGGCCGGGGGCGATGGTGACCACGCGAATGCCGAGCTCGGCGAGATCGCGAGCGATGGGCAGCGTCATGCCGACGATGCCGCCCTTGGAGGCGGAGTAGGCGGCCTGACCGATCTGGCCGTCGAAGGCGGCGACGGAGGCGGTGTTGATCACCACGCCGCGCTCGCCTTCCTCGTTCGGCTCGTTCTTCGCCATGTGCGCGGCGGCGAGCCGGATGCAGTTGAAGGTGCCGATCAGGTTGACCTGGATCGTGCGCGTGAAGGCGGCCAGATCCGCGGGGCCGCGCTTACCGTAGGCTTTCTCCGCCGTCCCGATGCCCGCGCAGTTGACGAGCACGTGGACGGCGCCGAATTTCGCCACGGCCTCCGCGAGCGCGCTCGTCACCTCCTCGGCGCTCGTCACGTCGCCCGGCGTGAAGAGCGCGTGGGCGCCGAGCGTCTTGGCCACGTCCGCGCCCGGCGACCTCGGCAAGTCGAGGAGGGCGACGTTGCCCCCGCTGCCGAGCAGCCGCTCGGCCGTGGCGCGGCCCAGTCCCGAGGCGCCGCCCGTGATCACCGCCACGCTTCCCGCGATCTTCATCGATGGAATCCTCCTCGGCAGGGGGTTCGACTGCGCGGTAGTATAACCGAGACCCATGACCCCGCCTCGCTGGATCCGGACCACGGAGGAGCTCGACGCCCTCGTGTCATCGCTGCGCGGGGCTCAGGCCCTGTCATGGGACACCGAGGCGGACGGTCTTCACCACTACCCGGCCAAGCTCTGCCTGGTGCAGGTGGCCGACAACCGCGGTCAGAGTCATCTCATCGATCCGCTCGCGCTGCCCGCCCTGACACCGCTCGGATCGTTCTTCGCCGATCCCGGCGTCCTCAAGGTGCTGCACGCCGCCGACAATGATCTCGGCTATCTCAAGCGCCTCTACGGCTTCACGGCGGCGGGAATCTTCGACACCGCGATCGCCGCGCGCTTCCTCGGCGTCACCTCGCTCTCGCTCGAAGGGCTCCTGCGCGATTTCCTCGGCGTGGATCCCGGCCCCTCCCGCCAGAAGGACGACTGGTCCAAGCGACCGCTGTCGGCCGCGCAGGAGACCTACGCTCTCAACGACGTGCTGCACCTGATCCCGCTGCGCGATCGCCTCGCCGAGGAGCTGCGCGGCAAGGGGCGCCTGGCCTGGGTCGAGGAGGAGTGCGCGGCGGTGGCGGCCATGCCCGCGCCTTCGACCCGCGTGGACCCCGACGCCTACATGGGGCTCAAGGGCGCCAAGGACCTCGACGGCCGCGGGCTCGCCGTGCTGCGTGAGCTCCATCTGGCCCGCGAGGCGCTCGCCGTCAAGCTCGACCGGCCGCCCTTCATGATCCTGGGCAACGAGTCTCTCGTCGCGCTCGCCGCGCTCAGGCCGCGCGACAGCGAGGCCATCCTGACCGTGCGCGGGTGCACGGCCAATGTGGTGCGCCGGGCGGGGGAGGCCATCCTGGCCGCGGTGGAGCGTGGCCTGAGCGTGCCGGACTCGGAGCTGCCCGTGCGAAAGAACCGGCCGCGACCTTCGATCTCCGGCGCCGTGCAGCGCCGGCGCGAGGTGTTGCGCCTCTGGCGGGTCGACGCGTCGAAGCAGGTCGGGCTCGATCCCGGCGTCATCTTTCCCCAGCGGCTCATCGATCGCCTGTCCGCCGATCCGCCGAAGGACGTGGAGGCCCTGGCCCGCGTCGAGGGCGTGGGCCGCTGGCGCGCCGAGCTTTTCGGCGCCGATCTCTTGAGGAGGCTGTCATGACCACCACCTCGAGTCGTCACGTCGTGCTCGCCGCGCGGCCACAGGGCCTTCCCAAGCCCGGCGACTTCAGGATCGAGAGCGCGCCGGTCCCCGAGCTCTCTCCGGGCCAGGTCCTCGTGCGCAATCTGTGGATGTCCGTGGATCCCTACATGCGCGGGCGCATGAGCGACCGGAAATCCTATGCGCCCTCCTTCGAGGTGGGCAAGCCGATGGAGGGCCGCGCCATCGGCCGCGTCGTCCGGTCCACGCATCCCTCGCTCAAGGAGGGCGCCGTGGTCAGCAGCATGCTGGGCTGGCGCGAGTACTTCGTCTCGAGCGGCGAAGGACTCAATCCCGTCGACCCGTCGCTGCCGCTCGCAGCATATCTCGGTGTCCTCGGGATCCCGGGCTTCACGGGCTGGTACGGGCTCAAGATGATCGGCAAGCCCAAGCCGGGCGAGACGCTCGTGGTCTCGGGAGCGGCGGGGGCCACGGGATCCCTCGTGGTCCAGATGGGCAAGATCGTCGGCTGCCGGGTGGTGGGGACGGCGGGGACGGACGACAAGTGCGCCTACCTGACCAAGGAGCTGGGCGCGGACGCCGCCATCAACTACAAGAAGGCGGGCGATCTCCTGGAGGCGCTCCGCCCGGCCTGTCCCACCGGCATCGACATCTATTTCGAGAACGTGGGCGGTCCGCTCCTCGATGCCGTGCTGCGGCTCGTGAATCCCCACGCCCGCATTCCTCTCTGCGGCATGATCTCGCAGTACAACCTCGATCCGCCCGATCCTGGTCCGCGTTACCTCTTCTCCATGATCGGCAATCGCGTCCTCATGCAGGGCTTCATCATCTCTGATCACCTGAATCTCTATCCGGAGTTCCTCGCGGAGGTGGGAGGATGGCTCAAGTCCGGCCGCCTCAAGCGCGAGGAGACCGTGGTCGAGGGGCTCGAGAACGCGCCGCGGGCCTTCCTGGGTCTCTTCTCGGGAGAAAATCTCGGCAAGATGGTCGTGAAGCTCGCGCCCGAGTCGACGTAACGGCCGCCTTTGCGCGTAGGCGGGCGGATGGCGCCGGCAGGCATGCCCTCGTCCGCTCAACCTCCTCGCCTCGCGCGCCGCCTCGCTCGGGCGCCTCCGCCTGCCCCCCATCCCCCGAGACGGGGGTTGCGGAGGCGCCCTGCGCTTCGGGGCGCGCTACGGCTCGTCGGATTCGCTCCCGAGGGCATGCCTGCCGGCGCCACCCGCCCGGGAATCCGTGTCGGTGGAGAGTGTTGCGGATCGAGCGGGCCCTGCGTGCGGCTGACGCGGACGAGGGATGTCGGCCACCGCTCCCGCCCGCGTTCGCGCGCGGAGGGCACGGAGTCGCGTCACGCTCGCTTGCGGTGACCTCCCGACGGTGGTACACGGACAGCAATAGGCTCGGCTCGCGGCCCCACTCAATGGAGAGGAGGGTTCTCATGGACTCCCGATCCAGCTATCTGCGTGACGGCATCATCGCCGGTCTCATCGGGGCGGCCATCGTGGCCGTCTGGTTCCTCATCTACGACGCCGCCCGCGGGTATCCGTTCCGCACGCCGGCCCTCCTGGGCGCCGCGGCGATTCAAGGGGTGCGCGATCCAGGGACGGTGGCGGTCTCGCCGAGCTTGGTCGCCCAGTACACCGTGCTCCACGGCGTGGTCTTCGCGATGGTGGGCATTCTCATCGCCTTCCTCATCGTGTCGGCCCAGAGCCAGCCCAGCCGTCTGCTCGTGGTCTTCATCGCGCTCCTGTGCTTCGAGGTCGCCTTCCTGGCCGTGCTGACGTGGTGGGCGCATCCGGTGGTGACCGCGGTGCGCTGGTGGGCCATCCTGATCGGCAATGCGCTGGCCGCAGTGGGCATGCTCGCCTATTTCTTCGTCGGCTATCGCCCGCTCGGACGCCACCTCATGGGGCCGTGGGTTCGCATCGCGCGCGAAGGGCTCGTGGCGGGATTGCTCGGGGCGGCGGCGGTGGCCGTGTGGTTCCTCATCTACGACACGGTGGCCGGCGTACCCCTGCGGACCCCGGCCCTTCTCGGGGCCGCCCTCTTCCATGGCCTGCGCGATCCCGCGGCGCTCGTCATCACCACGCCCCTCGTTCTCGAGTACACGTTCTTTCACGGCCTCGCCTTCATTCTCTTCGGCTGGTTGGCGGCCGGCTTGGTCGCCCTGGCCGATCGCGAGCCGCGCCTGCTCTTCGCCTTCATCATGCTGTTCTGCTGCTTCGAGGTTTTCGTCTTCGCCATGATCGCCACCCTCGCGTACTGGCTGCTCGAGACCATCGCGTGGTGGACCATCCTGGTAGGGAACCTTCTGGCCGCCGGCGTGATGCTCGGCTATCTCCTGAGCTGGCATCGCGTGACCTGGCGGGAGTTCCTCCACGCCCATCAGTGAGGGGCGGGGCGCCTGTGTGGTACGCTCGCCGCTGGGCAAGGCCGTGACGCCATGCCGGAGGAGACGAGGGTGACCACCGAGAGCTACGACTGGGACGCGATCATCACCGGCCTGAACCAGTACCTCCGCCTCCGGAGCATCCCCATCGGAATGAAACTCTTCGAGACCGTCGCGGAGATGGAGGCCATCCCGAAGATCCGCCGGCCGAAGAGCAAGCACACCACGGACCAGATCGTGGCCCAGGCGCGCCAGCTCGGCTGGACGGTGGGCATCACCATGGACGATCTGATCGGGGCGCAGTGCGGCGCGGTGATCGGGCTCCATCCCCAGGACGAGGAATGGCTCTCCGGGCACCGGATGGCCGGCGTGTGGTTCAAGACGCAGGCGGACGCGAGCCTTCACCAGCACGCCATGGACTGCGTGCCCTATGGACGCTACCGCGCGATGGCGGTGGCACCGCTGGCCTCCAACCGTCTCGATCCGCCGGACATCTGCCTGCTCTACGGCACGCCGGGGCAGATGATCTTCATGATCAACGGCCTGCAGTGGGTGGGCTACAAGAAGATGGCCTTCACCTCGGTCGGCGAATCGGCGTGCGCGGATTCATGGGGCAAGGCGCTCAAGACGGGCGAGCCCGCCCTGACCATCCCGTGCTACGCGGAGCGGCGCTACGGCGGCGTCGCCGACGACGAGATGCTCATGGCGACTCCGCCGCGGTACCTGCCGAAGATGCTCGAAGGTCTGGCGGCCCTGTCGAAGAACGGCCTCCGCTATCCCGTGCCGCCCTATGGCATTCAGAGCGACGCGGGCGCAGGTCTCTCCGTCTCCTACGCTGACAAGGACAAGAAGAAAGCCTGATCCGCCGGCTAGAACTGGAGCTTGTCCCCCGGGCTGATCGGGAACACCTGCGTCGTGGTCTGGCCGAGGGCGGCCTGGTACTCCTGCGGCGTCCCCTTCAGCACCGGGAAAGTGCCGTAGTGGAAGGGGATCGCGAACTTGGGCTTGAGCATCTCCTTCGTGGCGTAGGCCGCGTCCTTCGGATCCATGACAAAGTGCCCGCCGATCGGGATCATGATCAGGTCGGGCTTGTAGTAGTCGCCGATCAGCCGCATGTCGCCGAAGATCCCCGTGTCGCCCATGTGATAGAGCTTGAAGCCGTTCTCCATCTCCACGATGAATCCCGCAGGCTCGCCTCCGGGATAGGTCGTGCTCTTCTTCGTCGCGGGGTCGGTGACCGTCACCTCCGAGGAATGCTCGGCGCGCGTCTGGGTGATGGTGATCTGGGGCCCCGCCGGCTGCACCTTGCCGCCCTTGCCGAAGCGCACCGCCTTCTCGGGGGTGATCCAGCCGAGATCGACCATGGTCGACACGAGCCCGGCGGGGCCGAGCACCGTGGCCCCCGTGCGCTTTTGGAGCTCGGCGACATCTCCCGTGTGATCGCCGTGGCCATGCGTCACGAGGATCACGTCGACCTTGCCGAGGGCGTCGAGATTCTTCCAGCCCGGGGGCGTCTTCGGATTGTTGACCATGAACGGGTCGATGACGATGACCTTGCCGGTGAGCGTGGTGATCTTCGTGGTCGACTGACCGAGCCAGTGCACCTCGATCTTGTTGGTCTGCGCCCACGCGGCCTCCGCGGCCAGGCTGAAGGTGAGGGCGCCCGCGGTGAGCTTGAGGAAGTCACGACGCTCGAAGTCCATTGGACTCCTCCTCGGTGTCGAGTGGGAGATCAGGCCGGCCTGACCGTGTCGCCGGGACGGATGATACCGTCGTTGAGGATTTGCGCGCGCAGACCCGCGCGATGCACGAGGGTTGTCATGACGCCAGGGTAGGTGAGGCCGTCGAGGTAGCGGCAGGGCTCGCAGAGCCGCGTGCCGCGCAGGCGGACGTCGCCCACCCAGAACTCGCGCCCGACCAGGTGATTGAGAGGCACCCCGGTCGTGGCGATGTTGCGGCGGCTCTCCGTCGCGGAGATCTTGATCGGGCCTTCGGCGGGCAACGCGTCAAGCGTTTCCGTCTCGATGAGCGTGACTTCGCGGCCGCCCGCGCCCGGCTTGTCCGAGTAGTAGCCCGTGCCGAGGAAGTACCGGTCGCCTTCGAGGCCGCGCCCGGCGACCGCGCGCGCCTGGGCCACCGTCTCCATGGGCTGCCCGGCCGCCCGCGTGATGTGGATCGAGACCACGGATCCTTGCCACATGGTCGCCATGCTAGGCGAGGCGCCGGTCTGAAGCAAGTTTCACGGGATGCTACACTCCCCCCACCTGCAGCACGAGAAGGCAAGTCAAGAGGAGGTCACGCGGCGTGGGCGCATTTGACCTGAAGGGCAGGGTGGCGGTGGTAACGGGGGGCAACGGCGGCATCGGGCTGGGCATGGCGCGCGGGCTTGCCGATGCGGGGGCGGCGCTCGTGGTCGCCGCGCGCAATCGCGACAAGAGCGCGCGCGCCGTGGCCGAGCTCAAGGCGCTCGGCGCCGACGCCGAGTCGGTGACCGTGGACGTGACAGAGGAGGCCTCGGTGGAGGCGATGGTCAAGGAGACGATGACGCGCTTCGGTCGGCTCGACATCCTCGTCAACAATGCCGGCACGAACATCCGGAAGCCCCCGCACGAGCTTTCCCTCGACGAATGGCGCCAGGTGCTCGACACCAATCTCACCAGCGCCTTCATGGCCAGCCACGCCGTGCATCCGGTCATGAAGCGGCAGGGCGGCGGCAAGATCATCAACATCGGCTCGATGATGTCCCTCTTCGGCGCCTCCTTCGCCCCCGCCTATGCCGCCTCCAAGGGCGGCATCGTGCAGTTCACCAAAGCCTGCGCGGCGGCGTGGGCGCTCGACAACATCCAGGTCAACGCCGTGCTCCCCGGCTGGATCGATACCGAGCTGACCCAGCGGGCCCGTCGGGAGGTGGAAGGGCTCCACGACAATGTCCTGCGCCGCACCCCCGCCAAGCGTTGGGGCACGGGTGCGGACATGGCGGGCGTGGCCGTGTTCCTGGCGAGCCCGGCCTCTGACTTCGTGACCGGGTCGGCCATTCCCGTGGACGGAGGCTATTCCATCCAGGGCTGAGTGACGCTAGAATCGACGAAAGCGATGCGTCGACGCGCTCGGCATCCCTTTCTGCTATTTCTCGCCGTCGCCCTCACCGGGTGCGCCTCGGCGGGGCATCTCGAGGCCTCGATGGGTCGCCCCGCGCCCCTCCCTGTCCTCCGCTTCGGCGTCGACACCTTCGCCTTTCCCAACGAGAGCCGAACCAAGAATGCCGGTAAGCCCGATCTCTACGCCAACTACTGCTTCGTGATGGCCCGCGCCATCACGCAGTTCCACCACTTCGCGCGCTTCGCGCCGGAGGCGCCCCGGGTTACCTCGGCCGAGTACACCGAGCTGGTGCGCCGGGCGACGTCCCGGCCGCCGTGGCATGATCCGCTGCCCCTCGAGGAGCGCGTGGTCATTCCGGGCTTCGCCTCGCTCTACGAGCTCTCCAAGACGGAGGAGCAGGCGGTCAAGGCGGGGCTGCCTGGCCGCTTCTGGGGATGGGTGCACTGGACGAACTGGCGCGTCACCTTTCCCGTGACGGCAGCGGGACAGGAGCGCGTCGTCCTGGAGACCATGGCCGAGATCCAGGCGGGGCGGCCCGTGCAGCTTCTCGTCACGAACTTCCCCATCGTCGAGCTCAACCACACCGTGATCGTCTATGACTACCGGGTCTACGAGGGGCGCTTTCTCGAGCTGCGCGTCTACGACCCCAACGATCCCTCCAAGCCCGGCTCCATTGCCTTTGACCGCGTGGCGCGCCGCTTCTTCGCGTCGGAAGTCTTCGACACCAATCCGGGCGATATACGGGCGTTCCGGATGTACCACACCCCTCTCCTTTAATATGTGCGCGGTCCAGGACCTGGCCGGGAGCTCGTCGGAAGGGCGGCCGACGCCAAGACTGGAGCGCATCGCGATTCTCGCCGGCGGCGTGTGCACGCCGATCGGCCAGGATGTCGACGCCTTCTGGTCTGCCCTGCTCACCGGTGCCGACGGCATCTCGCGCATCGAGCGCTTCCCGGTGGACGATCTCCGCGTGGGCAACGGCGGTGAGATCAAGAAGCTCACCCGTGCGATCGAGTGGTCTCGCGTGCCCGATTGCCGGGCCAGCCGACTGCTCGTCTCCGCCGCGGACGACCTCCTGAGTCAGGCGGGCGCGCGACCTCTTCCCGTGGCCCCGGAGCGTCTCGCCGTGGTGGTGGGCACGGCGCTGGGGGGTGTCGAAGAGGGCGAGCGAGCGCTCGCGGGCGACGAGGTTGGCCGTCTGCCCCGCGCCCTCTACGATGCGCCGGCGCATGCGCTCAAGCGCTGGCTGGGCGCCCGCGGCCCCGCCATCACCGTCGCCACCGCCTGCGCCTCGGGGGCCACGGCCATGGGCCTCGGAGCAGAGCTTCTGCGCCGAGGGGAGGCCGACATGGTGGTGGCGGGTGGCTATGACGGCCTCTGCCGCTTCGTCCTTCGGGGCTTCAATGGCCTCCGATCGCTCACCCGGGACAGGGTTCGTCCATTCGACGGGAGACGGAGCGGACTGCTCCTGGGCGAGGCGGCGGGGCTGGTCTTGCTGTGCCGCGAGCGTGACGCGGGCGCCAGGCGTCTGGGCACGCTGCTAGGCTATGGCAGCGCGAGCGATGCCGCGCACATCGCGGCGCCCGATCCGGAGGGCCGCGGGATCGAGCGAGCCATGCGGGGCGCGCTCGCTCAAGCCGGCGTGGACGCGGGTGACGTGGATTTCGTGAGCGCGCATGGTACGGCGACCACGCTCAACGACGCCAGCGAGGCCAAGGCGCTGCGACGCGTGCTGGGCGCGCGCCGCGTCCCCGTCAATTCGATCAAGGGCGCCATCGGCCACACCATGGGGGCCGCCGCCACCCTCGAAGCCATCCTCTGCCTGCTCGCGGGCCGCCATGGGCAGGTCCCCGCCACCCTCGGCCTGGAGGAGCTCGACCCCGCCTGTGACCTCGATCTCATCCAGGGCGCGCCGCGGGCGCTCCGGCCTCGCCTCTCGCTCAGCACGTCACTCGGCTTCGGCGGATGCAATGCGGCGCTGGTGCTGCAGGGGGCAACGTGATGCGAGGGCCGGCGATCCGCGCCATCGGGCTCATCACGGGCTGGGGCGTGGGGGCGGGCGCCGTGCCTCCGGATGCCGTGGCCGCCGCGGGGGGACGTCGCGTGCTCAGCCTGGAGCGGCCCGCCCTCGATCCCGAGCGCTTCCGCCGCTCGCCCCGGGAATGCGTGCTTGGAGTTGCGGCCGTCGCCGCGATGCTCGAAGATGCGGAAGAGGGGCCCGAGGCCATTGCGGGTGAGGACACCGGGTTCGTGTTCGTGACGGCCGCGGCCTATGCGGCCTCGAACCGGCAGCACATCGAGCCTCGCGGCTCGAACGTGTATTTTCCGTACACCGCGCCGGCCGCGATATCCGGGGAAGTCGCCATCGAGTACGGGATCCGGGGACCCTACGGCATCCTGATCGGTGGGTCCACGGCGGGCGCGGACGCCATCGCTCACGCCGCCGAGATGCTCGAGGCGGGGACATGCCGACGGGTGCTCGTGCTCGGCGTCGAGATCTTCGAGGAATGCGCGGACCTCTATGATCGGGCGGGCGGACTTGACGGGCCCCTCGTCGAGGCCGCCTGCGGCCTCTGGCTCGAGCCGGGGGAGGGCGCGCTGACGCTCAGCAGGGGTCGGGGCCGGCGCGGTGGCTCCGGCGGCGCCCGGCGGCGATTGGGAGAAATGCTCGCTTGCGAGCCGCTCGCCGCCCTCGCCCTCCACCGGGCGTCGGGGCGACAGGGACCGGTAGAGATTCACGCAGCCTGGCGCGGGGAGACCACGAGCTTGCGGTGGAGTCATGCACCATACCGGGCGCGCCGACGCGCGGCCTGATCGGAGGCAGAGGGGATGACGCAGAAGGAAATCCTGGACGAGCTCAAGGCCATCATCGTCGAGCGGTTGAAGTTCGACCCGCGGCGGGCGGCCGAGATGACGCTTGACACCACCCTGCCCAAGGGCATCGAGGGCTCTCTCGGGCTCGACTCGCTGGATTTCATCGAGCTCTCCGTGGCCATGGAGGAGCGCTTCGGCATCGTCATCGACGAGGGCCAGGATCTGGCCGACGAGTTCCGCTCCTTCGACAGCCTTTCGCGCTGGATCCTCTCCAAGACCGCATGACCCGCGTGGTGGTCAGCGGGCTGGGCGTCGTCAGCCCCTACGGGACCGGCGCCAAGACCTTCTGGACCGGGCTCGCGAGCGGGACGTGCGCGATCCGCCCGCTGACCGCGATCGACACCGAAGGCTTTCGCTCCCGGATCGGCGCGGAGGTGCCCGCCGACGTACTCGCCTCGCTGGGCCCCTCGCGGAGGCGCGCCCGCGCCGATCGCTTGGCGATGGCGGCCGCGCGCGAGGCGCTCGCCGACGCCGACCTCTCGCCGACCGATCGCGCCTGCGCGGGGCTCTTCGTGGGCGCCGTGGGCGGCGGCATGCTCGAGGCGGAGGCGTGGTACTGGGAGGAGACGCGCACGGGTCGCCCCTCGCCGAGGATCGGGGCCCTCCGCGCCATCCTGCCCTCGACGCACGCGGAGACGTTGAGCTCTCGCCTCGGCCTGTGCGGGCCCAAGGAGACCGTGGTCATGGCCTGCGCCTCCGGCGCGGCCTCGCTCGCGCTGGGGTTCGATCTCATACGCTCCGGCGCAGCCCCCCTCGCCTTGTGCGGCGGCGTGGATGCGCTCACGCGCGTCTGCTTCATGGGCTTCAATGCCCTGCGCCTTCTCGACCTCGAGCCGTGCCGTCCCTTCGATCGCGACCGGAAAGGCATGTCGATCGGCGAGGGCGCAGCCTTCGTGGTCCTCGAAGAGGCCGGCCACTGTCGCGCGCGAGGCGGACGAGCCTACGCGGAGCTCCGGGGGGCGGGCATGACTACCGATGCCCACCATGTCACGTCGCCCGAGCCGAGCGCCGACGGAATGGTCCGCGCCATCGAGGAGGCGCTGACCGCGGCCGGGCGCGCCCCCGGCGACGTCGGCTATGTCAACGCCCACGGCACGGGCACGCCGCAGAACGACCGCGTGGAGGCGCTGGCCCTGGCGCGGGTCTTCGGCCCGGGCCGCGTGCTGCTCAGCTCGACCAAGTCACTCGTCGGCCACACCATGGCGGCCGCGGGCAGCCTGGAAGCGGTGGCGAGCGTGCTCACGCTTCAGCATGGACTCGTTCCCCCCACCGCCAATCTGCGCGTCACGGATCCGGAGGTGCCGTTCGACTGCGTACCCGAGACGGCTCGGGCGGTCGAGCTCGACGCGGTCCTGTCCAACTCCTTCGGCTTCGGCGGCCAGAACGTGAGCCTGGTCTTCGGCCGATGAGCGCCTCCCGCCGCGTGGTCGTCACCGGGATGGGCTCGGTCAGCGCGGGCGGAATCGGCGGCACCGCGGTGGTGGCCCAAATTCTCGCGGGCGCGCCGAGCCCCATCCGTCCGGTCCGCGCTTTCGAGACCGCGGGCTGGCCGAGCCGGCTCGGGGCCGAGGTCGACGATGCCGCGCTCGAAGGTCTCCTCGATCCCGGCGCGGCGCGCCGGCTCTCGCGGATCTGCCGTCTGACCGTGGTCGCGTCTCGTCTCGCCGTCGAGGACTCCGGCGTGCCGCGGGGGCCTGCGCTCGGCCTCGTCGTGGGCACGGAGCATGGCGACTTCCGGTCGAGCGAGGAGTTCGTGACCGGCTATCTCAAGCGCGGCCCCTCGGGGCTCTCTCCGATGATCTTCCCCAATACCGTGATGAACAGCATGGCCGCGGTGGCGGCCATCGAGATCGGCGCCCGCGGCCCGTCCATCACCGTCAACCAGGCCACTGTGGCGGGAGATCTGGCGGTGGCGCGCGCGGCTGCCCTCGTGAGAGACGGCCGCGCGCTCGCCGTGGTGGCGGGCGGCGTCGACGAGATGTTCGCGCACGTCTACCGGCGATTGAGCGAGATGGGCATGCTGTCGCCCGCGGCCGGCCGCGGCACGGAAGGCTGCCGGCCCTACGAGCCGGACCACAACGGCGTGGTGCTCGGCGAAGGCGCGACCTTTCTCGTCCTGGAGGACCTGGAATCGGCGCGCGCGCGTGGAGCGGTCGTCCACGCCGAGATCCGGTCGGCCGCGTGGGGGAATGTACCCGTGGCTCCACACACCGCGCCCCGCCGTCGTCGTGATCTCCATTCGCCGGCGCTCCGGGCCCTGGTCTCGGCGGGCGCTGCGCCGTCGGCCGTCGGGACGTGCTACGGTTCGGGCAACGGGGATCCTGCCCTCGACGACTGGGAGCTCGGCCTTCTCGCCGCCGATCGCCTTCCCGAACCCCGGTCGCTTGCCTCTCGCTTCGGCCAGCACGGCGGGCTCGGCGCTCTCCGAGTGGCCGCCGCCCTTGACCGCCTGAACAAGGTGGCTCTTTCCCCGACGACGCTCGTCATGGTTCATGGCCTCGCGCGGGGTGGCTGCCGCACCGCGCTCCTGATCGGCCGCGCGGCATGAGCGATCACGTCACCATCATTCCCGTCTTCAACGAGGCGGCCACCATCGGAGGACTCGTCGAGCGGGCGGCCCTCCACGGGCCCGTCATCGTGGTGGACGACGGGTCGTGGGACGGAAGCGACGAGACGGCCGCCGCCGCCGGCGCCGTCATCCTCAGGACGGGCGGGCGATTGGGCAAGGGCGCGGCCCTCCGCCTGGGCTTCGCCGGCGCCCTTGCCCGCACGGCGGAGCGCGTGGTCACGCTCGACGGCGATGGCCAGCACGATCCCGACGATATCCCGCGACTGCTCGCGGCGTCCGAGCCCGAGCCCGACGCCCTCGTGATCGGAGGCCGCTTGAGCGGCGGCGGCAGCCTCATGGAGCCGGCGCGACTGCACGCCCTCCGAGTGGCGGGCTTCTTCATCGACTGGCTGACCGGCCAGCACGTCGCGGACACGCAGTCGGGCTTCCGCGTCTACCCGCGCGAGCTTCTCGAGCGCGTGTCGCCCCGTGGAGGCGGCTTCGTGTTCGAGACAGAGGTGCTCGTGCGTGCGGCGGCGGCGGGCTATGCGATCCGGGAAGTTTCCCTCAGCTCGCTCCCCCCCGCGAGCCGGCCGAGTCGCTTCCGCCCGTTTCGCGACGGAGTGGCCCTCACGGGCTATCTCGTCGTCCAGGGCTTGCGCCGATGGGCCCGCGACGCCGGCCTGGTCGCCCGCGCTCTCGTGCGCCCCTTCACGGCGGCGCGGCGGAGACCGCGCCACGCGGAGCTCGCGAGGTTCACCGCGCCGTACCGCCACAATCCAGGCGCCTTCGCCTCGGCGCTCGGCGTCTTCACGCTCAACCGGATCGCCGAGACGTGGCGACGCTGGTGGAGCGATCCGCGCGCGCGCGTGATGCGCCGAGCCGCCCTCGCGTCGGCCATGCTTCCCGTCCTGGGCCTGGCCGCCGCCGTCCAGTCCGCCCTCGCTCTCCGCCGGCTCGGCGTGGATCTCGTCGCTCCTCTCGTGCGCTCCGCCTATTCGCAGGAGCGTCTGGCCCGCGTGGCGACGACGCGGGAACCGGGGGCGCGCCGGTCTGGGCAGGGCGAGACGAGGGCATGATCGCCCGCTTCAATCGATGGGGACGCCGGCGCCGCCACCTGCCCATCGAGTCCCCGCTCGAGTGGTGAGGGCGAGAGGGCGACGTCGCGTGCGCGCGTGAGGCTTCGCGAGCTTCTTCCCCGCGGGTACACCTTCACGGTCGTGGGCATCGCGGTCGGGGTGGCGGGGCTGGTTGCCCTCGGCGCCATGGCCGAGCGCATCACCCGCTTCATCGATGGGGGCGACCGCTTCGTCCTCGGTCAGATCTCGGTGGCCGGGGAGGGCATGGGCATGGGCACGGGCTTCACGGCGGGTGGCCTGCTCTCGGCCGCCAAGATCGCCGAGATCGCCGCCGTGCCCGGTGTCTCGGGCGTCCAGGCCCAGGTCATGATGCCGCTCGTCACGAGCACGTCACAGTTCCTCACGCTGACCCAGGAGCTGGTCTTCGGCATGGACCTGGGCGTGCCCATTCCCAATCGCCACTATCGCGAGCTGCCCGTGCGGACCGGTCGCCCCCTTCGCGCCGCAGACCGGCGCGTGACCGTGCTCGGAGCCGATTTCGCGGCCTCGCGCAAGCTCGGGGTGGGCAGCTCCGTCTCCCTGGGGGGCCAGGACTTCGCCGTGGTCGGCATCCTCGACAAGACGTTCACCGCCCCGGATCGCTTCGCCCTTGTGGGGATCGACGATGCGCGCGATCTCTGGCTGCGCCGCGATCCTCTCCTCGTTCAGGCCTTCGGCGCGGGCAGCCTGCGGCGTAACGACCTCAACACAGGAGCGGCGGTGGGGTGGAAGGACGGTGAGGATCCCGACGCCGTGGCGCGACGCATCCAGGCGACAGTAGGCAAGGTCAATGTCACCATTCCCGGCGAGGTCAGCCGGCTCCTGCGTCAGTCGACGGCGTTCTTCTCCGCCCTTCTCCTGGGCATCGGGGTGCTGGGACTTCTCATCGGCGGACTGTCGCTGTCCAATACCGTGACGGCGGCCGTCTTCGAGCGCATTCGCGACTTCGGCGTCAAGCGCGCGCTGGGCGCCACCGACCTTCACCTCCTTCGCGAAGTCCTCGGAGAGGCGCTCGGCGTCAGCCTGTCGGGCGGCGTGGTGGGCGTGCTCCTGGCCCTCGGCATCGGCACCGCCGTCGATACGCGGGTCATCCGCGAGGGACAGCAGCTCTTCCTCTTTTCGCCTCGTCTGCTGGCATTTGCCGTCGTCTTCTCGGTCGTGCTGGGCGGGCTCGCCGCCGCGTACGCCACCCTTCGCATCGCGCGGCTCTCACCCGCCGAAGCCATCCGGCGGGGTACCTGAACTCTGTCGTGGTGCTGAAGGCGAGGGGACTCCGCAAGACCTTCACGGGCCCGGGGGGCACGCCCGTCCCCGTGCTCCACGGGGTGGATCTCGAGGTCAAGGGCGGCGAGCTCGTCGCCGTCTCGGGCACGTCGGGCTCCGGCAAGTCCACACTCCTCAACCTGATCGGGTTGCTGGAGCCGCCCGACGCGGGAGAGATCTGGATCGGCGACGAGCGCGTGAGCCATCTGGGGCGGCGCGCCCAATGTCGCGTGCGCGGCGCCTCCATCGGCTACGTGTTCCAGTCCTTCCTGCTCCTCGCGGGCCTGACGGCGCTCGACAACGTGCTGCTTGCCGCGCGCTACATCGGCCGCGATCGCGACGACGCCCGCCGGGATGCCCTCGGGCTCATGGAGCGCTTGGGCGTCGCTCACCGGGCAGAGCATCTTCCCGCGCAGCTCTCGGGCGGCGAGCAGCAGCGCGTCGCTTATTGCCGGGCCGTGCTGAACCGCCCTTCCCTCGTCCTCGCGGACGAGCCGACGGGCAATCTCGACGACGATCATGCCCGCGTCATCCTGGACGAGCTCCACGCCCTCGCCGCCGACCGCGGCACGGCCGTGATGCTCGTCACCCACCGGACAGAGGCGAGCGCCCGGGCCGATCGCGTGCTGCGTCTCGATCAGGGGCGGCTCGTCGCCTCATGACGGTAAGACCAGCCCGTAGCGCTCCTCGAGCCGCGTGAGCATTCTCCGCTCGCCCGTGGGTATTGCGGGCCTGATGGCGGTGCTCACCCTCGCCCTCCTGCTGCCGTGGCTGGGCGCGGCGCCATTCGATGATCCGGGCGAGGGGCAGCACGCGGAGATCGCCCGCGAGGTCGCGGTCTCGGGCGACTGGCTCACCCTCCGCCTCGCCGGTGTCCGCTACTTCGACAAGCCGCCCCTGCTCTACTGGCTGATCGCGGCGGGGTTCAAGGGCTTCGGCGTCTCGGAGTTGGTCGCCCGCCTTCCCGCCGTGCTGGGGGCGGCGGCGGCCGTTGCCGGGACGACGCTCCTCGGCGCCCGCCTTCTCGGCCCCGGGCCCGGCATCCTGGCCGGAGCAGCCCTGCTCTCGTGCGCGCTCTTTGCCGCCTTCGGCCGCTACGTCCGGCCCGAGACGCTCTTCGTCGCCGCCATTCAGTGGGGCTTCACCGGGCTTTTGTTGGGTCTGGGGGGGAGCGGCGCCGCTCGTCTTGGGGGTTGGCTCGGCTCGCCTTCGGCTGCGCCTCACACGGCAGCCCCAGGGCCCTTATTGGGTCTGGGGGGGAGCGGCGCCGCTCCTCCCCCAGGCCCCCCCACCGAAACCTCAGGGCGGGGCGCCCGGTTCTGGGCGGTGGTCGGGTGCGCGGCGCTCGGCGTGGCCGCGCTCGCCAAGGATGTCATCGGACTCGCGGGACCGCTCGTCGCCATCGCGCTGGCGCTCGCGCTGGCCGGGCGGCTGCGCCCGATCGGCCGCTGGCTGCCTGCGCCTGGCCTGGCCGCGCTCCTCGTTGTGGGGCTGGGCTGGTATGCGCTCGCTTCCATGCGCAATCCGGGCTTTCTCTGGTACACCGTCGTCGACAATCATCTCCTCAACGCGGTCCAGCTGCGCCGCTTCCCCGACGAGGACGTGTCGCTCTCGTCGCTCGAGTTCCTCCTCGTGGCCGGACTCGGAGCCCTTCCGTGGACGGTCACTGCCGTGCTCGAGGTCGGGCAGCTCGCCCGGCGCCGCGCCTGGAGAATCGCCGAAGACATCCCGTGGGTGGCGCTCGCCGTCTGGGCGGTCGCTCTCGCTCTCGTCTTCACGCTCTCGGCCTTCAAGCTGCCGCACTACGGCCTGCCCGCCTATCCAGCCATCGCGCTCCTCGCTGCGCGATGGTGGTCGCGGCGAGACGGGCGAGACCGACGTCCCGCCCTCTGGCATCTGGCCATGTTCGCGCTGCTTGCCGCGGTCCTGGGAGCCGGCGCCCTCACCGACGGGCGCGCCTTCATGGAGACGATCTTCTCGGCCACCGACGTCTACTCGCGCAAGGAGGCGGTCGCGACTCAGGTCGCGCCGCTCCCCGCGTGGCCGGCCCTGCGTCCGCTCGTGGGGCGCACCGCCCTCGTGTTCGCCCTGGGAGCGGCGGCGCTGGCCGTGACGGCCGCGTGGCGGGCCGGCCGGCTTGCGGCCGTCGCCGTCGCCGCCACGATGCTCGCCGTCGTGCCGAGCGTAGGCCAGGCCCTGGCCCTCGTCTCCACGGCCCGGGCGGTTTCCGGCATGGCGGCGGAGATACGGCTCGGCTGGCAGCCTGACCTCGTGCTCGTCCACGAGGGGCCGCTCGAGAACTCCGGCGCGCTCGAGCTCTATTCGGGCGTGCGGCCGGTGCTCGTGGAGGGACGGCGCAGCGTGCTCGGAATCGGGTCGACCTTTCCAGAGGCCACCGAGACTTTCTGGGCGGCCGACCGGCTCAGGCGCGAGTGGCTCTCGAGCCGCCCCATCCTGCTCGTGACGACCCGCGAACCCGACAGGAGCCTCGTCGCGAGAATGCCGCGGGGGCGCGTGCATCTTCTGGCGTCCCGCCAGGGACGCTGGCTCTGGAGCAACGTTCCGCCGCGGGCGTAACCAGGGGGCTCGAAGCGGAACATTCTGCCTCGGAGGAATGGGCAATCTCGCGACTTCAGATTTCCCTGTAGAAGAGAAGGAGAAGCCCGATGAGGGCGAGGCAGGGCGCCCAGATCCTCCCGGCCATGGCGCCGTCCCGGCCCGGGAGCCTGAGCTCGAGCCATCGAGACCAACCGACGACGATGCCCACCACGGCCAGGGGCAGGTGAGTCACCTCCATCAAGTAGGCCTCCTTGGCGTTCTGCAGCGTATGGGCGTGGGCCAGGAGCAGCGCTCCCGCCGCCGCGCAGACGAATGGAAAGACGAGAGCAAGCCGCTCGTCTCGCAGCCGTCGCGTGCGCACGAGCCACTCGAAGACGCCGAAGATCGCGGGCAGCAAGCCGAGGAGGCGGTGCTGCAGCACCTCCGGATCCCACAAGCTCTGCCAGAAGCCCTGCGGGCCCAAGGGCCAGCTCTCGGGATCGCTGCGAAAGAGGAGAAAGGCTCCCAGCCCCACGAAGAGGAGCGGCCAGTTGCGCGCCCACGGCGCGTGGCCCGTGCGCTCCATCATGGCGAGGAGGCCCATGGCCAGCACGAAGAGCCCGGAGACGTTGTGGTTGTACTCGGACCAGAGGCTGTCCTGGGTGGTGCGGGGCGCCTCTCTGTTCGTGAGGTCCGATGCCTGGGCGAGCTCGGTGAAGGTCGGCGTCGAGAGCGTCGGCCACCTCGGCGTGAAGCGGAACGCCACCTCCGCGAGAGTCGCGCGGTCGGCGATCTGGTCCACAGCGGGAGGCGTGGAGCCCAGCGCCGCCGCCAGGAAGAGCACGGTCACCGCCCCGCCCACCTCCACCTCGACGAGCCGGCGGAGGGTGAGCGGCGGCACCTCCGCGTCGCGACGAAGGCGACGCACGGCGAAGAAATTGAGCGCGCCTAGGCCGAGGAGACCGAGAAAGAGCACGCCCTTGGTCAAGGTCATGGCGCCATACGCCGTCCCGAGAGCGGCGCCGGGTCCGCCGATGTACAGGAGCCACAGCCCGATGGCCGCGGCGGCCAGCGTCGCCACCGCGCCCTGGGCCAGCCGCGAGAATCGCTGGAGCGTTTCCGCTGGCCAGGGTCGAGAGGCACGAGCCCATGCGAGCACGAGGAGATGGGCGAGACCGCCCACCCACAGGCCCGCGGCAAGCTGATGGACGGCATCGAGGGTGAGGATGAGTGGGCCACGGGCGAGCCGTCCGGCGGCATGGCTGATCCACGCCGCGCTCACCGTCCCTGCCGCGGTGAGCGCGACCAGCGCGATCCAGGGACCGAGCGAGCGCGGCCTCCTGCGCACGACGGCGCAGAGCGCGATCACGCAGACCAGGAGAAGCGTGCGGGCCAGCGCGGCGAAGAAGAGGGGCGTCTCGAGGGCCCGGCCGATCGGCCAGCCCTCGGGGCCGGCCGTGGAGGCCACGATCACGAGAAAGGAGAAGACCTGGCAGGCCGCCGCGAGCCCCGCGCCAGCGGCGACGAGCCGGAGGGCACGTCGGATGTCGCGCTCGACGTCGGGCTCGCGGACGAGCCAGCGTCGCAGCACGAGGAGCCCGAGGACCGCCCCACCTATCGCCACGGACTGCCCCACCAGGCCGAGCGCCCTCAGGTAGACCTGGATGAGCGCGGTCATGCCCCGAGGCTCACGAGCGAGCGGCGGGGGCGCCGGCCAGCCGCTCGAGCAACGCCTCGGCCACGGCGCGCGCGGCGCCGGGGCGCCGGATCTCCCGCATGCGCTTGGCGAGATCGTCGAGAAGACCCGGCTCGGTCAAGCTCCGCGTGACCACGACGCCCAGCTCCTCGGCCGATCGGGCGCTGAGCGCGGCGGAGGCGGCGACGATGAAGCGCTCGTTGCGCCGCTCGTGGCCCGGGAGAGACCCGAAGCAGACGACGGGAAGATCACAGGCGATGGCTTCGGCCAGGGACACGCCTCCCGCCTTGGTGACGAGGAGATCGGCGGCGGCCATGAGCTTGCGCATCTCTTCCGTGTAGCCGAGCACGCGCACGCGGCGACCGGAACCGCGGACGGATTCCCGCAGCCGCGCTCGGAGCGCGTCGTCGTGACCGGCCACGATCACCGCCTGGAGCGGCACCGGAAGGTCACGAAGCACGCGGGTCGCCGCGGGCAGCTCGCCCGTCCAGCCGAACGCGCCCGCCATGGCGAGGACGATCGGGCGCTCGAGATCCAGACCGAGGGCCCGGCGCGCAGAGCCGGGGTCCACGGGCTGGTCGAACTCGGCACGCACGGGCAGGCCGGTGGCGAGCACGCGATCGGCGGCGATGCCACGAGCCATGAGGTCGGCGCGGATGCTCTCCGCGGGCACGCAGTGGAGATCGACCAGGGGGGGGATCCACTGGCTGTGGACGGCAAAATCGCTGTACACGAGGGCGTGGGGAAGCCGCGTGACGCCGCGGCGGCGCAGGACCGACAAGGCGCCCGCGGGCGTCGGGTGCGTGGAGACCACGAGATCGGGGCGCTCTCGCTCGAGGAGGGCCCGCAGCCGCGGCGTTCCCAGTGAGCCCATGCCGAAGACGAGCCCCGAGGATGGGGTGAGCCGGTCACCGACCCAGTAGCCAAAGCCCCAGAGCGCGGGTGCCCGGCGCAGGATGGCGCCGTAGAGCCGGCGGCTCAATCGATCGAAGGCAGGGTGCACGAGATCGCGGAAGTGATCGACGATGCGCGTCTCGGCGCCGAGGGCCTGGAGGGCGGCGGCGAGAGCGTGGGCCGCCGCATTGTGTCCGGAGCCGTAGCTGGCCGAGAGGATGAGGACTCGCGGAGCGGCCGTACCCACAGCGGCAGAATGGTAGCACGGGCATCCGTCACGCGTTCGTGAAGAAGCGTCCGGCGCGATGGAATGGGTGGTGAGGCCGCGCCGCTTTTGCTAAGGTGACGGGGACATGACCGTCGACTATCTCCGCACGCTCTTCCTCCACCCGCCCTCTCCGGACGGCTTCGACGGTGGCGCCGGCTCCCGCTACCAGGCCAAGCGAGAGATCCGCTCCTTCTGGTACCCGACCTGGCTCGCCCAGCCCGCCGCGCTCGTGCCAGGCTCCCGGCTGATCGACGCGCCGCCCGACGGGTTGGCCCTGGACGATGTCCGGCCCTTCGCGCGACAGTACGACCTCTGCGTGCTGCACACGAGCACCCCGTCGTTCCCGGGAGACGTGGCGGTCGCCGAAGCCCTCAAGGCCGAGAACCCGCGCCTGCTCATCGGCATGGTCGGCGCGGCGGTGGCCGTGGCGCGCGAGGCGTCGTTGCGCGCCAGCCCGGCCCTGGACTTCGTGGCGGGGAGCGAGTTCGACTTCACCATCCAGGAAGTGGCGCAGGGACGGCCCCTCGAGGACGTCAGCGGACTCTCCCATCGGGTCAACGGGCGGGTCGAGCACACTCCGGAGCGGCCGATTCTGGAAAACATGGATCTCCTGCCCTTCGTCACGCCGATCTACAAGCGAGACCTGACGGTGGAGCACTACGCCATCGGCTATCTCCGCTATCCGTACGTCTCGCTGTACACGGGGCGCGGCTGCCGGTCCAAGTGCACGTTCTGTCTGTGGCCCCAGACGGTGGGCGGCCAGCGCTACCGGACCCGGAGCGTGGGGCACGTGGCCGAGGAGATGGCGCTGGCCCAGCGGCTCTTCCCCCAGGTGAAGGAGTTCTTTTTCGACGACGACACCTTCACGGACGACCTGCCGCGGGCGGAGGCGATCGCGCGCGAGCTGGGCAAGCTCGGGATCACCTGGTCGGTGAACGCCAAGGCCAACGTGCCCTACGCGACGCTGAAGGTGCTCAAGGACAACGGCCTGCGTCTCCTCCTCGTCGGGTACGAAACCGGCAACCAGCAGATCCTGAACAACATCAAGAAGGGCGTCCGCCTCGATGTGGCGCGGCGCTTCACGCGCGACTGCAAAGCCCTGGGTATCGCCATCCACGGCACGTTCGTCCTCGGCCTGCCCGGGGAGACGCGCGAGACCATCCAGGAGACCATTCGCTTCGCCTGCGAGATCGATCCCGCGACCATCCAGGTCTCGCTGGCCGCGCCGTATCCGAGCACCGCCCTCTACGCCGAGGCGCACCGCAACGGCTGGATCGAGGCGGAGGCGCTCGTGGACGAGGCGGGGGTGCAGACGAGCGCCATCGGTTATCCGCACCTCTCGCGGACGGAGATTTTCCAGTCGGTGGACCTGGTGTACCGGCGCTTCTACTTCCGCCCGCGGAAGATGATCTCGCTGGGCGCGGAGATGCTGCGCGACCGCGAGCTGATGCGCCGCCGCCTCCACGAGGGGCGCGACTTCCTCCGCTTCCTCCGCCAGCACCGCGAAACAGCGCCCGTCACTTAGTCGTTACAGAGAGGCGGGCGGCTGGCGCCACCACGACCGCTACGCCGGCCCGCGGATCCGCTATCGATTAACCGCCCCGGGGAGGGCGGGTGCTGTGGCAGGCATTCCCTCGGGAGCGAATCCGACGAGCCGTAGCGCGCCCCGAAGCGCAGGGCGCCTCCGCCGCGCGAGCCGGCCTGCGCAGCAGGGCGGCGAGCGACCCCCGTCTCGGGGGATGGGGGGCCAGGCGGAGGCGCCCGAGCGAGGTGGCGCGCGAGGCGAGGAGGTTGAGCGTACGAGGGAATGCCTGCCACAGCACCCGCCCGCGTTCGCGCGTCATGGCCCGCTGCCGCCGCCCGTTCGACCCCGCGTGATAGCATAGAAACATGCGTGTGCTCGTCATCGACGCCATCGCGCCGGAGGGGATCGCGTATCTCGAGGAGCGCGGCTTCCAGGTGAAGCAGGTATCGTCGAAGATGCCGCGGACGGAGCTCTTCGCGACCATCGCGGAGTACGAGGCCATCGTCACGCGCTCGTCCACCACGGTGAACGCGGAGTTCCTTGGCCACGCCCGCCGTCTCCGCTTTCTCGGCCGCGCCGGAGTGGGCGTGGACAACATCGACGTCGAGGCGTGCTCGCGCCAGGGCGTGGTGGTCGCCAATGCGCCCTACGGCAACGTGGTCTCGGCGGCCGAGCACACCATCGGCATGCTCCTCAGCCTCGTGCGAAAGATCCCCGCTGCCCACGAGGCCCTCAAGCGCCTCGAATGGGATCGCGCCATCTCCGGCTCCGAGCTCTTCCGCAAGACGGCGGGCGTGATCGGCCTCGGCAAGGTCGGCTCGCGCGTGGCCGCGAGGCTGCGCGCCTTCGACATGGACGTGCTCGTCTACGACCCGTACATCCCCGAGAGCCGCGCCCGCGACCTGGGCGTTCGCCTCACCGACCTTCAGACGCTTCTCACCCAGGCCGATATCGTCACCGTCCACGTCCCCCTCTCGGAGGACACCGAGAACATGCTCGGCGCCCGCGAGATCGCCCTCATGAAGCCCGGCGTGCGCGTCGTCAACTGCGCCCGCGGCGGCATCATCAACGAGGGCGACCTGCTCGCCGCCCTCGACTCGGGCCACGTGGCGGGCGCGGCCGTGGACGTGTGGACCGAGGAGCCGCCCGTCTCGCCTCTCGTCCAGCGCCTCGTGCAGCATCCTCACGTGGTGGTGACGCCGCATCTCGGCGCCAATACCCAGGAAGCGCAGGTCAACGTCGCCGTCGATGTCGCCCGGCAGCTCGTTGCCTTCCGGGACGGCGAGCTCGTGGAGCACGCCGTCAACGTGCCCGTGGGCGACCGGGAGGCCATGGCCGAGCAGAAGCCCTTCGTGACCCTCGGGGAGATCCTCGGGCGCTGCTGCCTGCAGCTCGAGAAGGACAACGTCGAGCGCGTGGAGGTGGAGGTGGCGGGGCAGGTGGCGCGCCGCGATCCCGAGCTGATCGGGCGCGCCGTGCTCAAGGGCCTCCTCGACGGCGTTACCGCGGAGGCGGTCAATCTCGTCAACGCGCGGCTCGTGGCCCGGGAGCGGGGGCTCGAGGTGGCGATCAGCACCGACGAGGCGGCGCCGTCCGGCTATACCAATCTCGTCACCGTGACCACCCAGGCGGGGACGGGACGGAAGACCATCGCGGGCACGGTCTTCGACGGAGCGCCGCGCATCGTGCGCCTCCGGGACCTCCACATCGAGTTCATCCCCGAGGGACACATCCTCGTCCTCTCGTACGAGGACCGCCCGGGCATGGTCGGCAAGATCGGCTCCATCCTCGGGCGCCACAACGTGAACATCGCCTCCATGCACGTGGGTCGCCGCACCAAGCGCGGACGGGCCATCGTCGTGCTCCTCCTCGACGAGGACGTCTCGATCGAGGTCATCGAAGAGATCTCCAAGGCCGTGGAGGCCGACTTCGCCCGCCTCGTCCGCCTGGGCGCATGATGGCGGCCTCGACCGTGAAGAAACGCCGGGCCTCGCGGAAGGCGAGCAACTTCGTGCGGCGGCCCTGGGGAGGATTCGAGAACGTCGTGGAAGGTCCGGGTTACAAGGTCAAGCGCCTCGTGGTCATGCCCGGCCATCGGATCAGCCTTCAGCGCCATCGCTTCCGCGCGGAGCAGTGGGTGGTCGTGGCGGGGACGCCGCGCGTCCTGATCGGATCGCGGAAGCGCCGCGTCGAGCTGCGCGAGACGGTGCTGGTGCCGCGCGGGGCCTGGCATCGGCTCGAGAACCCCGGGCGGCGCCCCGTCGTCATTATCGAAGTGCAGCACGGACCATATCTCGGCGAGGACGATATCATCCGGCGCGATGACGACTACGGTCGAGCGTCCGCGCCCTCTCGCCGCCGCTCCTAGCAGGACTCCGAAGATCGGAAGGGCTGCTTTTCAGCCGCCCTACCTGAAATAGCGGGAGACTCGTAGGTAGAGGGCCGCCAGGCCCAGATATTCGTGAAGGACCGCCTCGGCCTCCCGGCGCCTGCGCCACCAGCCGTCGACCTCGATACCGTCCTCGGGGGCCAGGGCCACGAGCCCTTCGATTCCCGGGGGAGCCTGACGTCCCCAGACGAGCTTGACCCGCCGGGAATGATGGGGCGAGGTGACGAGGATGACACGCCGCCAGCCCCGCTCCTGCGCGACCAGGCCCACGCGCCGAAGCTCCGCCTCGGTGATCTCGACGGGCTCCCGCACGAGGACGAGGGCGGCGGGCGGCACGCCGTAGCGCTCGAGCACGAGTCGCGACTCGCCCTGGAAATCGTGCTCGCGGATCCCCATGCGGATGAGCTCGTGCACGCGCGGGGGCGTCAACTGGTTGGAGACCACCACGCGAGGCGCCAGCCCTTGCCGGTAGAGCGCGGCCGCCGCGGCCTCGCGAGCGGGAATGCCTCCGGCGAGGACGACGATGGCGTCGGCCGGTTTGACGGCGTCCTCCACGACGAGGGCCGTACCGAGCCGGCGGAGAGCGGGAGCGTGGCCGAAGGCGATGACGACAACGAGGACGGCCAGGATGGCGCCCCAGCGGAGCGCGCGTCGCGCGCGCGGCGTCATCGCTCCAGCTCGACCAGGTACTCCTTTATGCGGCGGGCATCGGGCGCGTCGGGCTTGAGCCCGAGGTACGCGCGGAAGGCGGCCATGGCCTTCTCGGGGTCCTTGCTCTGGTAGTAGAGCAGGCCCAGCTGGCGGAAAGGATCGGGGAAGGTCGCGTCAAGCTGGGCGGCACGCTCGTAGGCCTCGCGCGCCTGTCCGAGCAGGAGCGGCTTGTCCGCGGGATTCTTGGCGCGCTGGGCCTGCAGGCGGTAGAGATCGCCGACGTAAAGGTGCGTGGTCGGGTCCTTGGGAGCCAGCCGCAATACCCGGTCGAGCTGCGCCTTGGCGAGCCCGAAGCGCCCCGCCCGGATGTCGAGGGCCGCGTTCTCGCGCACCACGGTGCGGGTGCGGAGGGCGAAGTCCTCGACATTGGCGGCGAGGACGCTCGCGTCCGGGGGAGGGGGGTGAGTCTCGAGGAGCTCACGCGTGTTGGCGATCCGCTCGTCGAGCCGCGGGTGATTGCCGAAGAAGAAGTCCTCGAGTCGGCTCCCGTCGCCGTGGTCGTCCCTCAGGAGCTCGAAGACCCGAGGGGCCTCGCGCGGGTCGTAGCCCGCCGCCACCATGCGCTCCAGGCCCTCGCGATCGGCCTCGCGCTCCAGGTCACGCCCGAACCCGTTGACGGCGGCGATGAAGGCCAGCTGGAGCCCCAGCCCCAGGAAGATGTTGGAAGTGGTCCTCAGGACTTCGGCCGAGACGTAGTAGCCCTGGCGCGGCGGCTGACCTGGGGCCACGGCCACGCCCAGGGCCGCCGCGATCCCCGCCATGGTGAAGAAGATCTGCTTGTTTCGCGGGTCTCGGTTGAACTTGAGAGCGTGGCGGTTCGTCACGTGCGTCACCTCGTGGCCGAGGATCATCGCCAGCTGGGACTCGTTCTGAAGCCGGCTGAGCAGCCCCGTGTGCACGTACACCTTGCCGTTGGGCATGGTGAAGGCGTTGAGGGTGGGGTCCTTCAGCACGACGATCCGCACGGCGGGAGCGCCCGCCTGCCTCGCCTCCTCCGGCACCAGCTTGGCGGCCACGCTCGAGAGATACTCCTCGAGCAGCGGGTCGTCCCATCTCTTGCCAAGCTTGGCGAGCTTCTCCTCCTCCCGCTCGGCGTCGCTCCAGAGCTGTCGCTCGTCGGCCGCAGGCCGGTACGGCTGGCCCTGATAGCCCATGGGCGGGACGTTGGTCGAGGCGCAGCCCGCGAGCAGAGAAATGACGAGGACCCCGGCCAAAAATTTGGTGGGCCGCCCCCGGCGGCTGTACGATGACGCGCAGGAGGTACTAGCCATGCGCCGTGTTCTCGCCATCTCGCTCTGTCTTCTGGCCGCGACCGCCTGCGCGTCCACGCCGCCGCGCGTGCAGCGCAGCGAGTTCGAAGACATCCCGGTTCCGAAGGGGTTGACGGTGGACATCAGCCGGTCCACGGTGATCGAGTCCCCGGCCGTCAAGGCCGCCCGCATCTTCTACAAGGGCCGCCTCGAGGTGGACAGCCTCGCCGTGGCGCTCCGCACCACGCTCGAGGCGAATGGCTGGCGCCATCTCTCCTCGACGACGGCCTCGGACAAGGGGATCACCCAGATCTACGACAAGCCCGGGAGCTCCCTGCAGGTGACTGTCTACGAGAGCTGGTACTACACGTGGGTCGAGATGGCCGCGACACGGTTGATCACCCCGGCGGGCACGGCCAGCACTCCGCCGACGGCGACCCCGACCCGGCAGTAGCTCGTCCGGGCGCCCGTTCAGGATCTTCTGAACGACCTGGACGAGCTGCTCGACGCCCTGCGTCTGCTTTCCCGTGAGGTGGACGCGCACCACGCGCCGTCCAGCCTCCCGCAAAGCCTGAAGATCTCCGAGGGCCTGCGCGGCCTTGAACGTCGAGAAGCCATAGCCCATCCCGGGAATGGCCATGTCCTCCCTGTCCTCACCGGTGATCTGGACGAAGAGCCCGTTGGGCTGCCCGCCCTTGTGGAGCTGCCCGGTCGAGTGCAGGTAGCGCGGTCCGAAGGACACGGTGGTGGCGATCTTGAGCCGATCGCGCAGCAGCGTCCGGAGCTCCTGGAGCCGGCTCCACATGTCGGCGGTCGGCGCCAGGTAGGCCTGAATGGCGAGGTAGTCTCCGGGCTGGGCCTGCGCGAAGTGGGCGCTCAGCCCCGGGCCGAAGCCCGCCACCTTCTTCCCCAGGTTGGCCATGAGCAGGAGGCCGTTCTCCTCCGCGTCCGCGGGCCACTCGGGAAGCTTCTTGCTCTTCTTCCAGGCAGCGAGGAGGGCGGCGGTGTTCTCCTTGGGAACTCCGCGCCGATCTCGAGGGTGTCCTTCATGGGGATGCGGATGACCGGGTGTCCCGCATCCTCGAGAGCGTCGAGGTACACGTCGTACGTCCCGTCACCCTCGAGCGTGATGGCAACGAAGATGCGGTCCGTGCCGTACACGGCGGGCGATCCCAGGGGCTCGTCGTCTATGGGCACCAGCCCCTTGCCGTCCTTGCCGAGGGACTCCGCGAGGAGCTGCTCGATCCAGGGGCCCAGGCTCCGTAGCTTGCGCGAGAGCACGAGGGTGACCTTGTCGCGTCCGCTCTTGGCGAGCCCGGCGAGGGCGGCCCCGAGGCGGACGGCGGCGCTGTCGCGCGGCCCCAGGGCATTGCCGCACGTCTCGACCATGCTGTGCGCGCGGTCGATCAGCATCGTGATGTCGATGCCGATGAGGGCGGCGGGCACGAGGCCGAAGAAGGACAGGGCCGAGTACCGTCCCCCGATGGAGGCGGGATTGAGAAAGGTGCGTCGGAAGCCGGACTCCGTGGCGAGCTTGTCAAGCGGACGCCCAGGATCCGTGATGGCGACGAAATGGATGCCCGCGCGCGGCACCGAGGAGGACTCGACCTGGCCGCGGAAAAACTGATAGAAGGCCATGGTCTCGGCCGTCGCCCCGGACTTGCTGGCCACGATGAAGAGCGTGCGGGTCAGGTTGAGACGGTCGAGCGTCCGCTTGACCGCCTCCGGGTCCGTGGAGTCGAGGATGAGGAGGTCGGGGAAGCCCATCTTGGAGCCGAAGGTCAGGTTGAAGACCTCGGCGCCCAGCGAGGAGCCGCCCATGCCGACGAGGACGACGTGGGTGAACTGCAGCCGCCGGATCTCGTCGGCGAAGGTCTTGATGTCCTCGGCGTGGCCACGCATGATCGTGGGCGAGGTGAGCCAGCCGAGTCGATTGCGGATGGCGGTCGTCTCGCCTTTCCACAGCGTGGCGTCTTTGACCCAGAGGCGGTCGAGGAAGTCCTGCCTCTCGAGGAGATCCATCGTCTCCTGCACCGCGGGGAGCTTGAAGACCTCGTCCACGGGCCGGGCGGGGCTCAAGGGCGCCGCGGGCGCGGCGATCTCCGTCACTCCCGCCGCGTCTTCCACCTCCAGCGAAGCCTCAACCGCGCTCTCCTCGTAGGCCTGGGCGATGGCATCCGGAGGCTCGGCCAGGGCCTCACGCGCAGCAATCGGGGCTGTCGTCGCGTCTTGATGCAGCGGGATGGCCGGGCGGGCCGGGGGCTTGTCGACCACCCCGGAGCTGGCCTCGAGCAATGCCACCTTGGAGACCTTGCGCACGAAGCGCTCGTCGCTCTTGAAGGATGCCGTGACCCAGGCGATCGTGATCTCGACGGCGCGCGCGGGCTCCACCTCGCGCGCGCCCAGGCAGAGGATATTGGCGTCGTCTTCCTCGCGGGAGAGGCGGGCGGCCTGCGCGTCGTGGCAGAGGGCGCCGCGGATACCGCGCAGCTTGTTGGCCGCGATGGAGGCGCTGGCGCCGCTGCCGCACATCAGGATGCCCGCGTCCACGAAGCCCCGTAGCACGGCCTGCCCGACTGCGCGGGCATAGTCGGGGTAGTCCACGGGATCTTTCGAAAAGGTGCCGAGATCGAGGAGGTCGTGACCGGCTGCTTCGAGCGCCGAGGTCACGTGCTCCTTGAGGGGAAAGCCGGTGTCGTCACAGCCGATGGCGATTCGCATGGGCTCCTTATTCTCTCAGGAGAGGCGTGGCCCGACAATGATGTCATACAGGTGCCGCT
>QHSC01000226.1:7799-12300 GCA_003220345.1 Candidatus Rokuibacteriota bacterium | reverse complement strand
GTGGTGAAGAAGGGATCGAAGATGCGGAAGCGCACCCCGTCCGGCATTCCCACGCCCGTGTCCCTCACGTGGCAACGCACGCGCTGCCCGTCCGTGTCGGTGCGGAACGTGAGCTGTCCGCCGTCCGGCATGGCGTCGAGGGCGTTGAGGGCGATGATGCTGAGCACGTTGCGGAGCTCCGCCGCATCGCCTGACACCATGGGCACGTTGCCCAGCTCGGCGTGGACCTCACCGACCATGCTCCGCGGCGCAAGCTGAGCGTTCCAGCGCGCGCGGATCGAAGAGACGATCTCGGACACCAGCGGGTTGAGATCCACGGGCTGGAAGGGACGGGCGGGGCGCGTACGGCTGAAATCCTGGAGGCGCCGGACAATCCGGGTGCCCTCGAGCGCCACACGCTCGATCATCCGGACGGACTGGACGACCTCCTGATCCTGCGCGTCTGCGGCAAGGATCTGGGCTCGCGCCAGGATGCTGGAGAGGGTGTCGGTGAAGTCGTGAGCCACCTCGCCGGCCATCTCGCGGAAGGCGCTCAAGCGCTCCTGCTGCATCTTCTGCCGATAGGTAGCCACCAGCGCTTCGAGGTGAGCTCGGAGCTCGCCGATGTCCGATCGTCCCGGCGTGTCACTCTGCCGCGCGGCCACCAAGCTGGGCTCAGGAGTCATGCGCTTTCCTACGCGATCAACTGTGCGCTAGCCTCGCCTCGCGGGCGAAGGGACTCGTTCGGGGCGGACCCTGTAATTTTTGTACCGCGTCAGTGACCAGCTCTTTCATCTCGTCCAGCAGCTTCGCCGCGGCTTCTTCGGCTTCCGCCCGCTCCAGCTGTAGCTGGTCGTTTTCCGCATGCAGTCTGCCAACTTCCTCTCGCAAGGCATCCCGCTCCTGCTGCGCCGCCGCGGCGAGCCCGTTGGCCTGTTCCGTCTCCGTGCGCAGCCTTGCCACTTCCTCGCACACCTTCGTGTACTCGTGCTGTGCGGACTCGGTGACGGCGCGGTGTCGGGCGCTTTCCTCGCTGAGATCCGTGATCACCTTGATCACGTCCCTCATCTCGTCGACCCACTTCGTCAGGGGTTTCTGGCTCTCCGTGCGGGTGGCCTCGACCGAACCGTCCATTGGGCTCCTCCTTGTGTCGCCTGGCGAAAGTTGACCGCTCCCCGGGCGAGGTTCAGCGCCTGGGTGCGCACCTTCAACACACGCAATGACGATGCCACGATGTAACGTGCGGAGAAACAGCTACTTAGCTCTCTTGGGTTCCGCCATGGCGCAGGAATTGTCAGCGGCGGGAGACTTTCCCGGCACGCGCCGGCTGAGCGGACGCTCTTTGAAATCCGTGCCAGAATGACCTCCGGATGACCGCTTCCCGTCCAGACGACTCGACTGGTCTCGGCACCCTCTACGTCGTCGCCACGCCTATCGGCAACCTCGAGGACATCACCCTGCGCGCCCTCCGGATCCTGAAGGAGGTGGGCCTCGTCGCCTGCGAGGACACTCGACGCACACGCATGCTGCTGACCCATTTCGGCATCCACGTGCCGGTGACGAGCTACTTCGAGCACAACAAGGCGACCAAGGGCGCGGCCATCGTCAAGAAGCTCGCGGAGGGTGTCTCGGTGGCGCTCGTCACGGATGCCGGCACGCCCGGCATCTCGGACCCCGGATTTATTCTCGTCAAGGAGGCGCGCGAAGCGGGCATTCCCGTGGTGCCCGTGCCCGGCCCCTCCGCCGTGGTCGCCGCCCTGTCGGCGGCCGGCGTCCCCGCCGATGCCTTCGTGTTCGACGGGTTTCTTCCCGTCAAGCCCGGGCGGCGCGTGCACCGGCTGGAGGCACTTCGAGGGCTCGAGACCACGGTCGTCTGCTACGAGTCGCCTCACCGCATCCTGGCCTCGCTCGAGGCGATCGCGCAGGTCTTCGGCGAGATCGAGATCATCGCGGCGCGCGAGCTGACCAAGCAGTTCGAGGAGATCATTCGCGGAACACCCACCGCCCTCCACGAACGGTGGGCCCAGGGGCCGGTCAGAGGAGAGTTCACCCTCGTCATCCCGTACGTCAAGAACTCAGCTTCAGACGGCGCATGAGTCCGAAGAGACCGCTTCGTCACTGCCGAAATCGGTAACGACTGGATGGTCCCAGGCTCGCGCATCGTGCCACTGTATCGAGCCGCCAAATTTCTTGGCGGGGACTGTCGATCCCATTTACAGATATGCATCGAGGAGCAGCGCTGTGGCCCATACTCAATTGAAACTAAAGGTTCTCTGAGTTTGGCATCGAGGATGCGCCTATCAGGCCAGGGCCGTAGAGATTGAAACGAATCTCGACGGCTCGGAGGCCCATTGATCACGAGCTCGTATCACGCGTCTGGCAAGCTCCCGTACGGCCGAGCCGTGCTGGTCGTGGCTCATCCCGGCCACGAGCTCACGCTCGCGGGCTGGCTCAGGACCGTACGGCCGTCTGTTTTTGTCATGACGGACGGCTCTGGCCAGCTCGGGCGCTCTCGCCTCCATTCGACGACGAAAGGCCTCCTGAACGCGGGAGCGCGTCCGGGGTCGATCTACGGACACTTCTCGGATCGGCAAGTGTACGAGGCGATGTTGAAGCACAACGTTGATCTCTTCCTGCGCGTGACTTTCGAGCTTGCGGACTGGATCGTCCTGGACGACGTCGAGTATGTGGTGGGGGATTCGGCCGAAGGCTACAATCCGATGCACGACATCTGTCGTATCATCATCGGCGGCGCCGTCGAGCTGGCCACCCGGCTGCGGGGTCGGCCGATCGGCAACTATGAGTATGTGGTCACCGGTCGGCGGGACCATTGCATCGCGGGACGATGTGCCGGCACGATCAGGCTCAGGCTTGACGATGCCGCGCTGGAGCGAAAGGTCGCGGATGCCCTTGCGTATCCTGAGCTCGCGGGCGAGGTCGACGCGGCCATTCGCCGGGACGGAATCGAAGCGTCCCGATACGAGTGTCTGCATCCCGTCGACAATCGGATGAGCTGGACTCCGGTCGAGGGTGGCAAGCCCCACTATGAGGAGCATGGTGAGTCAAGAGTCGCATCCGGGAAGTACCAACGATCCGTTCGCTACGCGGAGCACATCGCGCCCCTGTACGCCGCGTTCTGGGAGAACATCAGCGAGAGCCTCGATGCCCCCGCGGCCCCGAGGATGGTCGACGCGTCATCCCTCCAGATGGGCGAGCGACAGATCCGACCATCCTAGCCCGAGCCGCGCGGTCGGTCGCCGGCCGGCCCCGGCTCACTCGCCCAGAGTCCAGATCGCATGAGCGGACTCCGCGTCCTGATCACCAACTACACCCTCGCCACTCGCACGGGTACCGAGACGTACGTGCGCGACCTCGCGTTGGGTCTCGCCTCCCGCGGGCACACGCCTCTCGTCTACACCCCAGAGCCGGGCGAGATCGCCGCCGAGCTGGCTGATGGCGGCATCGAGGTGCGGGATTCTCTCGCGGACTTCGCCGCCGCCCCGGACATCGTGCATGGGCATCACACGATTCCGGCCTTGCAGGCGTTGCTCCATTTTCCAGAGATCCCTGGAGTGTATGTGTGTCATGACGCGACCAATCCCGTCGACACTCCGCCACGCTTCCCGCGCATACTCCGTCACGTGGCCGTCGATGAAAACTGCAAGGAGCGAATCGTCAGGGCCGGCGTGCCGCCCGGCCAGGTTCCTGTTATCTACAACTCGGTGGACCTCAGCCGCTTCAGGCCTCGGGATCCGCTCCCCGCCCAGCCAACCCGTGCCCTTCTCTTCAGCAACTACGCCAGGGAGGGCACGCATCTTGGCCCGGTGCGAGCGGCCTGCGCCCGCGCGGGCTTAGCCCTCGATGTGATCGGGAGCGAGGTGGGCAACCTTTCTGCGGCGCCCGAGACCATCATCGGTCAGTACGACCTCGTGTTCGCCAAGGCGAGATGCGCCCTCGAGGCAATGGCCGTCGGCGCCGCCGTCATCCTGTGTGACTTTCGAGGGGCCGGTCCGATGGTCACGAGTGCGGATCTGAGCGAGCTCCGACGATGGAATTTCGGGGCGCGGACCCTGCGCTGGCCGCTCGATCCGCAGTTCCTGCTGACGCAGATCACCCGGTACGATCCCGTCGATGCGGCCCAGGTATCCCGGCGCATCCGGGCCTCCGCTGCCCTCGGGGCAGAAGTGGATCAATTCGTCGCCCTCTACGGGGAGGTGCTCGAAGAGTGGGCGCATGCGCCCCGAACGAGCCGGAAGAGGGAAATCAAATCGGCCGGTGTTGCGATGCGGGCGGCGGAAGGTCCGATCCCTCTTCGGGAGCGGATGCGACGAATCCCCTTGATCGGCCCCCTCCTTGTCATGATCAAGCGCGTGATCTTTGGCCCGCGCCCCTCGACAGCATCGCAAAGCGCCGGGACGGTTGACGAGCGCCGGGCATCCCGCGGAGACTCGTGACCAACGAGAGCGTGCGACTGGCCTATCTCGGGTAGGCCTGCGAACGCTTCCTGTTGCTCGTAAAGGTG
>QHSC01000226.1:0-7752 GCA_003220345.1 Candidatus Rokuibacteriota bacterium | reverse complement strand
GAGGTGACGTTCGACCCATTCCCCGGGATGAGCTTTCACGGACGGCCCGTCGAGCTCACGCCTGACGAGCTGAAGGGCCGCATCGTGTGGAATCTGTGGTCGGGCGACAACGCGGGGTTCTGGAACTGGCTGGCCATGAACGCCTACGGCGCGGCGGATCTCCTCAAGGTCGTCACGTGGCGCCGCGATCAGCGATTCGAGAAATTCGGCGTGATGAACCAGCCGGGATACCGGCGGCCCACGCAGCCCGACGCGCACGGTCTGTTCATTGATGGTCCGCGCGAGCCGCGCTACGACTTCGACACGCGGATCGACACCCGCACCTACGGGCGGTCCAGCGGGATCATGGGGTTGCGACTCTTCCCGAATCCTCGCTTCGACGCGGCGGCGCGGGCGCGGTGGGACGCCAAGCGGTACTACGAGGATCCCTCCTACTACAACGACAAGAACCTCGAACGGCCGTACATGGTCGGCATGGCGTGCTCGTTCTGCCACACGGGCCCTGATCCGACGAACCCGCCCGCCGACCCTGCCGAGCCGGAGTACGTGAACCTGAGTGACTATGTCGGCCAGCACTTCCTCAAGGTCTGGGAAGTCTTCGGCGTCGGCATGGCCAAGGACAACTTCGTCTATCAGATTCTGAAATCAAATCCCCCCGGCACCCTCGACACCTCGTTCATCGCCACGGACTACCTGAACAATCCAGGAACGATGAACGGCATCTTCGAGATTGCCGGCCGTTTGCAGGGAGCGGTCGCGGAGCGCGTGACGGGTGGCGCCCTCGACCTGCGCGGCGTGAGGAATCCCCAGGTCACGCCGCGCGTGCTGAAGGAGGGCGCCGACTCCGTCGGCTTCGAGGCTGCCCTCAGCCGTGTCTATGTCAACATCGGCGAGTACTGGGAGGAGTGGATCCGCCACTTCGGGCCGATGCTCGGCATCAAGAAGCAATCGCCGATCCGTGTCAGCGACGCCCAGCGGCTCTCTCCGCACTGGAACTGGAGCGAGGCGCACTCCCCGGCGCTGGCCGCCTACTTCGTGCGAGTTGCGAAGCCGGTGAAGCTCGCGGCGGCGCCCGGGGGCACACAGCACCTCACCGCAGACGCTGTCCTCCTCGATCGGGGCAAGCGCGTCTTCGCCCAGCGCTGCGCCAGTTGCCATTCGAGCAAGCAGCCGCCCGCGGGCGTCGACCCGCGCTCGCCGGAGGGGCGACGGTGGTTCGAGGAAGCGGTGATGCGGCCGGACTTCCTCGATGGGAACTTCTTGGGGAGCGAGGTGCGCTACCCCGTTACCGTGATCAAGACGAACGCAACCCGGGCCGTTGCCTCGAATTCGATCCGAGGCCACGTGTGGGATAACTTCTCGTCGGAGACGTATAAGACCCTGCCCCCGGTGGGCCCCATCCAAGTGTGGGATCCGTTCACGGGCAAAGACCGAGTGTGGGAGGTGCCGGGAGGCGGCCGCGGGTACTACCGTCCGCCGTCACTCGTCAGCGTGTGGATGAGCGCGCCCTTCTTCCACAACAACGCCTTGGGCAAGCACGTGCACGGTGTCACGACCGCCCAGCGGATGGAGGCGTTCAACGATGCCGTCACCAAGCTCCTGTGGCCGGAGCGTCGTCTGGGCAAGGATTCGATCTGGCGCACGGAAGTGGAGAGCTGGCTCCAGATCCCGCGATCGTATCTCCCCGCCGCACTCGGCGCCTATGCGGACGAGAATGGAAACGTGCGCATAGGACCGATCCCGGAGGGTACGCCGATCAACCTGCTTGCCAACACAAACCTCGAGCTGGGCGGATTCTTCAAGGATGCGCGTCTGGCCCGGCTGCTGTTGCGTACGATCGATGCGTTGAAGGATATCAAGCGGGAGGGGCTGACGGGCGATGTGGCGACCCAGCGGCTGATGACCCTCGTCCCCGACCTCTATGAGCTGAACTCCTGCCCTGACTTCATAGAAGACAAAGGGCACTACTTCGGCACCGACCTGCCCGACGCCGACAAGCGGGCCCTCATCGAGTATCTCAAGACGATGTAGGTAGAGGAGCGGTCATGGGCAGTCCGGCACATCCGGATTTCGACTACATAGTGATCGGATCCGGCGCGGGTGGCGGCCCGGTAGCGGCGAACCTCGCCAGGGCCGGCTACAAGGTCGGCCTGATCGAGGCGGGCCAGGCGCCCGAGCCGGCCGCCTATTCGGTGCCCTCGTTTCATGGATTCGCCACCGAGGACCCCGACCTATCGTGGGCGTTCTTCGTGCGCCACTATGGAAGTCTCGACCGATCCCGGCTCGACTGGAAGTTCCGCTCGGAGAAGGACGGCGTCTTCTATCCGCGGGCGGGGACGCTCGGTGGCTGCACCGCCCATCACGCGATGATCACAGTCTATGGCCACGCCAGCGACTGGGACCACATCGCCGAGCTGACGGGCGACGCTTCGTGGCGCTCGGACCGCATGCGCACCTACTTCGAGCGGCTCGAGCGTTGCGGATACGTCGATCGACCAGGGGCAGGCCAGCCGAACCCGACACGGCACGGGTACGAGGGCTGGCTGAGTACGACGGGGCCCGATCTCACCCTGGCCTTCGGCGACGCCGCGCTCGTCGAGACATGCCTGGAGGCGGTCAAGGTGGCGTGGGCGCAAGGACTGAGCGGGCTTGTACCCGACTTCCGGCCGCGAGACCCGAATGACTGGCGCGAGCCGCAGTTCCAGGGCGTGTGCTTCGCGCCCCTGTCGACGCTGGGCGGCCGCCGGGCCGGCACGCGCGAGCTGATCGGCGCGACCCGGGAGGCGCACCCCGATCGGCTCGTCATCCGCATGAGCAACCTCGCCACGCGGATCCTGTTCGACGCCGACAATCGCGCCATCGGTGTGGAGTGCTGGGAGGGCGAGCACCTCTACCGAGCGGACCCCAACGCGTCGGCCGGCGACCATGAAGTGAAGGAATACTACTGCGCGCGTGAGGTCATCATCTCGGCGGGCGCCTTCAACTCACCGCAGCTGCTCATGCTGTCCGGGATCGGGCCGGCTGCGCATCTCGAGGACAAGGGCATCCGGTGCCTGGTCGACCGGCCCGGCGTCGGCGCCAATCTCCAGGACCGCTACGAGGTCGGTGTTGTCTCGGAGATGACGGAAGACTGGAAGATCCTCGCCGGCGCCACCTTCGCGCCTCCGCTCCCGAATCAGCCGGGCGACCCTTGCTATGTCGACTGGCAGAACGGTCGAGGTGTGTACACCACCAACGGCTCGGCGCTCGGGATCGTGAGGAGGTCGGGCGCGAGGCAGACGGATCCCGATCTCTTCATCTTCGCAGTCCCGGGTCGGTTCGAGGGCTACTACCCCGGATATTCCAGGGAGTCCGTGCGCAAGAAGAACCTCCTGACCTGGACAATCCTGAAAGCGCACACGCAGAACAGGGGAGGGTTCGTGCGGCTACGGACAGCCGACCCGCGGGACACCCCCGAGATCAACTTCAAATATTTCGACGAGGGCACCGACGGCGCCGGGACCGATCTGGAGGCCGTCGTCGACGGTGTCGAATTCGTCCGGAAGATCTGTGCGCACAACCGTGCCATCAAGGCGGAGCTCATCCCCGGGCCTCAGGTCGGCACGCGGGAAGAGATCGCGCGGTTCGTGAGAGACCACGCGTGGGGCCATCACGCGTCCTGCAGCAATCCGATAGGCCGAGCCAATGACCCGAACGCGGTTGTCGACGGCACCTTCAGCGTGATTGGCGTTCAGAACTTGCGCGTGGTCGACGCCTCCGTCTTCCCGCGCATCCCGGGCTTCTTCATCGTGACGCCGATCTACATGATTGCCGAGAAGGCGAGCGAGATCATCCTGGCCAAGGCCCGCGAGGGCTGACCAGCCCGCATCACTTCTTCCGGTGCGCTCGGCGAGAATATAGGTGCCGCCTAACTATCTGATGCCTATGCCGGTGTTCTCGTATCCCGTATACTAGGAGGCCATGTCGATCCCCAAAGCGCTGACCATCGCCGGCTCTGATTCCGGCGGCGGCGCGGGCATCCAGGCGGACCTCAAGACCTTCTCGGCCTACCGGGTCTTCGGCCTGTCCGTGATCACGGCCGTGACCGCGCAGAACTCCGTGGGCGTGCAGGGCGTGGAGAACCTCGCGCCCGCCTTCGTGGCCCGCCAGCTCCGCTCCGTGCTCGAGGACTTCGGGGTGGACGCGGCCAAGTGCGGCATGCTCTCCGTGGCGCCCATCATCGAGGCGGTGGCCGGCGCGCTCGCCGAGCATCCCATCGACAAGCTCGTGGTGGACCCGGTCATGGTCGCGAAGTCCGGCGACTCGCTCCTCCAGCCCGATGCCGTCGAGGCGCTGATCCGCCACATCCTGCCCCTGGCCCTCGTCGTCACGCCGAATCTGCCCGAGGCGGAGGTGCTGAGCGGCATCACGGTCTCGAACCGCGAAGACATGGAAGAGGCCGCGCGGCGCATCGGCAAGCTCGGCGCGCGTCACGTCCTCGTCAAGGGCGGGCACCTCAAGGGCGATGCCGTGGACATCCTCTGGAACGGGCGCGAGGTGACGGCCTTTCAGGTCCCGCGTGTCGAGTCGTCCAACACCCACGGCACGGGCTGCACCTTCTCGGCAGCCATCGCGGCCGGGCTCGCGAAGGGCCGGCCGCTCGGGGAGGCGGTGCGGGAGGCCAAGGCCTACGTCACCAAGGCCATCCGCGATGGCTTCGCCCTCGGTCGCGGGGTGGGCCAGCTGCGGCATTTCCTGACGGAGTGGTGATGACCGACGAGCAAGCCGCCTCCGATCCCGAGCAGGAGCGCGCGCTCGGCAAGATGTCGTTCATGGAGCACCTGGGCGAGCTGCGCACGCGCATCGTGTGGGCGCTGGGCTCGGCTGGGGTAGGGCTCGTCATCGCATTCTTCGTCACCGATCCCGCCATGCGTTTCATCTCCAAGCCGCTCGCGAAGATGCATACCGAGCTCGTGTTCACCTCGCCCACGGAGGCCTTCTGGACCTGGATGAAGGTGGCCATGGTGCTGGCCATCTTCATCTCCATGCCCGCCATCCTCTACCAGGTCTGGAAGTTCGTCTCCCCGGGCCTGCACGCGCACGAGAAGAAGTACGCCGCGCCCTTCATCGTCGTGGGCTCGCTTCTGTTCCTGATCGGTGGCGCCTTCGCCATGCTCGTGATCATTCCCTACGCGTCGAACTTCCTCGTGACCTTCGGACAGGAAAAGGGCTGGAAGCCGATGATCACGGTGGCGAACTACACGGACTTCGTGATCAAGTTCGCCCTGGCCTTCGGTGTCGTCTTCGAGCTGCCCGTGGTGATCACCGTGCTCGCTCTCATCGGGGTGGTGACCCCACAATTCCTCTCGAAGAACCGCAAGTACGCCATCCTCATCAACTTCATCATCGCCGCCGTGCTGACCCCCACGCCCGACATGATCAACCAGACGTTGATGGCAGGGCCCCTCTGCATCCTCTACGAAGTCGGCATCATCTGCGCGCGGCTGGCCGTGAGAAAGCGCAAGGCCCAGGCGCCTCCCACCGAGACGGCCGCCACCTCATGAGCCCGCTCGACTTCATCTCGCTGGATCTGCCCGAGCAGGTGCTCCAGGGCATCCGCGACGCGGGGTTCGTGGTCACCACGCCCATCCAGGAAGGCACGCTGCCCCTCGCGCTGAAGGGCAAGGACGTGGCCGGCCAGTCCCAGACGGGCACGGGCAAGACGGCCGCGTTCCTGATCGCCGCCTTCACGCGCTGTCTGCGTCACCCCGCGCCCGCCAAGAGCGGGCCGACCGCGCCCCGCGTGCTCATCATCGCCCCTACCCGCGAGCTGGTCGTCCAGATCGAGGCCGACGCGCGGCTCCTGGGCGCGCACACCGGGCTGCGTATCCTGGCCGTCTACGGCGGCATCGACTACAACAAGCAGCGCGAGGAGCTGCGCCAGAGCTGCGACGTGCTCGTGGGCACTCCGGGCCGGCTCATCGACTACCTCAAGCAGCACGTCTGGTCGCCCCAGCGCGTCGAGGTGCTCGTCATCGACGAGGCCGACCGCATGTTCGACATGGGCTTCATCGCCGACCTGCGCTTCATCCTGCGCAAGCTGCCCAAGCCGGAGAAGCGCCAGTCCTTCCTCTTCTCCGCCACGCTGTCCTTCCGGGTGATGGAGCTGACCTGGGAGTTCATGAACAACCCGACGCAGATCTCCGTCACCCCGCTGCAGAAGACGGCGGAGAACGCGGTCCAGGTGCTCTTCCACGTCGGGCGCGAGGAGAAGTTCAACCTGCTCCTGGGTCTCCTCAAGCGCGAGGGCGGCAGCCGCATCCTGATCTTCTCGAACACGCGCGAGGAGGCACGGCGGCTCGAGGATCGTCTGGGGCGCAACGGCTGGCAGGCCCGGGCCCTCACGGGCGACGTCGACCAGAAGAAGCGGCTCAAGATTCTCAACGATTTCAAGGAAGGCGAGCTGCCCATCCTGGTGGCCACCGATGTCGCCTCGCGAGGACTGCACATCGAGGGCGTCACCCATGTGGTCAACTGGGACCTGCCCCAGGACCCCGAAGACTATGTCCACCGCATCGGCCGAACGGCGCGCGCGGGGGCCTCGGGCGATGCCATCAGCCTGGCCGACGAGGCGGGCGCGCTCCAGATCGAGCCCATCGAGAAGTTCATCGGCCAGAAGATTCCCGTCGAGTGGGCGGAGGACGAGTGGTACCTGCCCGAGATCAAGCCCACGAGCGAGGAGCGCCGGAAGTATGCCGAGGAGAAGCGCGCGCGGATGGCGGCGCGCGGGCGGCCGGGCGGCGGTGGGCGAGGCGGGCCCGGTGGCGGGCGCGGCGGGCCGAGCGGCGGCCACGGCGGGCGCCGCAGCGGTGGGAGCGGTCACAGCGGGCATCCGCGGGGGCGGGGCGGCCGCTAACTTCACTCCCGCCTCCCGCGGGGAGCGAGCGCAGGCTCGGAGTGACGGCGAACACGATAGAGCTGCCCCTACCACCAGCCGAGCGCGCGCTCGTCGCCGCGCTGGCGACGTCGTGGCGCGATTTCCTTTATGTTCCCGGTCCCGACTTCATCTCGCCGCTGGAGCCCGCGCTCTTCCGGAGTGCCTTCGTGGTGATTCCCGCCGACGGCCCCGCCGTCCGTGTCTCCTCCGCGGTCATACCGGCCTTCGGCACCGAGCTCTGCCGCGTACAGCTCGAGGCGCTCCCGAGCTTTCGCGCGGAGATGCTCGGCTCCTTCTTCGAGCCGGAGCGCCGCGGTCAGATCTACGTCATGTCCAAAGAGCGTGATGCCATGGCAGCGCGGCCGCCCGATCGGACCGGCTGGAGCTATGCGGGGCCTCCCCTCGCCGAGCGGCTCCGCCGCGTCGAGCGCGCCAGGATTTTGCGCGAGCGCGTCGTGGCCCGCCTGGACGGCCAGCCCGTCGGATGGACGGCCGACCGGGGACTGGTGATCGACGTGGCGGGTGATCAGCCATGTCTCCTGCTCGCGTCGGCCCGGAGCGCCGAGGAAGCCATCTTCGTCCCCGTGCCTCGTCTCTACCGCGCGTTGCTCGGAGCGGCGGCCGTGCCCGGAGCGACGGCGCGCGAGCTCCTGGGCTACGGGGACTGGGCGGGCGACTTCGAGCTGGCGCTCGAGACGGTCGGGATCCGGGCAGGCTGAGGTGTCCGCGGCGGACGAGGTGGCGAGGTACATCATCCCGTGTCTCTTCCGATCGCCGCAGATCGTGGACTACCACCGTGAGCTGGTCGACGCGATCGCCGATCGCTTCGGCCTGAC
>QHSC01000381.1 GCA_003220345.1 Candidatus Rokuibacteriota bacterium | reverse complement strand
GCGCCTCTCTCGGTGGCCCCTCAACGGGGCAGAGCGAATCGAGCTGCGTTTCGGACAACGGACCTACGTGTCTTCCTGCGTGACCCGCAGGATCTCTTCGACCGTGGTGACGCCCGCCCGAGCCTTGACCCAGCCATCGTCGCGCAGGCTGACCATCCCGTGCTCGATGGCATGGCGCCGGATCACTCCCGAGGGCTTCTTGCTCAGAATGAGGCCCCGGGCTTCCTCGTTGATCACGAAAAGCTCGTAGATGCCCGTGCGGCCCCGGTAGCCGGTGCCGCGGCAGTCGTCGCAACCCTTGCCACTCCAGAGCTCGACGCCCGTGGCGTCGGTGACGCCGAGGGCGAGGAGGTCGCCCGGATCGGCCTGATAGGGCGCCCGACAGGCGGAGCAGATCCGCCGCACCAGCCGCTGGGCCAGGACGCCGTTCAGCACGGAGGCGACGAGGTAGGCCTCGGCCCCCATGTCCTGCAGCCGGGTGACCGCGCTGGGCGCGTCGTTGGTATGCAGGGTCGAGAAGACCAGGTGCCCGGTCAGGGCGGCCTGGATGGCGATCTCGGCGGTCTCGAGGTCACGAATCTCACCGACCATGATGACGTCGGGATCCTGGCGCACGATGTGGCGCAGCCCGGTCGCGAAGGACAGCCCGATCTTGGGCCGCACCGGGATCTGGTTCACCCCGGCCAGCTGGTACTCGACCGGGTCTTCGATGGTGATGATCTTCTTCTCCGGCGAGTTGATCTTGTCGAGCCCGGCGTAGAGCGTCGTGGTCTTGCCCGATCCCGTGGGTCCCGTCACCAGGAGGATGCCGTGGGGCCGCCGGATGAGGCCGTCGAAGATCT
>QHSC01000380.1 GCA_003220345.1 Candidatus Rokuibacteriota bacterium | reverse complement strand
AGAAGGGCCAGCCGCTCTTCCTCATCCAACAGAACACCTACGAGGACAACCTGCGGCAGGCAGAAGCGACGATCGCGCAATATCGGGCCCAGCTGCAATGGACCGAATCTCAGTTGACGCGCTACTCCAAATTGATCCAGGACAACGCGGCGGCCCAGTCCGACATCGACAACTGGCTCTACCAGCGAGACAACGCCGCGGCCAACCTCCGCGCCGCGGAGGCCCAGCGAGACCTGGCGAAGCTCAACCTGAACTACACCCTGGTCACGGCCCCGTTCGACGGCCGGATGGATCGACGGCTGGTGGACCCCGGCAATCTCGTCGGATCGGGAGGCAACAGCACGGTCCTGGCCCAGATCAACCAGATCGACCCGATCTACGTCTACTTCAACATCAGCGATCTCGACCTGGCGCGGTTGCTCAAGGTCACGCGCGGAATCCCTGGCCCCACGGACGGGCGGAAGTGGCCGGTCCAGACCGGGCTGCCGAATGAGGACGGCTATCCCCACCAGGGCTACCTCGACTTCGCTGCCATCAACCTGGCGACGACCACCGGCACCCTGCTGATGCGGGGCGTCCTGCCCAACGCGGACGGCAAGATCCTGCCGGGCCTTTACACCCGGGTGCGCGTGCCGCTCGAGCAGCGCAGTGCCCTGCTGGTTCCCGAGGTCGCGATCGGGCACGACCAGCAGGGCGACTATCTGCTGGTGGTGAACGACAAGAACGTGGTGGAGCGCCGCCCCATCACGACCGGTGCCGCGGTGGAGAGCCGGCGGGTCATCGCCACCGGTCTCACCGGCGGGGAGTGGGTCGTCGTCAACGGCGTGCTGAAGGCCGCGCCGGGCCGGCCGGTCACCCCCGAGCGAGAGGGCGCGCCCGGGCCGGAGGCCCGTCCCTCGCTTCCGGACAAGAAGGCGGCGCCGTGATCTCCAAGTTCTTCATCGAGCACCCGATCTTTGCCAACGTCATCGCCCTCGTCACCGTCATCCTCGGGGGGGTGTTCCTCTACGGGCTGCCCGTCGCCCAGTATCCCGAGATCGTGCCGCCGACCATCCAGGTGAGCACGCGGTATCCGGGAGCGAGCGCGGAGGTCGTGGCGGCGACCATCGGGGTGCCGATGGAGCAGGCGATCAACGGCGTCGAGAACTCCATCTACATGTCCTCGACGAGCGCCAGCGACGGCTCGTATGCCCTCACCATCACCTTCGAGGTGGGAACGGACCTCGACACCTCGCTGGCCCTGGTCCAGAACCGCGTCAATACCGCCCTCGCTCAGCTACCGGGAGGCGTCACCGCGCAGGGCGTTACGATCCTCAAGGTTTCCCCCAACATCCTGCTGGTGGCGAGCCTCTATTCCGAGAACGATCGCTACGACGAGACCTTCTTCTCCAACTACGCGATCATCAACTTGCAGAACCCCCTGGCCCGGATCCAGGGCGTCGGCCAGATCCGGATATTCGGAGCCGGCCCCTACAGCATGCGGGTCTGGCTGGACCCGAAGCGCCTGCAGACCTTCGGGCTCACGACCGCCGATGTCCTGGCCGCCATCCGGGGACAGAACATCGAGGTGGTGGCCGGGCAGATCGGCGGCCCGCCGGTCCCGGAGAACCAGCCCTTCCAGTTCACGATCAACGCCCTCGGCCGGCTCTCCGATGCAAGCCAGTTCGAGGGGATCACGATCAAGTCGACGAGCGGCACCGCGCCGCAGCTCGTACGCCTGCGCGACGTCGGCCGGGTGGAGCTGAGCCAGCAGAGCTACAGCAACTTCTCGCGATTCACCGGTCACAAGGCGGCGCAGATCGTGGTGTTCGCCCTGCCGGGCGCCAACGCCATCCAGGTCGCCGATCGCGTCTACAAGGCCATGGCCGAGATGAGCAAGCAGTTCCCCGAGGGCATGAAGTACGCGATCCGCTACGACACCACGCTCTTCGTCCGGGAAGCCATCCGCTCCGTCTACGTCACCCTGTTGATC
>QHSC01000117.1:38777-54878 GCA_003220345.1 Candidatus Rokuibacteriota bacterium | reverse complement strand
CAGGGCCTCCTTTCCCGGTTCACCCGCTCGCTGATCTTGCGCTACACGGACGGATCCTTCGTGACACGCCCGTCGCGTACTCTCCAGGAGGAAGCTCATGAAGATCGGCGTTGTAGCGGCGCCCGCCGTCGCGCAATCGAGCCGCCGATGAGCTGGCATTCGCTTCGCGCCGTCGTGATGGGGCTGGCCGCGGCGATCCTTCTCACGGGTTGTGTGGTGGCCGAGCCTGTCGTGGTGAGGACGCCCCCGCCGCTGCCCCCACCGCAAGTGGAGGTCGTTCCCGGAGCTCCGGGTCCCGCGTACGTCTGGGTGGCGGGGCACTGGGCATGGCGACGCGGGGGCTATATGTGGGTGCCGGGCTACTGGGCCGTCCCGGCCACGCCGGGCTATGTGTGGGCCCCTGGACACTGGGCGCCGCGGCGCGGTGGTTATGTGTGGGTCGAGGGCCACTGGCGAGTGCGCTAGCGACAGCTCGTGAGGCACTGGGGCAATTTGCTTCGCCAGATCTACTCAGCTCTCGCCTCTCGGCCGAGCCGCTCAGCTTGAACTGCCACGTTGCGAGCGGGCCGGCAAGCCCTCAACGTACACCCACGTACGCCTCGGGCTGCCGACCCGCTCGCGCCTCGTCTGGCTCGCAACTTGCCCCAGTGCCAGCGCCCAACCTGACCCGCGACGGTAGGTGATCGGGTTTGACCGCTCGACCGGCCGTCTGGCAGGATCGGAGGCCATGACCGACGCGGGGTTTTCCGAAGAAGACGTCGCCCGCTACTGGAACGAGAACGCGGAGGCGTGGAGCCGGGAAGTCCGCGAGGGTCACGACATCGCCCGCGAGCTCCTGAACAACCCGGCCTTCCTGGAGTTCGCCGGCGATCTCCGCGGCAAGCAGGTCCTCGACGCGGGATGCGGAGAAGGGCACAACACGCGGATCCTCGCGCGCCGCGGGGCGCACCTCACCGGGGTGGACATCTCGGAGCGCATGATCGGGCTGGCCCTCGCAGAAGAGCGCCGCGCGCCGCTGGGAATTCAGTACGTGCGCACCTCGTACACGGACCTCGGCGTGTTCCCGCCCGGACGCTTCGACGCGGTGATCTCGTTCATGGCGCTCATGGACGGCCCTCGCTTCGACCTCGCGATGCGGGAGAGCTTCCGCGTGCTTCGCCCCGGTGGGCTCCTCGTCTTCAGCATCACGCATCCCTGTTTCATCACCAAGGGAGGCAGGTGGCTTCGCAACGAGGACGGGGTCAAGGTCAAGTGGATGATCAGCGAGTATTTCAATCCCGCCGGCTGGGTCGAGCGCTGGCGCTTCACGGATGCCCCGCCCGAGGCGCCGGAGTTCGCCGTGCCGAGGTTCGATCGCACCCTCTCGGAATACGTCAACGGGCTCATCGACGCCGGCTTCGTGCTCAGGCAGATCGAAGAACCGCGGCCGTCTGAAGAGTACTGCCGGGCCCATCCCAGTCAGCGCGGCTGGCGCGATCACGCCGCGCTGTTCCTGTACTTCCGCGCCGAAAAGCCGACGTAGCCTGGGGGAACGGCCCGCGACGACTATCGGGGCGGCACGGAAAGCACGCGAATCCACGCCGGGAAGGACCCCCGGGAGAGGGCATCCAGCTTCTGCGCGGCCGCGTATGACACGTCGATGATGCGACCGGCCACGTGGGGCCCGCGATCATTGATCCGCACCTCGACCGAGCGATCGTTCTTGAGATTCGTCACGAGCACGCGCGTGCCGAAGGGCAGGGTAGGGTGCGCGGCCGTGAGCTGGTGCATGTCGTAGATCTCACCGCTCGCCGTGCGCCGGCCATGATGGGGCTCACCATACCAGGAGGCCGGGCCTCGCTGGATCGCGTCGGCCATGGGTTCGGGAGGCGGCGTGGCCACGCGGCTGCGCGGCGCGGCACAGCCGGCCAGCGCCACCATGATCGCGATGGCCGCGACCCTCAGGAGACTGACACTGGCTCCCCCACTCCTCATCGATCGCACTCCTCTAGCCCCAATGCTGGTTGTGGGCCCCGGCCCGATGAGCAATAATTCGTTCCGGGCAGGCATGACTTCCGATGGCCGTCGGCCTCGGCGTTGCCACGTCAAGGCCCACCTTTGCCTGCTCGTGGTTGCCGGCGCGCTGAGCGCCGCGCTGGCTGGGTGCGCACGGGGCCCCCTGCCTCTCGTCTTCCCCGAGGTCGAGATCGGGGATCCCTCCTTTGCCCCGACGTTCGAGGCGTACACGGCGGCGCCGATCCGGTGGGGCAACCGCGTCGATCTGCTCCTCAACGGTGAGCAGATCTTCCCGGCTCAGCTCGAGGCCATTCGCTCGGCGCAGAGCACGTTCACGTACGCGCAGTACTTCTACGAGACGGGCCCGCCCGCGCGCGCCCTCGTCAAGGCCATGAGTGAGCGTTGTCGGGCGGGCGTCCGCGGCCACGTGCTCGTGGATGGGATCGGATCGCTGGGCATGCCCGCCGAGCTTCGAGACAGTCTGACCGAGGCCGGGTGCGAGGTGGCCAGCTTCCATCCCGTGGAGGTGCCGACGATCGGCGAGATCAACAATCGCAATCATCGTCGCATTCTCGTGGTCGACGGACGCATCGGGTTCACGGGGAGCTCCGGAGCCAGCTCGAAGTGGATGGGCAATGGGCGGCGCGAGGGATACTGGCGACAGACCGACGTCCGGATCGAGGGCCACGCGGTCACCGATCTGCAGGCCGCATTCGTCGAGAACTGGCTGGAGACCACCGGGAAGGCCCTGGGCGGCCCGGCGTACTTTCCGCGCCAGGAGCGTCGCGGCGAGGTGCGGGCGCAGGTCCTCCGCAGCTCGCCCGGACGCGGCAGCCTGACCATGTACACGATGTACCTCTTCTCCATTTCCTCCGCACGCCGGTCGATCTATCTTACCAACCCCTACTTCGTGCCCGACGAGACGATCCGAGATGCGCTGCTCAGCGCGCGAGCGCGTGGCGTGCGCGTCGTACTGCTGCTGCCGGGGGCCATCGATCACGAGCTGGTGGTGGCCGCGAGCAGCGCGGGGTTCGGCCGTCTCCTCGATGCCGGGGTGGAGATCTTCGAGTACCAGGCCGGACTCCTCCATGCCAAGACGATGACCATCGACGGCGCGTGGGCCATGGTGGGGAGCGCCAACATGGACAATCGCTCCCTGGCGCTCAACGACGAAATCAGCCTGATCGCCTATGACCGGGAGATTGCGGAACGCCTCGAGAAGGTGTTCGAAGACGACCTCACCCACGCACGCCCCACCGATCCTCAGAGCTGGCGCGCGCGCAGCCTGTGGAGACGCTTTCTCGAGTTCCTCACGGTGCCGGTTCGAAGCCAGCTCTGACGGGCGGTGCCCGGACGGCCACCCACTGACTACCTCGGATCGATCTTTGCCTGGATATAGGCCGAGAAGTAGCCGCGGTATCGCCTCCGCAGGCGCGGGATCCTCCAGTCCTGCCCCGTCAGGGTCTTCCGGCAGCGTCGGGCCCCGCAGCGACACGCCGTCACTGTGGGCGAATTCTCCTCCATGGCCCAGTCGTAGGTCAGCTCTTCGCCCGCCTTGATCCCGCGAAGGGTGACGAAGGTGATCTGCCCTCGGATCCCCACATTGGGCTCGCACGAGTGATTGATGAACATCTTGTTCCTCCGGACCTCGCGGCCCGTCACCGCGCCGATGTAGAACTCGTCATCGATCTGCAGATAGGACTCGGCGATCCGGCGGCGGATCCGCTGCAGGGTCCGGCGGTCCAGAACGTGACCGCCCTTGATGGCCACGATCTCGCCCTTGCGCACGGCCTTCGAGGCAAAAAGGCCCCGGCCGTGGATCGGGCTCCTGGCGATCCGCGTCTTGGGAGAGAGATACGAGGCCGGCATGGGCACATCTTATGTTAAGTCAGGGGGGAGCGAGCGCCGCTCCACCCCCGACACCCCCCCACCGCTGAGCCTCTCTAAGCCCCGCGGGCGGCCGGTGGGCATGGCGAAGTCTTGCGTCTCGTGCGAGGATGCCACGCGTGTGAGGCGTGAATCCCAGGCTCAAGGAGGCCGTATGAGCAAGCCGGCAATCGTGCCATCTGCCCGCAACGAGGTCCGTTCAGTCATCCCGAGGCTCATCGAAATCACCGAGACGCTTCTGTATCCAGATATCTGGGAGCGCCCCGGGCTCTCCAAGCGGGACCGCAGCCTCATCACGGTGGCGGCCCTCATCGCCATGTACCGACCCGAGCAGCTCAAGGGCCATACCGAGCGCGCCCTTGCCAACGGCGTCAGCAAAGAGGAGATCTCCGAGATCATCACCCACATGGCGTTCTACGCGGGCTGGCCCAGCGCCATGTCCGCCGCCAAGGTGGTCAAGCAGGTCTTCGAGGAGAAGACGGCATGAAGGTCGGATTCATCGGACTCGGCACCATGGGCGCCAGCATGGCGTCCAACCTGCAGGCCGCCAAGCACGAGCTGTGGGTGCACGATGTGCGCCGCGAGGTGGCCAAGCCCCATGTCGACGCGGGGGCGCAGTGGAAGGACACTCCGCGCGAGGTCGCCGCGGCCGTCGAGGTGGTGTTCACCTCGCTGCCGGGGCCCGTCGAGGTCGAGGCGGTGGCCCTGGGCGCGGACGGACTCGTCTCGGGCATGCGCAAGGGGGCGGCCTACTTCGATCTCTCGACCAATTCGCCCGCGCTCATCCGGCGCCTTCACGCCCTCTTCAAGGACAAGGGGCTGCACCTCCTCGACGCGCCGGTGAGCGGAGGCCCCAAGGGGGCCAGGACGCGCAAGCTCGCCCTCTGGGTCGGCGGCGACAAGGAAATCTACGACCGCTTCAAGCCCGTGCTGGACGCGATCGGCGACCAGCCCTACTACGTCGGCCCCATCGGGGCCGGCTCCGTGGCCAAGCTCGTGCACAACTGCGCGGGCTATGCCATCCAGACCGCGCTGGCCGAGGTCTTCACCATGGGCGTCAAGGCGGGTGTGGAGCCTCTCGGCCTCTGGAAGGCGGTGCGCCAAGGGGCGGGCGGCCGTCGACGCACCTTCGATGGCCTCATCGATCAGTTCCTGCCCGGCACCTTCGAGCCGCCGGCCTTCAGCCTCAAGCTGGCCCACAAGGATGTCACGCTGGCCACCGCGCTCGCGCGCGAGCTGGGTGTGCCCATGCGCATGGCCAATCTCGCCCTCGATGAGCTGACGGAAGCGCTTAATCGCGGATGGGGCGCGCGCGACTCACGGGTCGCCATGCTCTTGCAGGAAGAGCGCGCCGGCGTGAAGATCGCCGTGCCCCCCGACAAGATCCAGGAAATCATCAAGCAAGACGCGTAGAGACGAGGACACCTTGAATCAGGCCGTCACCAGGCAAGACGTGTCGGGGATTGCAGTGTGAGGTGCAGCCGAAAGCGAGCCGAGCCAACCCTTAACAAGACAGGCGATCGCTCCCCCTGACTCATAGGCACGACGCATAGAGCACTGAACACCTTCCGCGAGCCTTATCGGTGGGGGGGTGTCGGGGGAGGAGCGGCGATCGCTCCCCCCTGACTTAAAAGGAGAGAATCATGACCGGTGTGGCCAGCGCGCACGGATTGAAGCAGGTGGGATATTTCGATTGCCCGGGGGGCGGCCAGGTCGTCGTCGACCGCGAGGTCGCCTACATCGCGCACATGAAGGCCCCGCACGGCACGACGCTCGTCGATGTGAGCGATCCCGCGTCGCCCAAGCAGCTCGCCACCCTCGAGGTTCCCGCGGGCACGCACTCGCACAAGGTCCGCGCGGCCAACGATCTCATGCTCGTGAATCGCGAGGCCCAGCCAGCCCACCGGCCGCCCGCCGGCGCAAAGGGCGGGCTCGGGATCTACGACGTCTCGGATCCGAGTCGGCCCCGCGAGATCACCTTCTGGGCCTGCGGCGGCGCGGGAGTCCATCGCTTCACCTTCGACGGCCGCTACGCCTACCTCTCTCCCGAGATGGACGGGTACGTCGGCAATATCGTGTTGATCCTCGACCTCGCCGACCCGAGCCGCCCGCAAGAGGTGGGCCGTTGGTGGATGCCGGGGCAATGGACGGCGGGCGGCGAGACCCCCTCGTGGGAAGGCCGCCAGCACCGCTGCCACCACCCGATCCGCCTCGCCAATCGCCTCTACGTCAGCTACTGGCACGGGGGCTTCGTCATCCTCGATATCGAGGACATGGCCAAGCCTACGTTCGTCTCCGGGCTCGACTGGAGCCCGCCCTTCATCACGCCGACGCACACGGCGCTGCCCGTGCCTTTCCCCCTCCACGGCCGGCGCGTGATGATGGTGGCGGACGAGGACGTCGCCAAGCTCGAGCCGGGATCACCGTCTTTCCTCTGGATCGTGGACATCACCGACGAGCGGCGCCCCACCCCGTTCGCGAGCTTCCAGGTCGCGGGGATCGACGGCAGCTCCCAGCCGGAGTTCACCGGCTGCCATCAGCCCTGCGAGCGAGTGACCGGACCCGAGATCCCCGTGGCATGGTTCGCCCACGGCCTCCGCATCGTGGACATCGCCAACCCGCACGCGCCACGGGAGGTCGCCCATTTTCTCCCGGAGCCTCCGGAGGGTTCGGCGCGCGTGTCGAGCAACGACGTGGAGGTGGACGACCGCGGGCTCCTCTATCTCATCGACCGGGGAAGGGGACTGCACATCCTCGAGCGCACCTGAGGCGTCACCGGAGATTTTTCGATCCGTGACCGGCCCTGACCGGGTCGAGTACGAGAAGCGGGTCAACCGCGTCATCGATCATATTCGTCGACATCTCGCCGAGGAGCTCTCCCTCTCGAGCCTGGCGGGCGTCGCCGCCTTCTCTCCCTTCCATTTCCACCGGGTCTTCAAGGCGACCACCGGAGAGACGCTGTTCGGCTTCATCCAGCGGCTGAGGATCGAACGGGCCGCCGTCGCCCTGACCGCGCATCCGGACCAGAGCGTGCTCGAAGTGGCGCTGGACCACGGGTTCTCGTCAGCGGCGACGTTCGCGCGGGCCTTCCGCGCGCGGTTCGGCATGAGCGCGACGGCCTGGCGGGAGGGCGGGGCCGCGCGCTGGAGCGCGCGCCACCGGGACGAGCGCAATCCAAGCAAACAGGTTCGCAAGCCAGGCAAAGCATCCCGGGCGCGCCGGCCGGATACTCTTCGCAAACGCCGCGAGGAGGAAGCCATGAGCATTCAGGTCAGAGAGCTGCCGCCATACCACGTCGCCTACATGCGTTATGTCGGTCCCTATGGACCGCACGGCATTCCCGAGCTGTGGGTGAAGTTCCAGAAGTGGATGGAGGCGCGCGGCCTCGCCTCGGATACCGCCATCAAGCTGGGAATCGGCTATGACGACCCCCACATCACGGCCGCGGAGAAGTGCCGCTACGATGCGTGTGTCGTGGTGCCGGAGGACTTCCCCTCCGACAAGTGGGTCAATGTCGTCGATCTCCCCGGAGGCAAGGTCGCGGTCTCGCAGTTCATGGGCGGAGCCCACGAGATCAGCGAGGCCTGGAACCAGGTGTTCAGCGCGTGGCTGCCGGAAAGCGGTTACCAGCCCGATGACCGTCCCTGCGTCGAGGTCTATCGCGGGCACGCCGGCGTGGACGGAAAGCCCGGCGTCTTCCGGTGCGAGCTCTGCCTGCCGGTGCGGCCGCTCTGACGTCTTCCCCTCGTTGCCCACGCGTCACTGACCGTGTAGTCTGCGGGCGTGTCGCCCGAGACGCGCATCGTCCGCACTCCCGTCCTCGAGATCGCCTACGAGGAGCACGGCGACGCGGCGGACGCCCCCGTCATCCTCCTGCACGGCTTCCCCGACGACGCGCGCGCCTGGGATGGGGTGGCGCCGGCCCTTGCGGCGGCCGGCCATCGCGTGCTCGTGCCGTACCTGCGCGGCTACGGGCCCACGCGCTTCCTCGACCCGGCGGCGCCGCGCATGGCGCAGCAGGCGGCCATCGGCCAGGACCTACTCGACTTCATGCAGGCGCTCGCTCTGCCGCAGGTCACCCTCGCGGGCTATGACTGGGGCGGGCGCGCGGCCTGCATCGCCGCCATCATGGCGCCCGAGCGCGTGCGCGCGCTTGTCACCATCGGCGGCTACAACGTGCAGAACACGGTGGCGCCGTCGCCTCCCGCCTCCGCGGCCGAGGAGCGCGCCAGCTGGTATCAGTGGTATTTCAACACGGAGCGTGGCCGCCGGGGCCTTGAGCAGAAGCGGCGCGAGATCTGCCGCTTCCTCTGGCAAACCTGGTCGCCCACCTGGCGGTTCGACGACGCCACCTGGGACCGCACGGCGCCCTCGTTCGACAATCCCGATTTCGTCGAGGTGGTGATCCATTCGTATCGCCATCGCCACGGCAACGCGCCGGGCGAGCCACGCTTCGACGCCATGGAGCGCCGCCTCGCGGAGCGGCCGCCCATCACCGTGCCCAGCGTGGCGCTCTGGGGCGCCGAGGACGGGGTCGATCTCACGCGCCGGTCGGAGCGCCTCATGTCGCTGTTTCCCGCGGGCACGGAGGGCCGGGTCGTGCCCGCGGCCGGCCACTTCATGCCGCGCGAGCAGCCGGCCGTGGTTGCGGAGGCGACGCTGGAGCTGCTGGCGAAATCCAAGTAGAGACCCTGGGAGACGGCCAAACCTTCCCGCGAGGCGACATGATCACCTTCACGGGCCTGACCGCGATCGTCCGTGGCGGAGAGCTCGGTCATCATGATCAGCTCTCTCCACCGGCGCCGTGGTGGAGTCTCACGAAGGCCGCCCTGGCCGCGGGCGCGCTCGTTCTCGTGGCGGGAGGAAGGCTCGAGCTCGACGCATCGCTCGCGGGGCGGCCTTTCACCTTGCGCCAGCTCCTGCAGCATACGGCCGGTCTTCCGGACTATGGCGGGCTTCCCGCGTATCACGAGGCGGTGGCGCGGCGGGCCGAGCCGTGGAGCGCGGACGAGCTCCTGCGGCGAGTCTCCGCGGACACGCTTCTCTTCTCGCCCGGGCAAGGGTGGGCTTACTCGAATGTCGGATACTTCTTCGTCCGCCGCCTGATCGAAGAGGCGACAGGCGAGGAAGTGGACGCGGCGCTCCGACGGCTCGTCTTCGGCCCCCTCGGCGTGCCCGGTGTGCGGCTTGCCCGCTCCCCGAGCGATCTCACCGTCACCGCGTGGGGCAACGTGGCCCGCTATCAGCCCGGCTGGGTCTATCACGGGCTCCTGATCGGCACTCCGGCCGAGGCCGCGCTGTTCCTCGATCTCCTGCTCTCCGGCCCTCTGCTCCCGTCCGATCTGCGAGACGCCATGGAGAGGCCGCATCCTCTCGGTGGTCCCGTTCCGGGCCGGCCCTGGCGCACGGCGGGCTACGGGCTCGGCCTCATGGTGGACGTCGCCTCTCCTCGAGGCAGGTGCAGCGGCCACACGGGCCAGGGGCCGGGCAGCACGGCGGCGGCCTACCGTTTCGCCGATCTCGACCCGCCGTGCACGGCCGCCGCCTTTGCGCCGGTCGAGGATCAAGGGCTCGTCGAGCGCACCGTGCTCGCCTTGCCCGAGGCGATGAGCTAGAGTGCGGGGGCGGTCAGAAAATTACGAGAGGAAGAGGAGCGACCGATGACGAAGGACGAGCTGAAGCGGCGCATCTTCGAGGCGATCGACAGCCGAGCAGACGAGATCATCGGTATCGGCGAGCGCATCCTCAAGAATCCGGAGATGGGCTTCAAGGAAGTCAAGACGGCGGCCCTGGTTCACGAGACCTTCCAGCGCCTCGGCCTGGAGTCGCGCGCCGGGCTCGCCATGACCGGCGTGCGGGCGGATGTGCACGGGCGCGCGGGCGAGGGCCCGACCTTCGCGCTGCTCGGCGAGCTGGACGGCCTCCGCGTCACGGGCCATCCACAGGCTGATCCCGCGACGGGCGTCGCCCATGCGTGTGGCCACAACGCGCAGGTCGCCGGGATGCTGGGGGCGGCCATGGGTCTCGTCGATGCCAAGGCCTTCGATCATCTCGCCGGCCGGGTCGCGCTCTTCGCGGTCCCCGCCGAGGAGGGCGGCGACATCGAGTGGCGTCAGGCGCAGATCCGCACGGGCAAGCTCGAGTTTCCCTGCGGCAAGCAGGAGCTGATGAAGCTGGGCTGCTTCGACGACGTGGACCTCGCCATGATGATCCACACCAACTGGCGTGCCGAGGACGGCAAGGCCGGCGTGCCCGCGTCCAACAACGGCCGCGTGGGGAAGACGGCGCGATTCGTGGGGCGCGCGTCACATGCCGGCGGAGCGCCGCACATGGGCGTCAACGCGCTCTATGCCGCGCAGATCGCGCTTGCGGGAATCAATGCCATCCGGGAGACTTTCCGCGACGAGGACTCCATCCGTGTCCATCCCATCCTTACCCACGGCGGCTCGCAGGTGAACGTGATCCCCGCCGAAGCGCGCATCGAGATGTACGTGAGGGGCAAGAACGCGGACGGCGTGATGGACGCGAGCGGGAAAGTGGATCGCGCGCTCCGGGCCGGCGCCCTGGCCCTGGGCGCCCAGGTGGAGATCGAGACGCTGCCGGGGCCCATGCCCCTCCTGTGCGATCGGACCATGGCCAGCCTCTTCGAGCGAGCGGCGAAGGGACTGGTGGGCCAGGAGCACTACCGCGACATCCCGCACCGCTCGGGATCGACGGACATGGGCGACGTCAGTCAGGTCATTCCCGTCCTCCACCCGTACATGGGCGGGGCCCAGGGCCCGGGACACGCCGCGACCTTCGCGATCGTGGACAAGCAGCTCGGCTATGTCCTGCCCGCGAAGGCCCTGGCAGCCATGGTCGTGGATCTTCTCGCCGACGGCGCCGCGGGCGCGCGCGAGGTGGTCGCCAAGGCGAAGCCCCCCATGACTCGGGCGGGCTATCTCGCCTTCCAGCGGTCGATGGCGCGGCGTGAAGTTTTCGAGGGCGCCTAGACTACAGCTGGCCGGAATCGCCCCACGCGTCGAGGAGCTTGATGTACTCGGGATTCTCGTAGCGGTCGAGGCGGAAGGCCGGAGCATAGCGCGGGAGCGGACGCTCGGCGATGTAGTCGGCGAGGAGATCTGCCGCGCCATTCGAGGCCATCATGCCGTAGCCGGAGAGCGCGCCGATCATGTAGGCGCCCGCCACGGGCAGCGGCCCCGCGAGGAACCGGTTCTCCCGCGTCTTCGTGTAGTAGCCGCCGTCCACGAAGCAGCGGGGCAGGCGCGTGAGGTAGGGCGAGAGATGCGGGATCATGCGCGCCATCCCATGCAGGACGACCTCCGCGTAGGCGGGATGGAATTCCTGGGGAAAGACAGGCTCGACGGGCTCGGCGTCATAGGTCCAGATGCCGAGCACGGAGGTGCTCTCCCCGGCGCCCTCGGGCCGCCCGTGCGCGCCTCCCGGCAGCTCGCCCACGAGACGCCGGTGGCGGGGGGAGCTCGCGAGCTCCTCTCGCTCGTCCTCCGACCACGCGATGGTCTGGGGATCGGTCCAGATAGTCAGCGGCGCCGAGCGCGGCATGGCGCCGAGCGGGTCGTTGAAGGCAATCTTGGCGTGTAGCTCGCAGAAGAGCGGGAGCTTGATCCCGAGCATCCGGGCCGCCGCCTCGGTAAGGGGTCCGGCCGCCAGCACCACGCGTGAGGTCCCGATGGTCTGGAGGCCGCCCGCCGCGCGTATGTCGACGCCGCCCACGCGGCCGCCCGCCGTGTCGATGCGCTCCACCCGACCTTCCAGGAGGCGGACACCATGCTCGCGCGCGCGCTCGAGCAGGTACATGCCGAGCTGCTGACCGCTGAACCATCCACAGCGCCGGGCGTGGACCAGGGCCAGGGTATCCGGGGTGAGGAAAGGGAAGTGGCGCCGGATGAGGGCCGGCTCGGTGATCACGTCCGAGCCGGTCAGCGGCGAGTCGAATCCCTCCGCGGCAGCCGGCTCGTAGTCGCTCGCCGCCGTCGCGTGCAGGCGCACCGGACCTGAGCCGAGCGTGGCCGCCTCGCGTGCCGTCTCCACGAAGCGTGGGACGCGTGCCGGGTCCGCGGTAGCGAAGAGATAGCCTCGCCGGTTGAGGCGGAAGACGTTGCCGCTCTCGCGGGCCAGCTCTTCGAGAAGGTCGATGCTCCGGTTCATGACGGCGACCATGTCGTCGCCGGGTCCGGGCCACCAGTTACGGTAGCACTCTGCGGACTTGTCGCTGGTCAGCGAGAGCGGCGGCCGCTCGTCCACGAGGAGGACACCGCGGACTCCGCGGCGCACGGCGAGGTGGTAGGCCGTGGCGATCCCGGCGATCCCGGCGCCACAGATCACGACCTCGGCGGAGGCTTGAGTCACGATGCCCGCCAGCATACCCCAATCCGGCCTCGCGCTGCGTATTGGGCCAAGTTGCGAGCCTCATCAACTCGGTACTCGCCTCGAACTATCACGCACGAGGGAGCCAGCAACGCGAGACGTACGTGCGTGTACGTTGAGCGTTGCTGGCGACCGAGAACGTGGCATTTCGAGCTGAGCGGCCCTGCCGCGAGGCAAGAGCTGAGTAGAGCTGGCGAAGCAAATTGGCCCAGTACGCCCTTCATACTCCTTTACATCCTCCACATATCTCCTTCACGCGCCTCTCTCATGGTGCGACACGAGCAGGGCGCGATGCCTGCGATGCGAGCCAACCACGGGAGGAACGTATGCGAGCGAACGCGGTGCTGGGAGGGCTGCTCCTCGTCCTTGGGCTCACCGTGCCGGTGACGGCCCAGACGTCGGACGTGGCGCTGGCGGTCCACGGGGACGACGCGGCGGGGCGGGCCATGGGTGGTCCCTCGATGCAGGGAGGGCGCGGCTTCGGTGGATGGCAGCAGCGCGCCGGGCCGGGGCAGATGCGGCGGGGCCGCTCGTTCGTCGGCATGGTCCTCCGCCATCGGCAGGAGCTGGGATTGAGCCAGCAGCAGGTGGATTCGCTCCGGAAGGTCGGCATGGACTCTCGGCGGGCCGCCATCCGGCGCACGGCTGATACGCAGCTGGCTCAGCTCGACCTGATGGAGCTGCACCTCAGCGATCCCGTGGACATGGGCAAGGTCGAGGCTAAGGTGCGGGAAATCGAGCGCATGCGGGCCGACGGGCGCATCGCGGCCATCCGCACGACCGAGCAGGCCAAGGCTCAGCTCACCGCAGATCAGAAAGAGAAGCTCAAGGGGCTCTGGGCCGCGCGGTGGCAGCGGATGCGCCAGGGCTCCGGCGGGATGGAAGCGCCGGCCGAGGCGGACGAGGAACAGTAGGCCTACGCCGCCGATCCTGGCATGAGCGTCGAGGCGACGGTTTCTCCGCCCGCTCGCCCATCGGAGCGCCCTCACCACCCGGTGCGGGCGCTCTTGCTGGCGAGCGGGCCGCGCTTTGTCCGAGACGCCTTCGGTCCGATGCTCGCCTTCTATCTCGGCTGGAGGCTCCTGGGCTTCGACGCCGGGATCGCCGCCGCCACCGTCCTGGCGATCGTCGGATATGCCTGGGAACGCGGCCAGGGCCGGTCAGGGCTTTCCGCCGCCATCGGGCTCGGTGTCGCGGTGGTGCAGGCCGCGGCAGGCCTTGCCTCGACGAACACCGTCGCGTACTTCACTCCGCCCTTGATCCTGAACGTAGCCTACGGATGCGCCTTCCTCGTCTCCATCTTCGTCGGACACCCGCTGGCGGGACTCTTGGCCACCGAATCGTACGACTTCCCGCCGCAGGTACTAGCCTCGGCGACGTTTCGCCGGACCTGCTCGCGCATCTCGCTCGCGTGGGCAGGCTATCTCTTTCTGGCAAGCACGGTGCGCCTCCTCGTGCTTCGACTGGGAAGCGTGGACCTGTATGTGGTCGTGAACGTTCTCTCGGGACTTCCCGTGTCGGCCGCGCTCCTGAGCTGGTCGATCTGGTACGGCGCGCGCAGCCTCGGCCGAGATGCACCGGGTCCCGGGCATTGCGGCGCCCTCCCACCCGAAGATGGAGCCAGGAACGCGACCGATGATGCAGTGGCCACGAGCAAGCCGCGCGGATAGGCAAAAATCGTGGACCGCTCCCGTTCGTACCCGATGTAGATTTCCCGAATGGCCCGCGAGCCCGAAATTCGTCGATACGAGCCCCCGGACTTCGACGCGGTGAACGATCTCTGGCGGCGCTCCCGCCTCCGGGCCTTTCCTGATCTCCAGGCGCGGAAGGGCCACACGGCGGAGGAGGATCGCGAGTACTTCCGCGACGTTGTGCTCGTCCGCCATGATGTCTGGGTGGTGGAGCTCGACGGGCGTGTCGCGGGATTTCTGGCCATCGCGGGTGATTTCATCGACCAGCTCTACGTCGACCCCGATCATCAGCGGAAGGGCCTTGGGCGCACCTTGATCGCGCATGCCCGCAGGCTCTCACCGTCTGGGCTTCGCCTCTTTACTTTCCAGATCAACCATGCTGGCCGCGCCTTCTACGAGGGCCAGGGGTTCGTGGCGGCGAGGCTCGGGGTCAGCCCGCCACCGGAGTCCGAGCCCGACGTGGAATACCGCTGGCACCCTGGATCGTCTCAGGTGTCCTCGTAGCTATCGCCTCCACCCGTCACGGCACTTACATGGCGCCTCCACCACCACCGCCGCCGCCGCCCCCGCCTGACTCGGGCACGTTCGACAGCCCGGTCACCGTCACCACGACACCGCCCCGTGGCTCGAGCTCCCAGACCATCACGTGGGCTCGACCCGGCGCCATCCACACATAGGCGGTCACGGCGCCGTCGGCGCCTCGCACTTCGTGGACCAGGAAGCCGGCCCTGAGGAGATAGCCGAAGTCACCTGGCTTCGCGGGGCCCACGTGTCTCACTCTGGGAAGGTCGAGCGTCACCATGGCGCGCGTCGTCTCGAAGAGCACGGCGCTGACCTGTCGACTCCCGGTAGGATCTTCCGAGACGCTCACGTTGTACTCACCAGGGGGCACCTGTTCCACGACGTGGGAGCGGAGCAGGGCGTGGGGGGCGCAGCCGGCGGCCATGACAAGGCAGCCAGCAAGTGCCGATCGCTTGATGATCGGGGCGAGGGACATGGCTCGTGGCACCTCCTGCGATCCAAGAACCTCGTGACTCGCGTCGTGGTTCCGCGAACGCCCGACGACAGCGGGATGCGCTCGATCTTTCGTGGTACAGTACCGACCGACGGACCTGCAGTCACGGTCCGTAACCATCCAGAGGAAGGAGTCGACCATGACCGAGTCAGCCCTGACCATACGATCGCTCAAGGACAAGGTCTCGCCAGAGGAATGGGCGGTGCGTGTGGATCTCGCGGCCTGCTATCGGCTCGTGTCGCGGTACGGCTGGGAGGATCTCGTCTTCACGCACATCAGCGCCCGGGTTCCGGGCACCCAGGACCACTTCCTCATCAATCCGTACGGGCTGTTCTTCGACGAGATCACGGCCTCGAGCCTGGTCAAGATCGACCAGCAGGGAAACAAGGCGGAGGACTCGCCGTTTCCCGTCAACGCCGCCGGCTTCGTCATTCACAGCGCCATTCACGGCGCGCGCCACGACGCCAAGTGCGTGCTGCACACGCATACCCCGAGCGGCGTGGCCGTCTCCACCCAGCGCGCGGGATTGCTCCCGATCTCCCAGCATTCGATGTCGGTCCTCGGAAGCCTGAGCTACCACGACTTCGAAGGCCCCGCCCTCCGGGACGACGAGAAGCCCCGGCTGGTGGCGGATCTCGGGGACAAGAACTCGCTCATCCTGCGAAATCACGGGCTGCTGACTGTTGGCGAGACGGTGGCTGACGCGTTCGTCTCGATGTACTACCTGGAGACGTCCTGCGCCATTCAGGTGCGCGCCCAGTCGGGCGGGGGAGAGCTGATCTCGGTCCCCAAGGAAATCATCGAGAGCTCCTATCCGCAGATGGCGGGGGCCGGACGGGTCGGGAATCGGGGCGCCCTGGTGTGGCCCGGCCTTCTGCGTCGACTCGACCGCAGCGATTCGTCGTACCGCAACTAACCGCGTCGAGACGCTCATGATCGCGCTCAGGCTGGCCGTGGCCGTCGTCCTCGCTCTCTTCGCCACGCCCGCTTGGGCTCAGGTCGATCAGCTCCTCAAGGGTCTGGGCATCGGCCAGCAAGGCAGCGGTCTGTCCGACGTCAAGGTCGGAGCGGGATTGAAGGAGGCGCTCCAGGTCGCCACGGAGAAATCCGTGAGCCTCACGGGCC
>QHSC01000117.1:0-38753 GCA_003220345.1 Candidatus Rokuibacteriota bacterium | reverse complement strand
GTCGTGGGCTACGGCCCCAAGGTCGATGAGTTCGTGCTGAGCATGAATCGAGCGGCGGAGAAGGCCGCGCCCGCGGCCAAGAAGATCTTCTGGGACGCCATCGGCGCCATGACCTTCGACGACGCCCAGAAGATCCTGGGCGGCGGAGACACCGCGGCCACGGACTTCTTCAAGCGCACGACGACGGACAAGCTCACGGCGGCCTTCAAGCCCGTCGTGGATCGCACCATGGGGGAAGTCGGAGTCGTCCGCAAGTACAAGGAGCTGATGGGGCGCTTCGAGGCCATTCCCTTCGCGCAGAGCCAGACCTTCGACGTCGACGACTACGTGGTCGGCAAGGCGCTGGACGGCCTCTTCCACGTCGTGGGCGAGCAGGAGCGGCAGATCCGGACGAATCCGGCGGCCCGCACGACGGCACTGCTCAAGGAAGTCTTTGCCTCGAAGTGACCTGACCGCCCAGAGGCCAGGCCGCCGGCTGAGCTCTCGCCCCCGGCCCCCGGCCCGCCTCAGATGATCCACTGCTTCTTCGAGAGTGGCACGCGCGCCTTGCTCCGTCACGTGGTCGTCCATGCCGTGGTGGAGAAGAACGGCGCCCTCCTCCTGGTGCGACGCGCGGCGCATCTGATGGAAGGCGGCAAGTGGGGACTGCCGGGAGGCTTTCTGGACCGAGACGAGACGCTGAGTCAGGGCGTCCTGCGCGAGCTGCGAGAAGAGACCGGGTGGGAGGGAGCGGTGGCCAGCCTCCTGCGAGTCAACTCGAGACCGGATCGCCCGCATGAAGATCGTCAGAACGTCGCCTTCGACTTCATCATCACACCGCATCACAAGGTAGGCGAGCCCGACGCCGAGTCGACGGCCGTCGAATGGATTCCCATCGAGCACTTGCCGCCCATGGACTCGCTGGCCTTCGATCACGGCGAAACACTGACCCTCTATCTCGATTCGCGGGCTCGTGCAGGCACGGGACCGAGCATCGAGTAGGACAGGGCCGGGCATGCACACGAGGAGAGACTCTCATGAGTGATGGACGCGCCATCGAGACGGAAGCCACCGAGCTCCTGCGGACGCTCATCCGGAACAAGTGCGTCAACGACGGCACGGTCGGATCGGGCCAGGAGACGCGAAACGTGGCCGCCCTCGAGGACTACTTCGCCGGCTCGGGCGTGTCGTGCGAGAAGTACACGTCGAAGCCGGGACGTGAGAGCCTCATCGTCCGCCTCGAGGGCTCCGATCCGTCGGCCCCGCGGCTCCTCCTCATGGGCCACACCGATGTCGTCCCCGTGAGCCCGGATGGCTGGCGGCGCGATCCCTTCGGGGGCGAGCTCGAGGACGGCATCGTGTGGGGACGCGGGGCCATCGACATGCTCAACCTCACCGCGACCATGGCCGTGGCCACGCGCCGGCTCGCCCGGAGCGACTTTCGCCCGCGGGGCACGCTCATCTATCTGGCCGTGGCCGACGAGGAGGCAGGGGGCACCCACGGCGCCGGCCACCTGGTGGAGCGCGAGCCCGACGCGGTCAAGACCGATTACGTCATCACCGAGAACGGCGGCGTGCCCATCCCCACGAGCACCGGCCACGTCCTGACCCTGGGGGTGGGCGAGAAGGGCGCGAACTGGCGGCGCCTCACCGTGGCCGGCACCCCCGGTCATGGCTCGCGCCCCTTCCGCACCGACAACGCGCTGATGACGGCGGCGGAAGTGGTGCGCCGGATCGGCAGCTATCAACCCAAGGCGCGGATCTTCGACGTGTGGCGCCGCTACGTGGAAGCCCTCGAGCTCGGCCCCGAGCTCACGCGCGGCCTCACCGATGCCGACCGTGTCCTCGAGTCGGCGCGCGAGCTGGACAACCTGTCCCTGGCGCGGGAGGCGCACGCCTGCACCCATACCACCTTCTCGCCCAACGTCATTCGCGGCGGCGTGAAGACCAACGTCATCCCCGACCGTGTCGAGATCGACGTGGATATCCGCGCCTTGCCGGGCGTGACGCCGGAGGAAGTCGATGCGATGCTCGCGGAAGCCCTCGGAGAGCTGGCACCCCGCGTGACGATCACGCATGGGCGCGCCGAGCCGGGATCGCTCAGCTCGCCGGATACGCCGCTCTTCGACTCCGTGAAGCGAATCGCGGAAAAGCTCCTGCCCGGAAGCCGCGTGGTTCCGCGGCTGACCACGGGCGGCACCGACGGCAAGTTCTTCCGCTGGCGAAACATTCCCGCCTACGGCTTCGGCTTGCACTCGCTGCGCATCCCGCACACGGAGTATCCGGTCATGTTCCACGGCCACAACGAGCGCGTCGACACGGAGAGCCTGAAGCTCTCCACCATGATGTGGGAGGCCCTGTGCCGGGACTTCCTGGCCTGATGTCACGCAAGAAAGGACGCGTGGCGGTACTCAAGGCGTACGGTGGCGAGTTCGAGCTGCGCGAGTATCCGGTGCCGGAGGTCGAGGCGGGCGCCATTCTCGTGCGGCTCTCGCGCGCGGGCGTGTGCGGCTCCGACCTGCACATCTGGCGAGGCGAGATGAAGGAGATCTACGGGGCGAGCCCGCAGGATCTCACCTTCGGACACGAGATGTGCGGGCGCGTCGACAAGCTGGGCGCGGGGGTGACCACGGACTCCATGGGCCAGCCCCTCCGCGAGGGCGATCGCGTGACGTATCTCTACTTCTTCCCGTGCGGGCGCTGCCCCGTGTGCCTGCACGACGAGATGGGGAGCTGCCCGCGCAAGGCCCGCCCCAACCGGGTGGCGGGCACGCCGCCCTACTTCAACAACGCGTACGGCGAGTACTACTACCTGCGGCCCGGCCACTTCGTCTTCAAGATCCCCGACGAGATCTCGGACGACATCGCCACGCCCACCAACTGCGCGCTCTCCCAGGTGCTCTACGGTCTGCGGCGCGCGGGGCTCCGCGCGGGGCACGCGGTGGTGATCCAGGGCGCGGGCGGGCTCGGCATCAACGCGGTGGCAGTGGCGCGCGACATGGGCGCGGACAAGATCATCGTGATCGACCGGCTGCCCGAGCGGCTGGAGCTGGCCCGCGCCTTCGGCGCCGACCACACGCTGAGCGCCACCGAGCTCCCCACGGCGGACCGGCGCGTGGAGGCGGTCAAGGAGCTGACGGGGGGGTTCGGCGCGGACGTGGTCGCCGACCTGGTCGGCTATCCCGAGGTCATTCCGGAAGGGCTACGGATGCTGCGGGGGGGCGGCTGCTATCTCGAGGTGGGCAGCATCGCGCCCGGCAACATCTTCAGCTACGACGCCACCGCCCTCGTCCGCGGCAACTCGCGGCTCGTGGCCACCTCCAACTACTCCCCGTGGGCCCTCGAGCAGTCGCTCGCTTTCCTTCGGCGCAACCTCACGCGATTTCCCTTCGAGCGGCTCATCTCCCACGTGTTTCCCCTCGAGCGCATCTCCGAAGGCTTCCAGCAGGCGGACTGGATGCAGCGCCAGGGCGCGCCGCACGAGAAGATCTCGCGCGCGGCCATCGCGATGTGAGCCTCAGCGCCCCTGGAACTGGGGGCGGCGCTTCTCGGCGAAGGCCTTGACGCCCTCCTGGTAGTCCTGGCTGTTGAAGCAGTCGGCGATCAGCTTGTCGAGCAGGGCCAGATCGCGCTGGGCAGCCGGCTTGACGAGCTGCTCCACGGTGGCCTTGGCGGAGCGGATGGTCAGGGGCGCGTTGCGCGAGATCTTGACGGCATAGTCCCGCGTGAAGGTCTCCAGCTCCGCCTTGGGCACCACGTGGTTCACCAGCCCCATGCGGAGGGCGTCCTGGGCGCTCCAGTCGGTGCGCGCGGTGAAGAAGATCTCCTTCGTGTACGACGGCCCGATCAGGCTCATCAGCTTTTCCATGCCGTGGTAGTGGTAGCCGAGGCCTAGCCGCGCCGCGGGAATCCCGAAGCGCGCCTCATCGGAAGCGATCCGCATGTCGCAGTTCAGCGTGATGCCGACCCCGCCGCCCACGCAGTAGCCGTGAATCATGGCCAGAAGGGGCTTGGGCAGGGTGGCGAGCGCGTCCTGCCCGCGCGCGTTGACCTTCCGGTATTCCTCCTCGTCGTCCATGTTCTTTCGCCGGTCCTTGAACTGCGAGATGTCGGCGCCCGCCACGAAGGCCTGATCGCCGGCCCCGCGCAGGATGACCACGCGGATGGCGTCGTCGGCGACCAGTTCCTTGACGTAGTCGGGCATGAGCTGCCACGTCTCGAAGCCCACGGCGTTTCGCTTCTCCGGCCGGTTGAAGATGATCCAGCCGATCGGTCCGTCCTTCTCGAGGAGGAGGGGTGCTTCCTGGCTCATGGTTGTCTCCAGGTGATGCGGGGTCATGTCCTACGCCATATGGCCGTAGGGTAGCGGGGCCGGCGACAAAGCACAAGCCTGCGCGAGGTTCGCGGGCTCGCGCGCCACTCACCGGCCAGCGCGCGCAGAGGGGGACGATCCGCCGCGCGGCGACCCGCTGCCGCATGGGCAACGTGCATGCTACTGTCCCCGCCATGGCGAAGACCGAGCCGAACGGTTCCGAGCGCCTCCCTGGGCCCACGGGCGACGAGACGCCGCTCGGTGTCCTGGTGGGACGGCTCGCGCAGGCGGACCCAACTCGGCCGGCCATCTCGTGCGCCGGGGAGTCGGTCTCGCGAGCCGAGCTCGAATCGCGGACGAACCGTCTGGCCCGCGCCTACCGCGATCTCGGCGTGATCCGCGACTCGTTCGTCACCATAGGCCTGCCCAACGGGATCGGCTTCTTCGAGGCGACGATCGCCGCCTGGAAGCTTGGCGCGACGCCGCAGCCGATCTCGTCCCGACTGCCCGCCGCGGAACGAAGCGCGATCATCGATCTTGCCAACCCCTCACTCGTGGTCGGCGTCGACCCGTCGGAGGCACCCGGCCGGACGACCGTCCCCGCGAGGTTCGAGCCGGACTCCTCGCTGCCGTCGGACCCGCTGCCCGAGGTGATCGGCGCGTCATTCAAGGCGCCCACCTCCGGCGGGAGCACGGGGCGGCCGAAGCTCATCATCGCCACACAGCCGGCCACGTGGGAGGGAGTCATGGGGTTCGCGACCGTGCTGCGGGTGCCGCAGGACGGCGTACACCTGGTGACCGGGCCCCTCTACCACAATGGCCCTTTCATGACCTCCGTGCTCGCGCTGCTGAGCGGCAACCATCTCGTGGTCATGCCGCGATTCGACCCTCCGGTCGCACTCGCTCTCATCGAGCAGCACCAGGTCGACTGGATGTACGCGGTGCCGACGATGATGCACCGCATCTGGCGACTCCCCGAGGCCGAGCGCACGCGACACGATCTGTCGAGCCTTCACGTGGTGTTTCACATGGCCGCCCCGTGCCCCATCTGGCTCAAGGAAGCCTGGATCGACTGGCTGGGCGCCGAGCGCATCCTCGAGCTCTACGGAGGAACGGAGGCGCAGTCCTTCACCGTCATCACGGGCAGCGAATGGCTCGAGCGCCGGGGCTCGGTCGGGCGCCCCGTCCTCGGCGAGATGCGGGTGCTCGACGCCGACGGGAACGAGCTGCCGCCGGGCCAGGTCGGTGAGATCTGGATGCGTCGTGGCGAGAGCGCTCCGCCGCCCTACCGGTACGTCGGGGCCTCTGCGAAGTCGCGTCCGGGGGGCTGGGAGTCGCTCGGCGACATGGGCCGGATGGACGAGGACGGCTACATCTATCTCAGCGACCGCGACACCGACATGATCCTGGTCGGCGGCGCGAATGTGTATCCCGCCGAAGTCGAGGCAGCCCTCGACGAGCACCCCAAGGTGACGTCGTCGTGCGTGATCGGGCTGCCCGACGATGACTATGGCAACGCGGTGCACGCGATCGTGCAGGCCGTCGAGCCGGTCACGGGCCCGGCGCTCGACGAGTTCCTGCGTTCGCGACTGGCGACGTACAAGCGGCCCCGCACCTACGAGTTCGTGACGGCGCCTCTGCGCGGGGACGATGGAAAGGTGCGTCGGACGGCGCTGCGCGCGGAGCGCCTCGCCGGGGGCGGGGGGTCACCCGAGCGGTAGGCGACCAGGATCAGTCCTTCGAACATGCCTCCGCGATGAGGGCGGGGTCGATCGTCACTTCGCGCGGCTGCCATCCGGGGGCGATCGCGCGCATGGCGTCAAGGAACTCGGGCGAGGTCATGAGCAGGCGCTGGGCCACCTGACGTACCAGCGTCACTTGCGCGCGCGGCAGGGCGAACGAAGTCGCGAGCCCCTCCAGACACAGTTGCAGGTCACGGTTGTCCGTCACCTTGTCGAATGACAGCTCGACCGCGTGGAAGCTCACGAGGGCGGGAAGCTCGAAGGGCATGCTGAACGCGGGGCACTGCGCCTTGGCTATCCGGTCGCACGCGCCATAAGTTTCGATATCCGCGTTGAGCCTGCCGAAGTGCTCGGCGATGAGCTGTACCGTCTCGAACGAGTAGTTGCCCATCGGGCCCGTGGTCACGAGGCCAAGCACGCTCGAGATGCCCGGCGGCGATTCCCGCCTGTCCCAGCTCGGAGCCCGGCCTGTCTTGGCGTTGGCCGTGATGACGAGCACGCGTCGAATCTGACGGTTATTGATCTTGCTGTAGACGCTCCACGCGCTGTCCTGTCCGCTCAGGGCGATATACGGGCCGCGCAGGCCGATGTTGTCGGCGAGCCCGCCGTCGAGGAGGTGCACGAACGGCCGGTCCTTCAGATCCTGCCGATAGGACATCAGGTTGCGCGCGAGAGCCTGACGTCGCGGGGGATTGGAGGGCTCGGAGGCACTCTTCAGCCACGTCGGAGGGAGGAATCGATCCGGATCGCAGTGATCGCCCCCGTAGTTGTGAAGGGTGAGCGGGCTCAGAAGGATCGGGAAGGCCGACGACGCGGCGACCGCGCGAGCCACCGGGACCTGCGAGAGGTCGGAGCAGAGGAGATCGAACTGGTCCTGCGTGAACTCGAAGCGCGCGCCGAGCGTCATGTCGGTGGCGTTGAGCAGCACGTAGGGACGACCACGCGACTGTTGCAGGAGCGTGGCGAACGTGGCGCGTTTGAATACCACTTCGTCGTAGAGGTCGGCGGCGAGATCGATCCGGCTGTAGTCGGAGCGGAGGAGACGCACCCAGTTCCAGGGCGTCAACGCGCGGGCGATCAGTTCACCCTGGATGTCGCGGTAGAGAAAGTCCTCCTCGAACCGCTTGAACCCCTCGACACCGAAGAGGGCGTAGTGCGCGGCCGTGAAGCTTCCGCCCGACACCGAGGAGATCACGTCGACGTCCGCGAGCAGCGTGCGCTCGGCGTCGGGGGGCGGCCGGTACGTAATCGAGTGCAGACCTTCGAGGAGCCCGTAGGAGAACGCGGCCGCTCGGGTCCCGCCGCCGGAGAAGGCGAGGATGACGAACAGCTCCTGCTCGGCGCCCTCGCCACGGACTTTCGCGTAGCGATAGCCGTCGGGCCCGTAGGCGTCCAGGCGGGGGTTGACGGGCCCCGCCGCGCATCCCGTCAGCGTCGCCACGAGTGCGGCCATGGCGAGACCGCGGATGAGGGCGATCAGCATTTATGGAAGGCGACGGAGAAGGGGTCGAGGATCGGGCGCTCGGGCACGTCGAGCTTTTGGGTCGGCGGGTCCACGTCCGCGGCTCCGCCGAGCCGGAAGGTGTGAACCCCGGCGCCGACGAACAGCGCGCGGGGCTTGCCGCTCGCGGCCAGGTTGCTCCCCTGAGCCTGATCGTCGATGTACACCTCACGCGGCTCCACGAATCGCACGATGACGTAGCTCATTCGACCCTCCCGAGCACGAGCCCGGAAAGAACGTTAGCGCACTTTCCACGGCGTTGACAACAAAGTGTCCTCCGCTCGAACCTGTCGGATGCGCAGGGGCTGCTGCGGAGGGCGGTCACCGCTCGCTCGGGCCCGCAAGCGCCAGGAACGCCTCTGCGATGCGCTCGGGAAGCGTGGCGTCCCCGCGTTTTCGGCTCCAGCCGAGATCGTGCCCGCCGCTCACCGGCAGGAGCACCGTCCGTCCAGGAATGAGCGCTCGTGCCTTGTCCACCTCGGCGAGCGAGCCGAACGTATCGGTGGTCCCGTGGACGAAGAGGGTGGGCAGGCGCAGGTCTGGAAGATGGGCGGTGCGGAGATTTTGGGGCCGGCCGGGCGGATGCAGCGGGTAGGACTGGAGGAGCAGGGCGCTGGCCAGCGCCGGCTCGGCGGCGAGGAGCATGGAGGCCTGGCGGCCGCCGTAGGAGTGGCCGCCGAGGAAAAGACGGTCCTTGACGCGCTCGCGAAGCACGCGGAGCGCGGCGCGGAGCCCTTCGCGATCGCGCGCGGCGCCGCCCGGCGAAGGCCCACCGCGCGGCCGGGCCTGGCGGTACGGCAGGTCGCAGCGCAGGACGATGACGCCGCGCTCGGCGAAAGCTCCGGCCACCGCCACCAGGAGCGGCGCGTCGGCGTTGCCGCCGGCGCCGTGGGTGAGCACGAGGCCATCGCCCTTGGTAGAACCGGCCAGGTGCAGGACGCCGCGGACGGGAGGGTCGCCGGCGACGTCGATGCGCTCGACACTCACGGCCGCGCCAGCGCGGACACTACCGTCGGCAACATCCGGGACTCAAAAATGCAGGCAACCAGGCTAGGCGTCGGGCTGGCGGGTCGATTGCCAGGCGATCATGCGCCAGCGCTCGGCGATCTTCGCGTACACCGCGAGGTAGCGGACGGTGAAGCGCTGCTCCTTCCCGGCGTTGTCCACGTGCATCTCGGACACGCCATTGACGATGCCGATGCCGCCGTGCACCCGCGCGCTCCGCTCCCGAGGCGCGATGCCGCGGTAGTGCGGCTTCCCGGCGCGGAGGTTCGCGATGTGCTCGGCCTTGGACTCGAGCCGGGCGGTGGAGTGCACGTAGGTCAGATCGTCGGCCAGCGCGGCATCCAGCGCCGTCCAGTCACCACGTCGCATCGCGTCGAATCGCTGGTCGTCGGCGCGCAGGACGTCGGCCTCGACCGTGGTCCGCTCGGTACCTGTCGGTGTCATGTCGTCTCCTCCCTTGCCATCGATGGAACAGCGTGGTGATCCTACCGCAAAATCACGCGCCCCCGCGAGGTGATGCGCTTGCCTGCACGCGACGCCCTCCGCTTGACGTTCAGAGGCGAGGGCGCTACCGTCGGACCCACGTGACCGGCTCTGTTCACGAGCTTCGAACGCAGGCAGGCGGGAAGGAGAGGGCATGCACTACAATCGGATCTCGGCGGACTGTCACCTCGATCTGATCTGGCTGCCCCCGGACCTGTTCGTGTCCGAGGCGCCCGCGGCCCTGAAAGACCGCATGCCGTATGTCGCGGAGGGGCCGGACGGCCCGCGGTGGGTCGCCAACAACGGGGCGACCTTCGGCCTGGCGGGCGGCGTGGGCGCCTCGGGCACGAAGCACGAGCCGGGCAAGCAGCTCCGGGTCGACGTGATGGCGGCGACCGGGTTGTACGAGGACGGCAAGAAAGGCATTCGCCGGCCGGGCGACCCCCATCTGCGCGTCAAGGAGATGGATCGCGACGGCGTCGACGCCGAGGTCATCTACGGCATTCTCGCGGCGGCGGCCAAGCTGAACGACCGCGAGGCCTCCAACGAGATGCTGCGGATCTACAACACCTGGCTGAACGACTTCTGCAGCCACTATCCCGACCGCCACATCGGCCTCGCCTGCCTCCCCTACGGCGACATCGAGGCTGCCGTGGCCGAGGTCCATCGCGTGGCCAAGCTGGGCTTCAAGGGCATCGAGCTGTCGTGCTCCTGGGACATGGAGCCGATGTGGCATCCGCTCTGGGAGCCGCTGTGGGAGGCGATCAACGAAGTCGGCATCCCCCTGCACTTCCACACCTTCCCGTCGGTGTCACCGAAGCTGCGCGAGCAGTACACCGGGCTCACCCTGCGGGCGCTGTCCTACAGCAGCCTCTGCCTCTTCCAGATGACGCTGGGGAACATCCTGACCGCGCTGATGGGCCGGGCCGTCTTCGAGCGCTATCCGAACATGCGCATCGCCTTCGGCGAGAGCGGCATCGGCTGGATTCCCTACGTGATCGACCGCATGGATTTCGAGTACGAGGATCAGTACAAGGATCTCCCCCTCAAACTGAAGCCCAGCGAGTACTGGCGCCGGCAGTGCAAGGCGACGTTCCAGTACGACCGCGTGGGCACCAAGCTCATCGACGAGATGGGCGTCGAGACGCTGATGTGGGGCTCGGACTACCCGCATCCGGATGGCGTGTGGCCGGAGTCGGAGAAATACATCACCGAGCAGTTCGCGCACCTGCCCGCCGAGGTCACGCGGAAGATGACCTGCGAGAACGCGGGGAAGTTTTACGGCCTGATCAGCTGAGCGCGCCGCGGGAGAGCGGGCCGATCCTGACCCCTCAGTAGTAGACCGCCTTGCCGGCGCCCCCGGTGGCCACGACGAGCTCGCCGGTGACGGCCCAGGCTCTGTCCGAGGCCAGGAAGACCGCCACGTCGGCAACCTCCGCCGCGTCCACCATGCGGCCGATGGCGTTGCCCCGGGGAGAATCGTCGGCATAGTCGCGCCGCTCGACTTCTTCGGGGGCGATGCGCAGCTCGGCGGCCCGGGCGGCGAGCAGGCGTGGGGTGCGCTCCGTGCGCGTGATGCCGGGGTGGATGCAGTTGACCGTGATCCCGAAGCGGCCCAGCTGGACGGCCAGGGTCTTGGTGAAGTGCACCAGAGAGGTGTTGCGGGCGCCGCCGCTCAGATTGCCGGCGTTGCGCGCGTTGGTCCCGCTGATGTTGATGATGCGGCCCCACTTCTGCGCCTTCAGGTGGGGGATGGCGGCGCGGGCGCAGCGCAACGCCCCCACGTACTTCACGTTGAAATCGTGCAGCAGGTCCTCGTCGACGATGGTCTCGATGGGGCCGGTGGCCGTGGCCGAGCCTCCCGGCGGCGACCCGCTATTGACCAGTATGTGCAGCCCGCCCAGCTGCCTGACCGCCTGGGCCACCATCTCGTCCACCTGCTCTTTGCTGGTCACATCGGCGACCAGTGAAATGACGCGCTGGCCGGTCTCGCCGGCGAGCTCCCGCGCCGCCGCTTCGAGCTGCGCCTTCGTGCGGGCCACGATCGCGACATCCACTCCTTCGCGAGCCAGCTCCCGCGCAATGGCCTTGCCGATGCCCAGACTCCCCCCCGTCACGATCGCATGCTTGCCTCGAAGCCCCAGGTCCATGGCCCGACCTCCCGGTGATGTGGAAGTAGCGTCTCAGTGCGGCAGGCCCAGGACGATCTGGGCGTTGTGGTTGAGGATCTTGTCGACGTCCTCGGCGGGCAGGCCGCACTCGTGGATGTAGTGGAACGTCTGCCGATACGTCTCGAAGGCGAGCAGGACCGGGTAGTCGCTCCCCGCCACGAGGTGGTCGGCGCCGAACGCCTTCCAGGCGCAGAGCAGGGCCGCCTGCGAGCCGTGGCCAACGGTGTCGTAGTAGAAGCGGCGGGCGGTCACGCTCGGGGGCTCCGGCAGATCCGGGTACTGGCGCGGGGCCTGGTTGTCGAGCCGCTGGAGCAGCATCGGGATGATCCCGCCCAGGTGGGGGACGACGTACTTGATGTTCGGGTAGCGCTCCGGGACCCGCCGGGCGATCAGGTGGAGCACGATGGCGCTATCCTCCAGCGAGGCGCCGACCGAGACGGTGAACCGGTAGTCGTTGATCATGGGCGAGCAGATGCCGTTCTGGATCGGGTGGTAGTTCAGCACCGCGCCCCGCCGGTTCATCTCCTGGTAGAGCGGCTCGAACTCCGCCTCGGCGGTGGAGCGGTCGAAGCAGGAGCAGGTCATCGATACGCCCAGCATGCCGAGCTGGTCCAGGCCGCGCTCCATCTCGCGCAACGCGGCGTCGATGTGGGGCAGGGGCAGCGACACGAAGGCGGCCAGCCGGCCCGGGTACGTCTTGGCGAGCTCGGCGTAGTTGTCATTGATCAGCCGCGCCGCCTCCACGGCATCGGCCTCCTTCTCGGCGTAGGGCGGACTCGCGGCGGGGGAGAGCACCTGCAGCTGCACGCCGGCCTCGTCCATCTGCTTCAGACGCGTCGCGATCCCTGCGGGGTCGTCCTCGCGCATCGGTCGCGCCGTGATCGGCCGCGCCGCCTCGGGCAGGCTGCGTCCGCCAATGCGCAGGAGGATCGCGTTGTAGTCCTTCGGAAAGTAGTGGGCGTGGAGGTCGACGATCATGGCCTATCCCAGGTGGGCGACACGAGGCGCCACCTGCTCCATCAGGAGACGCAAGCTCTCCTGGTCCCATCCCGCATCGTCCGAGTCGGTGGTGATCGACAGCAGCGCGCCGAAGCCGCCGCTCTCTTCGTAGAGCTGATGGATCTTCTCCACGCACTGTGAAGGGTCGCCGACGATCCACAAGTTATCCATCAGGTAATCGACCGTCACCGCCTCATCGGGCATGGACGGCTCCAGCTTGGTGGACGTCATCTGGATCGTGCCCACGCGATTTGGATGCTGATGCTGCACGTAGTTCCGTCCGAGGACTGCCCGCGTCCTCTCGCGGGCGGCCGCCGACGTGGGCGCGACCAGCACATCGCGGGCCACGCGCCACTGACTCCGGTCCGCCGGCCGCCCGGCGCTGGCGGCGCCGGCCTCGACGAGACGCCAGTGATCGCGGAGATACGGCCGGGACAGGAGCGAGCTCGACATGGGGATCCAGCCGCGCTCTCCCGCCATTCGCATGGAGCCCGAGTTCGGGGTGCTGGCGGCCACCGCGATGGGGGGATGGGGCTGCTGGTAGGGCTTCATGTAGTAACCGCGGGCCTTCACGGGGTCGAACACGGGCGTCTCGATGTCGAAGAACTTGCCGTGATACGTGAACTGGCCGTCCGAGGCCCAGAGCTTGAGCACGACATCCAGCACCTCGGCCGAGCGGGCCCGCACGGCGGCGGGATCCGTGTAGTCCAGTCCGAGCAGCGAGAGATCGGTCGGGATGCCACCCCCGCCGATCCCCCACTGAAAACGGCCACGCGCCAGGTGGTCGAGCATGGCCAGTCGATGCGCCAGGTAGACGGGATGGTGGAGCGCCAGGAGGGTGACGCCGGTCCCGAGCCTCACCGTCTTGGTCAGCTTCAGAGCCTGGGCGATCAGCAGGTCGGGGGCAGGGGCATTCTCCCAGCGTTCCGTCAGGTGTTCACCGATCCAGGCCTCACGAAACCCGAGCTGGTCGGCGAGGACGATCTGGTCGACGTCTCGCTCGTAGCCATCGGCGAATGCGCGATGAGGCGGGTGGAGGGGCATCATGAACAACCCGAACTGCATGCCAGGACTCCTCAGGGGTGGATGACGGTCTCGGTACGGCTGATCACGAACGCATCGTGGCGCTCGAGGAAATCCTCCACCACCTCGGCGAACGCCTCCGGTCGCTCCGTGCTGATGGCGTGCCCCGCATCGTAGACGAACACGAGCTGACAGCCGGGCATCAGCTCCTTGTAGACGCGCCCCATGGCCGGCGAGATGACGCGGTCCAGGGTGCCGAAGAGCACGAGGGTCGGAGTCACGAGGCTGGGCAGCCGGCGCTCGAGATCCGCGTCACGGTCGGGTCCGCGCAGCCGCTGCACCAGGGGCTGCGACTTCGCGCGCAGGACTGGGTCGGGCAACGGGATGGTGCCGAGCCGCTCGGGATGAGCGTACAAGCGCTTCGCGATCTCCTCGGGGGAGCCGGAGGGCGATTCGGCGCCTTCCTGGCGGATCGCCGCCGGGGCTTCGAGCACCAGGGCCAGCACCTGCGAAGGCGCCTGGAGCGCCAGCCACAGCGCGGTCTTGCCGCCAAACGAGGTGCCCAGGAGATTGAAGGTGTCGAGACCGAGGCGCGCGACCGCCTGCGCCATGGTCGATGCGAGCTCGGGCATGCTCCGCGTGCGGGTATTCTCGGGCGACTGGCCGAAGCCGGGCATCTCGAAGGCCACCACCCGGAAGTGGCGAGCCAGGAGGTCGTGCGCCGGCGTGACGCGCGGGCCGCCCGCGCCATGGAGGTGAACGAGCGGCGCCCCCTGTCCGGCCTCCATGTACCGGATCCGGAAGCCGTCGACCTCGACGAAGCCCTCTCGGAACGCTGTCTGCGCCGCGGTGGGGATCCCCTCGTCTCTCATGTCAAATGTCGCGAATCCGGGGCAGCACACTCTTCCCGAACAGGTCCAGCGAGCGCATGAGCGCGTCCAGATCGCCGGAGCCCGGCGGGTGCAAGGACAGGTCGAGCACGCCGGCGCCCACCACGTTGCGACAGCGCCTGACCTGCTCGACGATCGTGTCCGGGCTCCCGATGAACGTCGTGGGGAGCGCGCCGCTCACCACGGGCGCCCGCGCTTCTCCGGCGATGTTGCGGGAATCCAGCGTCATGATGGCGTCGCGGACGCCCGCGCGCATGGCGAAGGGCGCCTGGTTCGGCTGCTTCCGCAGCAAGGCCTGGGCGTCGTCGTCGGTCTCGGCCACGAGCATGTTCGCGCGATAGAGGATCTGCTCCGGCGCCGGCGTCCAGCCGTGACGCGCGCACTGCTCGCGGTAGTACCGTGTGGCCTTGCCCACGACCTCGAACGGCCCGTAGGAAACGCCGCAGCCGAGGCGGTGGCGCGCGGCGAACTCGCAGGCCTCCCGACTCGTGCCGAGCGCGTAGGTGGGCGGGTGGGGCTGCTGGAACGGGCGCGGCCAGACCGAGACGGTGCGGTACTGGAAGTGGCGGCCCTGCCAGCCGAACGGCTGCGGCTCCGTCCATGCGCGGAGGATGAGCTCCATGCCCTCGTCGGTCCGCTCCCGCGCCTCCTGGGGATTGAGGTCGTAGGTCAGGGACTCGTTGGTCGTCCCGCGCAACAGCCCCACGACCAGGCGACCCTGGGCCAGGTTGTCGAGCATGGCCAGCTCCTCGGCCACGCGCACGGGATTGCTCTGCGGGACGATCGGGCCGAGCAGGGCAATGGTGATCTTGCGTAGCCGCGCGGCGATATATGCCGCCGTGACGATCGGGGCGGGGGTCAAGATCCGGGGCGAGTAGTGATGCTCGGAGACGCTCACCCAGTCGAAACCGAGCGCCTCGACGTACTCCAGCCGCTCGATGATGCCCTGATAGGCCTGGGCGCCCGCCTCGCGGTCGTACGCCCCCGACGGCACCGGCCACTCGGGCGGCAGGGCTCGAGGGGCTCGATAGCGTCCCGTCTCGAAGAACGAGACCTTCATGCGGGCCGTCGCGACGCGCCGAGCTTCGGCTCCGCGCGGATGAGCTGGCGCATATCGTGGCGATGCTGCCAGAGCGAGGGGGCGAGGTCAAATTGGTGTCGTCGCACGGGGGATGGCGGACGCGAGGCCAGGACCGATGTTCGCACGACGCGGAGATCGGGACTCAGATCCCGAGATACGCTTTTTTCACGCCTTCGTCACGCAAGAGCTCTTCCGCCTTGCCCTGCATCACGAGCGTCCCCGTCTCCAGCACGTAGCCGTACTGCGCGAGGGTCAGCGCGAGCATCGCGTTCTGCTCCACGAGGATGATCGAGACGTCGAGCGCGTTGATCTGCCGGATGACCTTGCCGATCTCCGCCGTCATGATCGGCGAGAGCCCCATCGAGGGCTCGTCCAGCAGGAGCAGCTTCGGTCGGGTCATGAGGGCGCGCGCGATGGCCAGCATCTGCTGCTCGCCGCCCGACAGCGAGCCCGCGAGCTGGCGCCCCCGCTCTCGCAGGATCGGGAAGTGCTCGTAGATCATCGCGAACGTGGACGCGACCCCAGATTTCCGGGTTCGGAGATATGCGCCCATTTTTAGATTTTCGAGGACGGTCATCTTCGGGAAGAGCCGGCGGCCTTCGGGGACGTGCGCGATGCCGAGTCGTACGATGTCGTGGGGCGCAAGGCCGACCAGTGACATATTCTCGAAGCGCGCGTCACCGCTGCTCGGTCTGATCAGACCCGTCAGTGCGCGGAGGCTCGTGGTCTTGCCCGCGCCGTTCGCGCCGATCAGGCTGACGATGGCGCCCGCGGGTACCTGCAAGGAGAGGCCCTTCACCGCTTCCACCGTGCCGTAGCGGACCCGGAGGTCTCGGACCTCAAGCATGGGCGAGTCCCGCGCCGAGGTAGGCTTCGATCACGCTCGCGTTGGCGCTCACGTCGGCGGGCGTGCCCTCGGCGAGCTTCTGCCCGAAGTTCAGCACGACGATGCGCTCGCACGTTCCCATGACCGCCTTCATGTTGTGCTCGACGAGCAGAATGGTGGTGCCCCGATCGCGGATGGTCTTCACCAGCGCCATGACGCGACCGCTCTCGTCGAGATTCATCCCGGTCACCGGCTCGTCGAGCAACAGGAGCCGTGGTCGCGCGGCCATGGCCATCGCGATTCCGAGCGCGCGCTGGTGGCCGTGGGGGAGATTCCGCGCGAGCTGATCGGCGTGAGCGGACAGCCCGGCGAAGTCCAGCACCTCGCGGCTGCGGGCGACCTCTTCCGGCGGGTACGTCCGACGGCTGAACAGCACCTGGCCCAGGCCCTTCTTGCTGTGCAGGTGCAGGCCGAGAAGGACGTTCTCCAGCGCCGTCATCTCCTGGAAGAGAGTGGTCAGCTGGAACGTGCGCACCAGTCCCCGCCGGACGACCTGATGAGGCCGGAGCCGGGTGATGTCGTCGCCGTCGAACCGGATGGTGCCGGCCGTCGGCCGGATGAAGCCGGACAGCAGATTGAAGCAGGTCGTCTTGCCCGCGCCGTTCGGGCCGATCAGGCCGACGATCTCGCCTTCGGAGACGGTCAGATCGACATGGTCGACGGCGGCGAGTCCGCCGAAATACCGGGTGAGGCCCTGCGTTTCGAGAAGGGGCCGGGGGCTCACGCGGCCGAGCTCGGGCTCTCCGCCGCGGCGCCCTTCCACCACCGGAGCGCCGCCAGCTTTCCCGGCAGCGTGATGAGACCGCCGGGCAAGAAGAGGATGGTCAGCAGCATCACGATCGAGTAGAAGATAGTCTCGTAGGCGCTGCCCCGGAAGGGCTCGGACAGGAGCGACAGGAAGACGGCCCCGACGATGGGGCCCGCGAAGTGGCCCCGACCGCCCACGAAGTTGTAGATGAGGATATTCGTCGCCAGGAGAAAGCCGAACTCCGGCGGGAAGAGAAAGCGGATGAAGTGCGCGTAGAACGCGCCGGCCACGCCGGCGAAGAAGCAGCCGAGCGTGAAGGCCAGCAGTTTGTAGTTGGCGATGTTGACGCCGAGCGACTGCGCGAGGTTATCGGCCAGGCCAATGCTCTTCCAGACGAGCCCGAGACGGCTTCGCTCCAGCTTTGCGAGGGTGATGAGCACAACGAGCATCAGGACGAGCCCGAGGTAGTACTGGCTGGTTTTCGTGACCAGCGTCATGCCCAGGATGCTCGGCTTCGGAACACCGCTGAGGCCGGCATTGCCACGGGTCAGCGGGACCCAGATCGAGGCGATGAGACGGACCGCCTCGACGAAGGCCACCGTCACCATGGCGAAGTAGACGCCCCGCAGCCGCAGCGATGGATAGCCGATGCCGAGGCCGACGGCGGCGGCCAGGGCGGCCCCACCCAGCAACGAGAGCTCGAACGGAAGGCCGAGATCTTTGGCGAGGAGCGCTGACGTGTACGCCCCGATGCACATGAACGCCGAGTGTCCGATGTTGAGCTGGCCGCAGGAGAGCGAGGGGCGCAGGCTCGCGGCGAGGATGACGTTGATGAACACCAGGACGAAGAGATAGATGTAGTAGTCGCCGCCCACGAACGGCAGCAGGGTCAGCAGGGCCACCACGACAACCAGCGCGGCGATGCGCGCGTTACGGGGCATGTCCGAAGAGCCCGGTCGGTCGGAAGAGGAGCAGGAGGATGATGAAGACGAAGCTCAGGAGGAACGCAGGCTCGGCGCCGAGCGCGGTGGCGACGATGGAGTCGATGAGACCCAGGATGAGCCCGCCCAGGATGGCGCCGGGAATGCTCCCAAGGCCGCCCAGGATGATGATGATGAATGCCTTCAGGAGCGGCTGTTCCCCCATCATGGGGTCGAGCTTGAAGATCGGCGCCATGAGGGCGCCGGCCGCCGCGGCCAGCGCGAAGCCGACCGCGAAGGCGAGGCCGTTCACCACGTTCACGTTGACGCCCTGGAGGGCTGCCGCCTCCTTGTCCTGCTCGATCGCGCGCATGGCCGCGCCCATCCGGGTCTTGTTGATGAACAGGTAGAGGGAGACGACGAGCACGCCCGCGACGGGGATGATCATCAGGCGCTCGACCGAAATCATCACGCCGAGCACGTTTCTCGTCCCCGAAAAGACCGGCGGCACGTGTTTGTCCAGGGTGCCGAAGACCGGATAGCCGGCGGCCTGCAGCAGGGTGGTGAGGGCGAGGAGCGCCACCAGCGTCGGTTCGATGCCCCCCTTGATGGGCCGGTAGATCGAGCGTTCGACGAGATACCCGAACGCGCCCAGCACGAGCATCGCGACCACGAAGGCCGCGAAGTACGGCGCCCCCCACTGGAAGAAGACGTAGTAGATGACGAAAGCGCCCAGCATGTAGACGGCCCCGTGCGCGAAGTTGATGATGTGCATCATGCCGAACATGAGGGTGAGCCCGAGGGCCATCAGGATGTAGATCGAGCCGATGCTGAGGCCGATGACCGTGCTCTGCACCAACAGCGCAGGAGTCATCTGGAAGTGGAGGGCCTCGACAGAGGCCCCCACCGGCCGCAAACACTCGGAGCGCCCCGGATTTCCCGGGGCGCTCCTCGATCATTCGACATGCGGCTGCTCAGTTGTGAGGGGGCTTGAGCTGCACGACGAGCTGCGCGATCCCGTCTTTGACCTCGGAGAAGGGCATGGGGTAGATGATCTGGTTGCCGATGCCGTAGTAATCCTTCCCACCGAAGTGCGCCTTCCCCCAGAGGTTCTCGAACTCGACCGTGCTCAGCGCCTCGGCGATCTTCTTCGGGTCGAGGCTCTGGGCCTTCTTCACCGCGGCCACGAACGCGAGTGCCGGATTGGCGAAGTCGATGCTGGTCGCATTCCACTCGCCGTGCTTCTTGGTGTATCGCGCTTGCCAGCTCTTGATCTTCTCGGGCAGCGGGGTCTGCACGTAGCCGTGGACCCACGTGCCCTCCACGTTCTCCTTCCCGGCGATGCCCGCCACCACCGAGGTGTCCATCTGCCCGAGGTGGATGAACCGGCCCTTGAAGCCGAGCACGCGGGCCTGCTTGATGATCAGGCCGACACTGCCCGCGGGCGCGGCAAGCACGCTGATGATGTCCGGCTTCTGCGCGAGCACGCGCAGGAGCAGCGGGTTGAAGTCCGTCACGGGGCGCTCGAAGAACTCCCGCGCCACCACCTCGTAACCCAGCTTCGCGACATAGTTCGTCTCCACCTTGAGCGACCACCAGCCGGTGTCGTCGTTCGGCGTGATGGAGGCCACGCGCTTGATGTTCGGATGGTTCTGCTTGATCCAGTTCCAGAAGGTGATGGTCTCCGGCGGGGACGGGAAGCTGTGGAACGTGTAGGGATTCTTCGGGCTCACCAGCCCGTCGGCGTAGGCCAGCGGCAGGTTCAGGGTGCGGGTTTCGTTGACCGTCTCCTCGATGGCCTTGACCACGGTGCCCCCCAGGACGGAGATGAAGTGCACGCCGTCCTTGGAGATGAGCCGGTTGACCGTGGCCACGCCCTCGGCGATCACGTACTTGTGGTCGTAGGCGACCACCTCGAGCTTGTACTTCTTGCCGCCCACCTCGAGCCCGCCCTGGGCGTTGATCTCGTCGAAGATCAGCTCGGTCGCCCCCTTGTGGGGAATGCCCCAGGGGGCGGCGGGCCCGGAGAGCGGCGTCGCGACGCCGAACTTGATGACGTCGGCCGCGCCGGCGCCTCCCGGACGAACGGCCATCAGGACTGCCGCGATGAGAAGCATCGACCAGTGGAGCGAGCGCCATGGCTTCATCGCCATCCCTCCCGGGTGCTGGGTGTGGGTCAGAGGGTCCCTAGGGCATGCGGACTATAGCATCAAAGGAGCAGCTGCTCCGCTCGGGTCAGCAGCGTGCTTGCCAGCAAGGGCGGTTGGTGAGCCGGCAAGTCCACCCACACCGGGAACTCCCGCCCCGTGATCTTGCGGGCCTTGGTGGGGCCGCCGAGGGACATCATGGTCTGCCACGAAGCCGCGAGAGCGAGGTCGGCGAGCAGCAACAGGGCCCGCCCGAGGTAGCTGTCGGTCACGCCCGGCACGACCATGCCCGCCTCGCTCAGCACCTCGGCCCACTCGTCAGGAGCGAGAAACTGCCGCGCCGGTCCCGTCTGCCACGCCAGGGCCGGACACAAGCCGCGGCCCGTCCCCAGCAACGCCTCCAGCCAGGGCAGCCGGGCTCGGTCGAGGAACCGACGGTACGACTCGCCCACGCCTTCCGGGGCCTCGTCGTGCTCCTTGAGGAGGATCGACGGGAATGGCGAGTCCGGGAGGCTGTACGCGCGAATCAGCGAGTGTGGCGGGGGGCAGCCGAAGGGCGCCACGCGGTCCAGGAAGGTCGTCAGCGCCGTGCCCTCGAGGACCGCATCCGGGATGGCGAGCAGGTAGTGCGTCGAGCGCGGGCCGCGGATGGATGCCAGCAGCAGCTCGCCGGCCGGCCAGGCCTTGCCTTCTTGGCTGCCGATCCCGATCTCTGAGCTCCCGCACCGCCGTAGCTTGAGGGAGCCGGTGCGCGAGAGCATGGGTGCTCCTCCTCACTTAGTGGATCAATTTGGCACTGGGGCAAGTTGCGAGCCAGACCAACTCAGCCCTCGCCTGGGGCTGCGCCCTCAGCTCGAACCGCCACGCGCTCGCAACGAAGTATGGCGAAGCAAATTGCCCCAGTGCCCGCAGTGATTGCGCCGTCGAGGAGATACGGATACCATGCTGGGCACCAAATCTCCAAGGAGGACTCAATGGCCGAAGGGAAAGTCCACGTCGAGATCGTCTACTGCGTCGTCTGAGGGTACCTCCCCGTGGCCGTCAGTGTGGCGGCCGAGCTTTCCTCGATCAACTACCGGGAAACCGCGATCACGCTGACGCCATCGGATAGCGGACGGTTCGAGGTGTACCTCGACGGCAAGAAGCTCTACGATCGGAAGGAGCCGGGAGCGGTGGATTTCCTGCCTGCGCTCAAGGAGATCCACAAGATCCGTGACGCCATCCGCGAGGTGTTTGACGCGGCGCCGCCCGCCGCCGCCCACTGAGAGCGGCCATGGCGCTCGGCACCCACCATGTGCACCTGAAGACCCGGGACCCCAAGCAGACGATGCAGTTCTACGTGGACAACCTCGGCGCCACGCTGATCGCCGAGGTCGGCACTCGCGGCTACCGCGTGAACCTGCACGGGCTGACCCTCAACATCACCACGATCATCGATACCCAGCGCCGCGAGCAGCACTACGGCCTGGAGCACATCGCTCTCGACACCGACGACTATCCGGGGACGCTGGCCCGGCTTCGGAACAACGGCGTGCGCATCCTCGAGGAGCTGCCGCCCACCAATGGCCGGCGCGTCTGCTTCCTGGAGGCGCCCGACGGGGTGCAGATCGAGGTCATCGAGAAGGGATAGGCCGCGACGCGCGACTCATGAAGGTCGGCGTGATCTTCCCCCAGACGGAGTGCGGGACCGACGTCGAGACGATCGGTGGGTTCGTCCGGGACGTCGAGGCGATGGGCTTCGACCATCTCTTCGTGGCCGACCACGTCCTGGGCGCCGATCCCAGGTTCCATTCCCATCCATCGCTCGCCACGTACTCGCACGAGGCCGTGGTCCACGAAGCGCTGACGCTGATGGCCTACCTCGCGGCCATCACCCGCCGGCTCACGCTGGCCACCGGCATCCTCATCCTCCCGCAGCGGCAGACGGCGCTGGTGGCCAAGCAGGCGGCCGAGATCGACGTGCTGAGCGGCGGCCGGCTGCGCCTCGGAATCGGCGTGGGCTGGAACGCCGTCGAGTTCGAGGCCCTGAACGAGACCTTTGACAACCGCGGCCGCCGCAGCGCCGAGCAGATCGCCGTCCTGCGCGCGCTGTGGACCCAGGAGGTCGTGGACTTCCGCGGCGAGTTTCACCGGATCGACCATGCCGGGCTCAATCCGATGCCAATCCAGCGGCCGATCCCCATCTGGTTCGGCGTGGGGAGCCGCGGCCAGCCGACGCCGCCCGAGGCGGCCCTTCGCCGCATTGCGAGGCTCGCCGACGGATGGAGCCCGAACTTCGCCCCCGACAGCCAGGGCCAGGCCCTCGTAGCCCGCGTGCATCAGTACGCGCGCGAGGCGGGCCGCGATCCCGCCGCGCTGCCGCTGGAAGGTCGCATCCGCCTCGCGGGCCAGGAGCCCGACGGGTGGACGAAGCAGGTAGAGGCGTGGAAGGCCCTCGGCGCCACCTTTCTCATCGCCGAGCCACGGGGCGCGGGCCTCACCTTCCCGGCCGGCCATCTGGACGCGCTGCGGAGGTTCAAAGCGACGCTGAGCTGAGGCGGACCGAAAGGACGAGATGGCAAGACGGGTGACGGTGCAGTCGCTGGCGGGCATGAAAGCGGAGACGACGATCGGGCCGCATCGGGTGATCTTCGATGCTCCCAAGGAAGCGGGAGGCGGAGACGAGGGCCCGTCGCCGGCCGAAATGCTTCTCGGAGCCATCGGCGCCTGAAAGCTCTCGAACGTTCGGCGGTTCGCCGAACGGAGACAGTGGTCGGTCCGACGGCTCGAAGCTCGACTGGAGGCCACCGAGGCTCAAGGCCGCATCGTCGCGATCGACGCGGAGCTGATCCTGGAAGGGTCCTTCGACGACGTGCAGCTGGCCGGCCTTCGCGAGGCGGCCGAGAGCTGCCGCATCAGCCGCGCCCTCAGCGTCCCCGTGAGTCTGCGTCTGACCCTCGCCTGAGCCGCGGCGATCGAAGCAATGTCCGCCTAGCCGCAAGGAGACGATCGTGACGAGCCGACGCACACGACTCGTGATGGCCGCTGTTCTCGCTCTGCTGTCGGTTGCATCCCCGCGTGCGCTCGCCACCGAAGCGCCGGTGGGCCAGATGAGCTGGGCCCTGCACTTCAGCTTGGCGCCGACCCTCTTCGAGCCCGCCGAGACGGCGGGCCTCATCACGCCCTTCATGATCATCTACGCCCTCCACGACGCCCTCGTGAAGCCGATGCCGGAGAAGGCCATGGCCCCCGGTCTCGCCGAGTCGTGGAGCCGGTCGCCCGACGGTCTCGTCTACGAGTTCGTGCTGCGCAAAGGCGCGAGGTTCCACAACGGCGAGCCGGTCACCGCCGATGACGTCAAATTCTCGTTCGAGCGGTACCGCGGCATCTCCGCGCAGGTCCTGAAGGAGAGGGTGGCTGCGGTGGAGACTCCGGATCCCGGGCGCGTCCGGTTCCGGCTCAAGCAGCCCTGGCCGGATTTCATGGCGTTCTACGGCACGCCGGCGACGGGCGCGGCCTGGATCGTCCCCAGAAAATACGTCGAGAAGGTGGGCGAGGACGGATTCAAGAAGGCGCCCGTGGGGGCGGGGCCCTACAAGTTCGCTTCGTTCACGCCGGGGATCGAGCTCGTGCTGGACGCGTTCGACGGGTACTGGCGCAAGACACCGAGCGTGAAGCGCCTGGTCTTCAAGGCGGTGCCCGACGCCACCACGCGACTGGCCATGCTCAAGCGGGGCGAAGTGGACATCGCCTACGCGGTCAATGGCGAGCTCGGCGAAGAAGTGCGGCGCACGCCGGGGCTCAGCCTGCGGCCGACTCCGTTCGTGGCTACCCACTGGCTCCTCTTCGCCGACCAGTGGGACCCGAGCTGAACCAGGCGGTGACGCTCGGGTATTCCAAGATCACCGGGAGCATCATCCCCACCAGCTTCGACTTCTACTGGCAGCCGCCCCTGCACGCTTACGATCCGATCAAGGCCAGGCAGCTCCTCGCGGAGGCCGGATACCCGAAGGGCTTCGATGCCGGAGACTTCTGGTGCGACGCGTCGGCCTGCCAGTACGCCGAGCCGGTCCTCAACGACCTTCAGGCCGTCGGCATCAAGACCAGGCTTCGCCCGCTCGAGCGGGCGGGGTTCCTCAAGGCGTATCAGGAGAAGAGGCTGAAGAACATCGTCTACGGGCTGAGCGGCATCTTCGGCAACGCCGCCACCCGGATGGAGCCGTTCGTGGTCTCGAGCGGCGCTTTCGCCTACGGGGGATACCCCGACATCGACGGGCTCTTCAAGGAGCAAGCGGGTGAGCTCGACCCGAAGAAGCGCTCTGCGCTGCTCCACCGGATCCAGCAGCTGATTCACGACAAGGCCATGGTCCTGCCCATCTGGCAGCTCGCGCTGCTGCAGGGGGTTGGTCCTCGGGTGGCGGAGTCGGGGCTCGGCCTCATCGCGGACTATCCGTGGTCGGCGCCCTACGAGGACCTGAAGCTCAAGCCGAGGTGAAACGGGTCGACCCAAGAAGCCGGTACGCAGGCGCGGCGTGCTTACCGCTCGTAGGACCCCCCAACCGAACATGCCCGGTGGCCTTCCTCAGCGCGGAGGCTGCGGTGGATTGCGCTTGATGGCCTCGGGATTCGTCGAGTCGGCGCGTCGGCCAGACGCCGCTGGGCGAGGGCACCGGGTAGCATGTGCTACGATGGGCGGGCCACACCGCCCCGAGATCCCCAACGAAGAGGAGACTCCTGCATGATCGAGTCCGACCGCCCCGTCGTGACCCGTCGCCGTTTTCTGAAGACCGGAGCGCTCGCCGCCGCCATGCCCCTGCTGACCCACGGGTCGCGCGCCTCGGCGGCCACCAAGGTGCACGACTTCCAGACCCTGGCCGACGTCGCCAAGGCCGAGCAGGAAGGCGAGGTCGTCTACTACGGCCACGACGGCGAGGCTGGGATCGGTGTCCTGCTCGACGCGTTCAAGAAGGACTTCCCGAAGATCAAGACCAGCTACGTGCGCCTGCAGACGGGGGCGCTCTACGCGAAGATCACCGCGGAGCGGTCGGCTGGGCGCTTCGGCGTGGACGTGCTGCAGCTCTCCGACATCTCACCGGCCATCGACTTCCAGAAGAAGGGCGGATGGGAGCAGTACGCCTCGCCGGAGTACGCCGCGTACAAGGCGGAGCACCAGTCGACCCCCCCCGGTTACTACGGCTGGGGCGGCATCTCGTTCTCCGGCATCAGCTACAACCGCGCCAGGGTGAAGGCCGAGCAGGCGCCGAAGACGTGGAAGGATATCCTCAACCCTGCGTTCAAGGATGGGATCAGCGCCAAGCTGGCCACCTCGGGCATGCAGCACGCGCAGTGGTACATGCTCCGCAGGCTCTACGGCAACGACTTCTGGCTGGAGTTCGCCAAGCAGCGGCCGAAGGGCTTCGACGCACGCGCCCAGCTCTTCGATCGGCTGTCCAAGGGTGACGACCGGGTGTGCGCGCTCGCCGAGTACGCCGGCTATACGCTCTTTGCGGAGAAGGGCGCGGACATCGAGTTCGTCGCGCCGGCCGACGGGCTGCCGGCAATCTCGCTCTACATCGGGGTCGTCAACCGTGCGCCTCACCCCGAAGCGGCCAAGCTGTTCGTCGACTGGGCCCTCTCCCGGCGCGGCCAGCAGGTGTACCAGAATCAGAAGATCCTTCTCTACGGATCGCTGCGGGCCGATGCCGGGCCGATGCCGACCGGCAAGCGCCTGTCCGACTTCAAGCTCCTCTTCCCTTCGGACTGGAACGACTTCGCGGCCAGCCACCCCGTGTTCGTCAAGGAGTGGAACTCGATCATGGGGCTCTGACCAGCATGGGGGGCTTCGAGCGCCCGCCATGCCCCCCGGACGCTCGTCACGCCCCGGGGGACCCGGGGCGCTCCTCGATCACGGCGGGCGTCGAGCGGGCCCGGTCCTGGTGGCCGGGCCCGCGGCTCGTCAGCCTGCTCGTCGGCGGAGGCGCCGCAGTCCTCGTCCTTTACCCGATTGCCTATCTCGTCCAAGCCTCCCTGAGCGTTGGCGATCCACAGGCCCGCCCGCCGGAGGCCTACGGTCTCGCAAACTACGCGGACCTGGGCCGCTACGCGCACATCTTCGGCAACACGTTGCTCGTGGCGAGCATGGCGACGGTGCTGGCCGTACTGGTCGGGTTCGCCATGGGGTGGATCCTGACGCGCACGAACGTGCCCGGCCGGGCGGCGTTCGAGCAGCTCATGGCCCTGCCGTACTACGTGACGCCACTGATGGGCGCGCTCGCCTGGGCGCTCATCGGCTCGCCGAGGAGCGGCTTCGTCAATGAGATCTGGCGCGCGCTCGGGGGAGACGGCCACATCATCGACGTCAACACGCCATGGGGGATCGCCTGGGTGATGGCCCTCTTCGAAGGCTCGGTCGCCTTCGTGATGATCGGAGCCGTCATGAAATCCATGGACCCCGCGCTGGAGGAAGCCTCCCAGGTCCTCGGCGCGGGCCGCGTGCGGACGATGCTGCGCATCACCTTGCCGCTGGTCCTGCCCGGCGTGCTCGGGGCCACCATCTTCGTCTTTGCCGAGATGCTGGGCTCGTTCTCGGCGGCCCTGGTCCTCGGGCTCCCCAATCGCTTTTACGTCGTGACCACGGCCATGTACCAGCTGGTGTCCCAGTACCCGCCGCGCTTTCCTACGGCGGCGGCCATGGGGGTGTCGCTGTTCGCGGTGATGTTCGTGATGGTGTGGGCCTACCGTCGGATCGTGAGCGTCGGCAACTACGCCACCATCACGGGCAAGGCCTTCCGACCGCGCGTCATGGACGTCGGGCGCCTGCGCTGGCTGCTCCTCGGTATGTGCGTGGGCTACCTGAGCGTGGCCGTGATCCTGCCCGTGCTGACGATCCTGTACGCCTCGCTCCAGCGCCTGACGACCGTGTTTCCCCGCGCGGACAACTTCACGCTCGCCAACTACGTGACCGCGCTGTCGCTGGACGCGGTGCGCTCGGCGCTCTGGAACAGCCTGCTCCTCGGCTTCGCCACCGCGAGCATCGGCGTCGTCCTGATGGGATTCCTCGCGTGGCTGATCTACCGCTCGCGCCTGCCCGGCGCCGGCCTCATCGAGTATGTGCTGATGTTCCCGCAGGCCGTCCCGCGCCTGGTCTTTGCCTTCGGGATGCTGTGGGCGTGGCTGGTCTTTCCGATCCCCATCTACGGCACCCTGTGGCTCCTGCTCATCGCGTACCTCACGGTGTTCCTGCCCCTGGGCCTCCGGACGATCTCGGGGGTGATTCTCCAGATCGATCGCTCGCTCGAGGAGTCTGCGCAGATGTGCGGGGCGACGTGGGGCTATCGTCTGCGCACCGTCACCATGCCGCTGCTCAAGCCCGGCCTGATCGCGGCGTGGCTCCTGCTCTTCATCGCCAGCGTCCGCGAGCTGGGCGCCTCGATCTTGCTGATGGGCCCGAAGTCCAAGGTCATCACCCCGGCCATCGTCGAATCATGGTTCTCGACGAGCAGCGAGCTCACGGCGGCCATGGCGCTGCTGCAGACGCTGGCGGTGGCCGCGGCCCTCGCGATCATGTTCGCGGTAGCCCGCCGCGCCGTCCAGGCTGGAGGCGAGTGACGTGAGCCAGGCGTCGATCGAGGTGCGCGACCTGGTCGTGCGCTATGGCGCGGTCGCCGCGGTCCGCGGCGTGACGTTCACCGTCGGGGCCGGTGAACACCTCACGCTGCTCGGCCCCTCGGGGTGCGGCAAGACGACCACGCTGCGGGCGATCGCGGGGCTGGAGCGGCCGACGTCGGGCGAGATCCGGATCGGCGGCAGCCCGGTGTTCGCGTCCTCGACGAGCCTGAACGTTCCCGCCGAGCGTCGCGGGCTGTCCATGGTCTTTCAGTCCTACGCCATCTGGCCTCACATGACGGTGTTCGACAACGTGGCCTACGGCCTCCGCGTGCGGCGCCGTCCGGAGGCCGAGGTCGTGACGCGTGTGCGCGAGGCCCTCGACCTGGTCCAGCTCGGCGAGCTCGACGATCGCAGCGCATCCAAGCTCTCCGGAGGCCAGCAGCAGCGCGTGGCCCTCGCCCGGGCCTTCGTGTTCTCGCCCTCGGTGCTCCTCTTCGATGAGCCGCTGTCGAACCTCGACGCCAAGCTACGCGCCGAGATGCGCGTGGAGCTGAAGGAGCTTCAGCGCCGCCTCGACATCACCTCGGTCTACGTGACCCACGATCTCGAGGAGGCGCTCGCCATCTCCGACCGGATCATCGTGATGCGCGATGGCGCCATCGAGCAGGTAGGCACGCCGGCCGAGATCTACGATCGGCCGCGCAACACGTTCGTCGCGGACTTCGTGGGGTCGGCCAACCTGATCCGGGGCCGCCGCCGTCCCGACCTCGAGCGCGCGCGTCCGGAGAGGGCTGTCAACGTATGGCCGGCCCGGATCCGGCAGCGTGTGTTCCAGGGCGATTTCACGCAGTATCACGTGGAGTGGGACGGCCGGCAGCTCATCGTGCGCTCGGCGGCGCCAGAACCGCTGGCCGAGGGCGACGAGGTGTTCGTCAGCGCCGAACCTCGGCACTGCGTGCTCCTCGAGGAGTGAGAGGATACGCGTTCGAGGTCGCTCCGGATCCACTCCCCGGGAGGTCGCGGCCCGGGTCGCCCGTAGCTACCTCCGCGACTGCGATCCGTGCCGGCCTCAGCCCAAGAAGGCGCCGACCGTCCGGACGAACGCTTCCGGCTGCTCGTAGGGGAGCATGTGCCCCGCGCCGTCGATCGTCTGTACGCGCGCGGTGGGGATCAGCGCCTTCCAGCGCTCGGCATACGCCGGCACGATCAGCCGGTCGGCAGCACCCCAGAGGGGCGCCCCAGAGAACGAGTGTCTCGGCGGTGAGGCGATACAGACGCTTGGAGAGGCGCCGGTTCGGGATGGGGAACAGGATCTTGCCAGCCATGGCCAGGCGCCGCTGCGACGCGACGTAGAAGTCCTTGAGCGCCTCCATGTCGGAGAGGTCGGCGCCGCCCGTGAGCAACGCCTGCCCCTTCTTCGGGTCGGCGAACAGCACGTCCGCGATCTGGTGGGGGAGCATGGCGAAGATGTCCGGAATCGGGTGCTCGTCCAGCCACAAGCCCGCGGCGCCGACGAGCACGAGCTTGCTGAGATCGCGGGGCGCCAGGCACGCCATCTCGGCGGCGATCATGCCGCCCATCGAGTGGCCGACGAGGTGTGGCTGGCGGAGCCCCAGCGCGTCCACGAGGTCCCAGCCGTGCAGCGCGAAGTCGAGCATGTCCTCCAGCAGCTCCTCGCCCGTCGACTCGCCGTAGCCCGGCCACTCGGGCGCGAACACCGAATACCGCTGCGCGAGCTGGTCGAGGAACGAGTTGTCGCGGAGCAGGCCGCCCGCGCTGTGGAGGAAGACGACGGGCGCGCCGCTGCCGCCCTCCAGCACGCGGCAGCGCGTGCCCTTCTTGGTCTCGACCGTCTGCCATTTCATCGCTTCCACTCCGCGCGGGGCTTCTCCGCCCCCGGCCGTCGCTCCTCCGGACGGACCCGCTCGTCCATGGGATGCATCCACCAGCGCTCGTCGTGCTTCCACTCGGGCCAGAGGTCGCGTAAGTGGGGCATGACCTTCTCGGCGAAGAGCTTCGACGAATGGCGCGTCTTCCAGTCCGGCATGTTGCCGTTGTGGAACAGGCAGAAGAGGTGGCCGATGCGGAGACCCTTGATGCACTCTTCGAGCTGCTGCCGGACCGTCTCGGGGCTGCCCGCGATGACGAAGCGCTCGTCCACGAGCTGCTTCCACGTCAGGTTCTCGAGGATCTTTTGGCGCGCCTGCGTGAGCTGCGACAGCGCGCCGTACTTCACGGTCGCCATCGTGCGGTAGCCCGGGGGATCGGCGAACGGCGGGAAGACGTGCAGGCACCGGTTGAAGAAGTAGAGGCAGTGCTCGGCGTAGAGCGCCTCCGCCTCGGCGTCGGTGTCGGCCACGCAGATGATCTGGGCGAAGGCGGCGCGGTAGGGCGAGTCGTCCTTGCCGCGCTTGGCCACGCGCTCCCAGTAGCCGTCCAGCAGCGACTTGCCGCGCAGGTAGCCGAAGAACGACAGGTAGGAGTAGTTGTAGTCGTAGTCGAGGCAGAAGTCCCACGTCTCGATGGAGCCGCCGCCGGGGATGTAGATGGGCGGGTGCGGCTTCTGGATGGGCTTGGGCCAGCAATTGACCCAGCGGAGCTGGTTGTACTTGCCGTCGAAGGCGAACGGCTCGTCGCTGGCCCACGCCTTCATGATCATCTCGTGCGCCTCGCGGTACTTGTCGCGTGTGAGCGCGGGGATCTGCCCGTAGCAAAAGTTGGTGTCCATCGGGGTCCCGACCGGGAACCCGGCGATGAGCCGCCCGCCGGAGATGACGTCCAGCATCGCGAACTCCTCGGCCACTCGAATGGGCGGGTTGTAGCCCACGATCGAGTTTCCGATCACGCAGAGGGCGGCGCGCGAGGTCCGGCGAGCGAGCGCCGCGGCGATCAGGTTCGGCGACGGCATCAATCCATAGCCGTTCTGGTGGTGCTCGTTGCAGCCGATGCCGTCGAAGCCGAGCGACTCGGCATACTCGAGCTGGTCGAGGTACGTGTGGTAGACCTCGTGACCTTTCCGCGGGTCGTAGAGCGTGTTGGGGATGTCCACCCACACGGAGCGGTGTTTCTCCCGGAAGTCGTCCGGCAGGTACGGCCACGGCATGAGGTTGAACCAGGTGAATTTCATTCAGGCCTCTCTTTCGGCGGCGGCCATCCGAGCCGCTCGCACACGCCGCGCCCCCATGACCCACTCGTCGACGATGCTCATGCAGCGGAATTCTATCTGCTGGTAGCCACGACGGCAACCGCGAGCCTTCAGGGCGCGGGCTGTGGTCGATTGCGCTTGACCGCCTCGGGATTCGTCGAGTCGGCGCCCATGTAGATGCCCTTCTCCCAGGAGCGCGTGAGGGGATCACGGACGCGGAGCTGCATGCGGCCGATCCCGTGGATCTCGAAGTCGACGACCTCGCCGTCCTGCAGCGGACCCAGGCCCTCGTGGTTGGTGCCGCAGGCGATCACGTCGCCCGAGTTGAGGGTCATGATCGTCGTGGCGAACTCGACCAGCTCCGGCACCAGGTGCTCCATGTCGTCCGTGTTGTAGTTGTGACGGAGCTGCCCATCCACCCAGAACTGCACATGCACATCGTTGGGGTTGGGGATCTCATCGGCGGTGGCGATGCACGGGCCGATGGGAGCGAACGTGTCGAACGACTTCCCGAGCCAGCTCCCCGTCTTCCAGGTCCGCCGGCCCTCGCCGCGCGCGGACACGTCGATCATGCCCGTATAGCCGAAGACCGCGCGCCGCCAATCCTCGCGCTTGACCATCTTGGTCGGTCCCTTGATGACGAGGGCGAGCTCGGCTTCGTGCATGAAGATCCACGGCTCCGTGAATTCCGGCAGCACGATGGTGTCCCCGGGCCCGATCACCGCATCCGAGCTCTTGAGAAACATGTTGAGCGGCCTGGCCTCGAGAGCACCATGCTCCCAGTAGTTCGCGATGCAAGCGAGGATCTTGCCGGGCCGGGGCAGGGGCGCGCGTAGGCGGACGGAAGACAGGGGCAGGGTCTCACTCGTCCTGACCCGCCGCTCCAGCTCTGGACGCAGCCGATCGAAGTCGTCGATGATGCCCTGCATAGTCAGCTGGGGCGAGTGGCCTACCCGCACCACATCGGCCACATTGACCACGCCCTGATCGGTGAGCACGCCCGGCCAGACGTCACCTCTTCCCGGAAGCTCGAAGAGAACCAGCTTCACGATGCGCTCCTCAAGGGACGCCTCCGTTGGCTCGCCGTCATCGCGCCTTGAGCTTCAGATCCTCGTACGGAGCGGAGTATCCGTGGTTCGTGATCAGGCCCAGCCCGGACTCCGCCACCCGCGGACCCACACCGTTCAGGAAGGCGGGCTCGAAGAGCGGAGCGAACATCGCCTTCTCGTGCATGAGCTGCTGGATCCGGTGGAGGATGGCCTCGCGCTTCTTGCGGTCCGGCTCGGCGGCCTGCTCGCGGAAGAGCCCGTCGATGTCGGGGTAGCCGCCGTAGGCGTACATGCCCTCGCTGACCACGAAGGCCTCGATGCGAGTGGCGGCGTTGCCGAAGGCGGCGCTGCCCTGGCGATGGAGGTTCTTGAGCTTCTTCTCCTGATTCGCCTTGATGATCGCGGCCCGCTCCATGGGTCGCAGCTTGACGCGGATACCTACGGCCCGCAGGGAGTTGCCGACGAGCTCGGCGATGGGGGCGTACACCAGGTCCGCCGAGATCTGGCCGGCATCGAAGCCGTTCGGGTAGCCTGCCTCCGCGAGGAGCCGCTTCGCCTTCTGCGGATCATAGGGATAGAGCGGCGCGGGCCAGACGAACTCGAAGGCGACAGGAATGATGCTCCCCGTGACCTTGGAGAGGCCGAGGTACTCCGCCTGATTGATGGCCTGGCGATCGATGGCGTGGTTGGCCGCCAGCCGCACGCGCCGATCCGCCCAGGGGGACTTGGGGTCCCACTGGTCGATGAAGACGACCCATTCCGTGAACGCGCCCCCCGTGGGCTTGAGGGCGAGGCCCGGCGTCCGGCGGATTTCTTCGGCGAGCTCTCCGCGGATCGAGTAGGCGATGTCGGTCTCTCCGCGCTTGAGCATGGCCAGCCGGGTGGTTTCGTCGACAACCGACTTGAAGACCAGGCGCCTCACGCTCGGGGCTTTGCGCCAGTACTGCTCGTACGCCTCGAGCACGAGCTCGACGCCGGGCGTGAAGGAGACGAACCGATAGGGACCGGCGCCCACGGGCGCTTTCTTGAACCCATCGTCGCCGACCTTCTCGACGTATTTTCTGGGCACGATCCAGGCCGCCCCCGTGGCGGGTGTCCCGTAGAACGTCATGAACTCGGGCCACGGAGTCTTGAGGCGGAACCGGACCCGGAGCGGGTCGACGATCTCCACGGCCGCCACGTGATTCTTCAAGGTCGTCGCCGCCGCGCCCTTGTAGCGCTCGAACGAAAACTTCACGTCGTCGGCGGTGACGGGGTCGCCGTTGTGGAATTTGACGCCTGGCCGAAGGGTGAACTCGTAGACGAGGCCGTCGGGGGAGACGCTCCAGGACTCGGCCAGGCTCCCCGCCTGCGGCTTTCCCGGCATGGGCTTCACCAACGCGTCGTGAAGCGCGTACAGGACCAGAAAGGGCGTGATGATCCCGGGGGTCTCGGCAGGATCGAAGAACGTCGGGGCCAGCGAGAAGTGGATCGCCCAGGTCAGCTGACCTTCGGAGGCGGCAGCGGGCGCGGTAGCGACGGTCGACAGCACCAGGATGACCAGCGCGGCGAAGAGCCCTCGGGCGCGTTTCATGATGCAACGAGCGCGGCGAGGGCTTCCACTTGCTCGGCGTAGCGGCAGACGGGGTTGAGAAGGAGGTGGTTGGCGCCGAGAGCGACCAGCTTTTCCAGGCGCTCCCTTACTTGGTCTGCCGTGCCGTGGATGCCCGACGCGTCGGTCCCCGCGGGGTTCCGATAGACGGTGGTGAACCAGCGGTTGAGCTCGTCCCTGGCCACGTCCGCGCGTTCGTGCACGGACATGAACACGCGCTTGGAGATCGGGTACGTCGCCGGATCGCGGCCGGCCTTCTCGAGCTCTGCCCTCAGTATCGGAACGCAGCGTGAAAACGTCTCCGTGCTCGAGCCGCCGGAGCCCATCCAGCCATCGGCGACGGTCACCGCGCGGCGGACCGCGTCGGGATGGTCGCCGCCGAGCCAGATCGGCGGGTGCGGCTTCTGCACCGGCTTGAGGACCATCGTGCCGGCGTCGAGCTTGTAGAAGTCTCCCCGGTAGGTGACCTTCGGCTCGGTCCACAGGGCCTTGATCAGCTCGACCCCTTCCTTGAATCGCCGCACGCGCCGCTCCGTCGGGATCTGGAACTCGGCGTAGTGATGGTTCCGGCCCAGCCCCACGCCCAGGATCGCGCGGCCGTTGCTCACGTAGTCGAGCGTAGCCACCTGGTGCGCGACGTGGATGGGATTGCGGATGGGCAGCACGGACACGGCCACCCCGAGGCGGATCTTCGTCGTCACCGCCGCGGCGTACGTCAGCACGACGGCAGGATCGAAGGAATACACGTGGTCCACCGCGTTCTCGGTCACCCACAGGTCGCGGAACCCCAGGGCCTCGGCGCGCTGGGCGACCTCGCGCACCGCCGTCATGTCGATCGGATCGGGAGAGCGATGCGGCAGCGACATTCCCAGCGGGATGTTCATGTCAGTGATTCTCCAATCTTATCGCTTCTCGAGCGTCAGGCGCACGAGCCGATCGGCCCGGTCCTGGCCGTCGAGGTCGCGACAGGTCGCGATGATCTCCTCGAACTGCGCCGCCGGGATCGGCAAGGCGGGCACGATCTCGCGAATCCGTCGAACCTCCTCGTCGAAGTCCCACATGAACTCGCGCCCGGTGGATTGCTTGGTGTAGGTCTTGCCGTCCTTGGTGTGGATCGTGATGCGGGGACCGAAGAGCGTCATGGTGTGCGACGGGATGATCGTCACCCGCTTCATGAGCTCCAGCACCTCGGGCGGATCGCCGGCGCCACTCGGGTCGGCCTGTCGCACCGCGGAGAATCCGCGCTTCACGGCGCCGTACGCGGTGAAATACGCGGTGCTTCCCGGCTCGGCCACGGTGTCTTCCCGCCGACTCGGGAAGGCCGGGCTCGGATACTGTGTCTCGAGCCAGTTCACCACGGCCTCGATGCGATCGATATCAGCAACGCGGATGTCGTGCTCTTCGCAGAGCTTCGCGGTGACGTCGACGTGGGCGATATTGTAGCCGGCCGTGTAATAGATCCGGTAGAGCGTCTCGAGGAACATCCAGTCCGTCCCTAGTCCGGCGGTGACCTTGTCGAGGCTGGTCCGGGTGTCACCCACGAAGCTGTACGTGAGCTGCCCCCGGTTGTTGCCGGCGTAGGCATGATAGAAGCCGGCGTCGCCCTCGAGCACGGTCTCGCCGCCGGGATGTCCTTCCTTCGCGAGGGCGACGGCCAGCATCGCGTTGCGCACGGCCGCGCCCTCGCGCAGGGCGCGCCCACCGCTCCGGGCCCCTTCCAGATTGCCGCTGGCCAGGCTGGCGCACAGAGCGATCGTGCTGTTCACCTGGTCCTCGGTGAGCCCGAGGATCTTGGCGGCGGCGACGGCGGGCCCCCCGTGATGAAATCCTTTCCCGACACTCCCGCGGTCTCCGCCGCGACGACGGCGCCCGGGAGGATGCTGGTGCCCGGGTGGGTCAGCATCCGGAACGTGTCCCACTTGCCACCCGCCATCGCCATCTCCGCATTGGCGAAGGCGGCCCCGCCCTTCGTCACCGTCGCCCCGTCCACCATGATCGTGGCGCCGCTGCGCACGCCCGCTTCTTCCTCGGTGATGAGCTTCACGGCCTGCCGGCCACCGGGTGTCCGAGAGCCCAGGAGCACGGAGGCGAGGCTGTGCAGGGTGACGCCCTTGGCCCGATCGACCACGGCCGGCGGCAGGTCTTCATAGCGTAGCGCAGCGACCCACCGGGCGAGCTGGCGGCTGAGAGACGTCATTGCCGTGGATGCCTCCTTCGATCAGGACGGCCCGTGATCTGCCTTGTCGGATACCAGATGAACCGGAGCATGTAGCCCGCAACCTACCACCACGGCGCCAGCGGCGCTCGCGTTGCCGGAGAAGTGTCGTCGGGCAACTTTACAAGGCCAGAAAGGTCCACCATCGGCCCGCGCATAACCTCCGGAGAACACGGCGATCGATCACGTGGCATCCGGGATGCTGCCGCAGGAAATCGACGGCCGGAAACCTTGCTCTTGTTCAGCTTTTCGACAGGGGATTCGAGTGGTGGCTTTGCTCTCCTCGTTCCGTCATCGTCGTCGTGAGAGGCCACTGACGTCTCGAACCCAGCGAGTGGTGCGTCGGAGTTACGCGGTCGGTATTTTCTTCCTCGCTGCTCTCGTTGTCTCGGTGATCTGTCTCGCCCACGCTAGCCCGCCCGATCCGACCTGGATTCCCGGCATCTACGACCGCGGCGACTTCGATGACGCCGTCCTCGCTCTGCTCTCCATCGACGGAGTGACGATTTCACCCTCCGCTGCTCTAGGCTCCGACGGCACATGGCAAGTTTTACCTTCGCCTGCAGGTTCGCTCGATCCTTCGCACTCGTTCGATCTCCCGCCGAGTCGTAGTCCCCCGATCGCCTAGTCAGCGAGTCATACCCGACAACACCTGAGTAGGAACGTCCTGGTTGGCGAGCCTCGTCTCGAGCGCCGCCGAGCCCAGGACGGGGCGCCAGTTGCACATGCCCGACGGGATGCTCGTGCTTGACATCCCTCTGTTCCTGCTTCGGCCACCCAAGATAGCGATGACGGAGATATTGACAGAATCTTCGCCTGGAGTGACGAGGCACCCGAGAGTCCGTACCGTCCTCATCAGGATCAAGGAGACCCATCGATGCCCCGCAAAACGACTTGGTCGCTGCTCTTGGTCTTGCTCTTCCTCATGCCTGGGCTCGGCGCCGCCCCTGGTCACGCGGCGCCGGTCTACGTCCTGCTCACCACCATCCCGGTCCCGTCCAACCCGGCGGGGAATGTCCAAGGCGGAGCCTTCACCGGCTACGACATCGCGTATTTCGACGGGACCACGCAGTTGATGTACCTCGCCGATCGATCCAACGCGTCGGTGGACATCTTCTCCGCGCAGACGAATAGTTTCGTGGGAAGAGTGGGTAGCTTCGTCGGCATCCAACCCCAGCCTGTCAATCCCGCCACCGTCAACAACGACATCTCGGGGCCTGACGGGGTGGTCGTCGCGAACTTCGGCGGCGCCAAGCAGCTGTGGGCGGGGGACGGTCCCAGCCTGCTCAAGGGGTTCGATCTCACACTGCCGGGCTCGCCGCAACTCAGTGGCACTCCGATCAACACCGGCGCCGTGCCCGCCACCCGCGTCGACGAGATGGCCTTCGATCCACGGGATCATCTGCTCCTCGTCGCCAACAACGCCGCCAGCCCGCCCTTCGCGACACTCGTCGACACGCAGACCAGGGCCATCGTGACGAAGATCACCTTCAATGGAGCGAACGCCGACGGGCACAACGCCCCCAACGCTACCAATGGCATCGAGCAGTCTGTGTGGGATCCGAGCCACGGCGGGAGGTTCTTCATCTCCATTCCGGAGCTCAATGGCGGGGGCCCTGGGGGCGTCGCCATGCTGGACATCTCCGGGAACGTGACGCACGTCTACGACTTCGGTAGCGCCGGTCTTGGGGCCTTCGCCGCGTGCTCTCCCGCGGGCCTCGCCCTGGGTGCGAACGGCAAGCTGATGGTTGGCTGCGGCGTGGCCAGCCAGTCGATCCTCTTGGATCCTAATGCCAACGGCGGGAACGGGTCCACGAAGGCCTTCCCTCAGGTCAGCGGGGAGGACATGGTGTGGTTCGATCCCACCACCAATCGGTACTTCCTCGCCGCCCGCCTCAACCCTGGCGGGCCGGTCCTGGGTATCATCGATGGCTTGACCGAGACCTTCTTGCAGAATGTACGCACGACGCCGGGGGACCATTCGGTGGCGGTGGACCCGGTCTCGGGCGAGGTCTTCGTGCCCTTCGGCGGCAGTTTCGGAACCGCTGTGAACAGCATCTGCCCCCTCGGTTGCATAGGGGTCTTCGGCGTGCCCGAGCCGGGCTCGCTCCTGCTGCTTGGCGTCGGGCTGATCGGAGTGGGTGGCCTGAGCTTGCGTCGACGGCTCCGCTGATCGGAGGACACACCTCCGTCAATGACGCTGGTCCAACCCTGACCGTCCACGGGCGCCGAGCCTCCTCGGCGCCCGTGGTGTGTCGGGAGCGGCCGTCGGCGGCCGCCCCATCGCGACCAGGGACTGATCGTGCGCTGCCGCGTCGGATGCCCGGTGATTGGGCGTAACATGCTGCCTGCAGACTACCGCCGACGAGGGGTCAGGGCCCGCCACGCCGCAGCTCCTGGCCTGTGAAAGGGGAAGGCCCATGCCGCGCGACATTCGGCGACGGTTCGCCCTGGCGCTCTCCGCGGGCGTAGCCATCGTTGCCGCCCTCACGCTCCTGGCCCTGGGCGCGCCGCCGGGAGCGGAGGCTCAGCGCAAGAAGGTCGTGAGCATCGCCGCCAAGGAGCCCGACACTCTCGACCCGCACTCGAGCACCATCGGCCAGTCGCAGGCGATCTCTCGCTTCCTGTACCGGGGGCTGACGCGGTTCGCCATCAAGGACGGCAAGGTCACGACGGCCGAGGTCGAGCCAGATCTGGCCGAGAGCTGGACGATCTCTCCCGACGGCACCCTGTGGACGTTCAAGCTTCGCCGCGGAGTCCAGTTCCACAAGGGCTTCGGCGAGCTGACGGCCGAGGACGTGAAGTTCAGCTTCGAGCGGCAGCTCAGGAGGGCGCCGGGCACGCGCTTCGGCGTCAACCTCGAGGTGATCAAGGCCATCGAGGTCGTCGACCCGTACACAGTGCAGATCACCCTCAAGGCCTTCGACCCGGTGTTCCCGCTTCGGATGGCTGGCTACCAGCAGGGCTACATCGTGTCGAAAAAGGCCGTCGAGAAGCACGGCGAGCAGTTCAAGTGGAATCCCATCGGCACGGGGCCGTTCTACTTCGATCGGCATTCGCCGCGCGAGAAGGTGGTGCTCAAGGCCTTCGACCAATTCCGCGGGGGCCGGCCGCAGATCGACGAGGTGCACTGGTTCGACGTGCCCGAGGACGCCACCAAGCTGATCGGTCTCGAAAAGGGCACGTTCGATCTGGTCTACCCCGAAGCGGTCACCGCCGACTTCGAGGCACAGGTCCAGAAGATGGGCGCGGTCATGGACCGGCGGGGCCCGGGCAGTC
>QHSC01000225.1 GCA_003220345.1 Candidatus Rokuibacteriota bacterium | reverse complement strand
CGAGCGCTTCTTCAGGCGTTCGTGGCTGATGCGGCCGCCGCGCATCACGTAGTCGTAGGCGAACGGCCACGGGTCGAGCTGCATCTTCTCGCGGAAGCGTTCGTACCAGGCGTAGCTCCGCTCCGCCACGTTCAGGAACTTGTCCACCCCCGGCCGCCGCGCCTCCTCGAACGCCTGCAGCGCCGCGGGCACGTCGGCGCCGTGCGTCTCGAATGCCCAGAACAGCGCGATGGCGTCCTCGAGCGCGTTGCGCGTGCCGGAGCCGATCGAGAAGTGTACGGTTCGCAGCGCGTCGCCGATCAGGACCACATTGTCGTGGCTCCAGCGGCGATTCGTCACCACCTTGAACGTGATCCACAGCGAGCGGTTGGTGAGGAGCGGATGGCCGCCCAGGTCAGCCGCGAAGACCGCTTCGCAGTAACGGCGACTCTCGTCTTCGGACAGGGACGCCAATCCCGCCCGTTCCCACGTCGCGGCGTCGCACTCGACGACGAACGTGCTGCAGTGCGGTGCGTGGCGGTAGTGGTGGGCGACAAACACGCCGTCGGCGTTCTCGCGAAAGGTGAGAGTCAGCGTGTCGAAGAGCTGGGCCGTTCCGTACCACACATAGCGGTTCGACAGCGAGCCGATCGACGGGTCGAGCGGCTCGCGGCAGGCTTCGCGCACCACGCTGTTCACCCCGTCCGCCCCCACAATCAGATCGCAGTCCGCGAAGGCCGCCAGGTCAGGGAGCCGGCGCTCGAACTCCAGCCCCACGCCTCGGCGGCGGCAGTGATCCTGAAGCACCTGGAGCAGCTCCAGGCGGGCGATCCCCGAAAAGCCGATGCCGTCAATTCGCACCCGCTCGTTGCGGTGCACGATCACCTGGTCGTCCCAGGTCTGCCAGCGCCGGTCCAGGTCGGCGTAGGAGTCGGGATCGGCGTCCTGAAGGAACGACAGTGCGCGGTCGGAGAACACCACGCCGAAGCCAAACGTGCCCCCTGCCGGGTTCTGCTCCACGACCCGGATCTCGTGCGACGTGTCGAGGCGTTTCATCAGCAGGGCGAAGTACAGCCCGGCCGGTCCGCCGCCAACGATGCCGATCCTCATGGCGTGAAAGCCCCGGCCCGCTCACACCATCAACCGCAGCCGGAACAGCCGCTGGGCGAGCAGGATGAGCCCGCCCACGATGACGATCTGCAGCGCGGAGGCGGCGGCGATCGACGGGTCGGCCTCGAACTGGATCTGGGAGAAGATGTGCACGGGGAGGCTCGGCGCGCTGGCGCCGGCGAGGAAGAGGGCGAGGTTGATGTCGCTGAACGAGATGATGAAGGAGAACACCGCGGCCGTCACGAGGCTCGAGCGGAGCAGGGGCAGCGTCACCTTGAAGAAGGCCTGAAGCCGGCTGGCCCCCAGGCTCATCGCCGCCTCTTCGAGCCGCGGGTCCATGCCGACGAGGCCGGCGGTCACACAGCGGATGGCGTAGGGCGTCGCGATGACGATGTGGCCAACGAGCAGCGTCATCGACGAGGTCGACCAGGCGAGCCGCGCCAGATAGAGGTACACCGCGGCCCCGAGCAGGATATGCGGGACCAGGAGCGGCGACAGGAAGAACGTCTCGACGGCTCCGCGCCCCCGGAACCGGAGACGCACGAGGCCGATCGCCGAGAGGCTGCCGACGAGGGTGGCGGCGAGCGCGGTGAGGAGCCCGACCACCTGGCTCACGCGGAACGAGCGGACGAACATCTCGCTGGCGAAGAACGCCTGGTACCAGCGCAGGGACAGGCCTTTCGGAGGGAAGTCGAAGGTCGCCGTGGAGCCGAACGACACGGCAGCCACCACCACGAGCGGGGCGAGCAACAGCGCGTAAACGGCGATCGCGAACGGCCAGAGAAAGCGCGGCGAGCGGCCGCTCATCGCGCCGGCTCCAGCCGGGCCCGGCGCCGGGAGGCCCAGAGCGCCAGACCGACCAGCCCCAGCATCAAGAGCGCCAGGACGATCGTCAGGCTCGCCGCGCCCGGCCAGTTATAGGCGGAGAGCACCTCCTCGTAGATCTGCTGACCTATCATGCGCGAGCGCCGGCCGCCCATCAGGGCGGGCGTGACGAACGCGCTCATCGACACGCTGAAGACGAGCAGGGCGCCGGAGAGGAGCCCGGGCATGCTCAGGGGCAGGATGGTGCGCGTGAACATCTGTCCCCAGCTCGCGCCGAGGTTCCGTGCCGCCTCCTCCAGGCTCGGCGAGATGCGCTCGATGGACGCCATGATGGGCAGCACCATGAAGGGCATGCTCTGCTGGGCGAGCCCGATGATCACCGCGCCTTCGGTATGGAGCAGCTGCACGCCGTCGCCTGCGCCCAGCCGCCGGAGCGCCTGGTTGACGAGCCCCTCGTTGCCGAGGATGACGACCCAGCCGAACACGCGGATCACCGTGCTCACCATGAGGGGCATGATGAGCAGGAACAGGCCGAGCGTCATGATCCGCGGCCGCGCCCGAGCGAGGACGTAGGCGAGGGGATAGCCGAGCGCGACACAGACGACGGTCACGACGAGCGACAGCCGGAGCGTGCGAAAGAACAGGTTCGCGTAGTACAGCTCCCACAGCTTCGAGTAGTTGGCGGTGGTGAACTCGGCGATGGCGATCTTCGTCGGCGAGTGGAGGTACACGCTCAGGAGGGCGACGTTGGCGAACGGCAGCACGAGGAAGACGAGGAGGTAGAGCCCGTACGGGCCGACGAAGAGCACCCAGTACGGAGACGGCCGCTCGCGCCCCATCCGCGGGCGCTACCGGCGAAGCACGTGGATGTCCTCGGGATCGATCGCCAGATCGATGGCGGTGCCCGAGGCAATCACGCGCGTTCCCTTGCTGTTCTTGATCGACACGAGCAGGGGCTGGCGGTCCGAGGCGAGCACGCGCAGGTGCAGGTCCTCGCCCAGGTAGGTGACGTCGCGCACGGACGCCGTGAATCGATTGGTCCGGGCCGCGTTGCCATTGCTCAGCCCGGCCATCTGAAACCGCTCCGGGCGCAGCATCAGCGTCACCGTCGCGCCGGCGACGTCGGGAATCCGCGGGATCGTGAGAAGGAGGCCGTGCTCGGTCTCGACGGCGGTGTCGGCGGGGCCGTCGTCGCCGCGCACCCGCGCCTGGAGGACGTTCGAGCTGCCGATGAAATCGGCGACGAACGCGCTGGCCGGCCGCTCGTAGATCTCGCTCGGGGTGCCGATCTGTTCGATCCGGCCTTGCGAGAGGACGGCGATGCGGTCGGAGAGGGCGAGCGCCTCGGTCTGGTCGTGGGTGACGTAGACCGCCGTCTTGCCGAGCCGCCGCTGCAGAAGACGCAGCTCGTAGCGCATCTGGATGCGCAGCTTGAGGTCCAGGTTGGACAGCGGCTCGTCGAACAGAAGGAGGCTCGGCTCCAGCACGAGCGAGCGGGCGATGGCCACGCGCTGCTGCTGGCCGCCGGAGAGCTGGGCGGGGTAGCGCGCCCCGAGGCTCGGCAGGTCGACGAGGTCCAGCATCTGGCCGACCCGGCGCTCGATTGCCGCCTTGTCGACCTTGCGCAGCCGCAGGCCGAACGCGACGTTGTCGAACACCGTGAGGTGGGGGAACAGCGCGTAGTTCTGGAAGACGAGTCCGACGTCGCGGCGATGCGGCGGCCGGTCGTCCAACCGCCGGCCGCCCAGCGCGATGGCGCCCTCGGACAGCGTCTCGAATCCCGCGATGCAGCGAAGCGTCGTCGTCTTGCCGCAGCCGCTGGGGCCGAGGAGCGAGAAGAACTCGCCCTCCATCACCTCGAAGGACAGGGGGCCGACGGTGACCTGGGGCGAGTACCGCTTGGTCAGCCCCCTGACCTCGAGCTCGACCTTGGGCACGGCCACCGGCTTAGCCCAGCACCTCCTTGTTCCAGCGGGCGAGGTAGGCGGCGCGGTGCTGGTTTATCTTGTGATAGTCGAGGGGCATCATGTTCTTGAGGTCGTCGTCCTTCAGGCCGTAGTGCGCGATATCCGCCGGCAGTTTCGCCTTCCGGCTGGACGGCGGATAGCGGAACCGGCGCGTCATCTCGAGCTGGTACTCCGGATCCAGCGTGATGTTGACGAACTGCTGGGCCTGCCGCTCGAACTTCGTGCCCTTGAGGATCGGGAACCCGTTGCCCACCTGGATGCTGCCCTTGGGGTAGACGATATCCACGGGCACGCCCTCCGCCTGCAACGAGAAGCAGCGGCCGTTCCAGAACGGCATCACCCAGATCTCCTCACGCGTGAACGCCTTGAGCGTCACGTCGGTGTTCTCCATGATGACGGCGTCGTTCTTCCTGGCCAGCTCGGCGATGGCTTTCATCCCCGGATCGATGTTGTCGGGGGTGCCGCCCAGCGACTGGTTCAGCGCGTGCAGCCACTGGATGCCGACCCAGCCGTACGCGGGAATGCCAACCTTGCCCTTGTACTTGGCGCTCCACATGTCCATGAACGAGGTCGGCTTCGGCGTGACGCGCTTGGTGTTGTAGACCACGCCCATGACGATCTGCGTGTGGGCCGCCCAGAAAGCCTTGAGCCCCGCCCGGGGCGGCTCGGACGTCCCGGGCAGGAGATCCTTGTAGTTGGTGATGACGCCGAGGTCGTACTCCTGCAGACACCCGCCCTCGGCGAGCAGGACGGCCTCGGCGTTCAGCAGCGCGGGCACGGTGAAGGGCGGATTCCCGCACTGGGCCATCGCCTTGGTCGCGATGACGGAGTCGATCATGTGCGCGTAGCTGACGGGGGTGTTGACGCGCTTCTCGAAGCCGGCGTTCACCACGTAGGCTTGCTTCAGTCCGTCACCCCACGACCCGCCCGTCGACGCGATGGTGAACGCGTCCTCCGCGGCGGCCGGCTGCGCCCCGCCCATCTCGGCGGCGGCGATCGCCACCGCGCCGAGCCCCAGGGCCCTGATGATGTCCCGCCGCGAGATGTCCGTGTGCATGATGCTCCTCCTTGCTCGAGCGCAGGGCGAGTGCGACGCGTGGACAGGTGCCGCTCAACACCGGGTCACGACGGAATTGCTCCAGCGACGCCGGGAGGATACCGCCCCTCATCGGGCAAGTCCAGCGCTGGTCACTCCGCCCCGCCGGCCCCTTCGAAGTCGGTTGACGGATTGAACGCGCTCGCCTAGGGTTTCGCCATGCATCCCATCGAGCTCGGCCGACTGTCCGTCGTCGCCGTCGTCGAGCGCGCCGGTCCCACGCGGCCCACCTGGCTCCTGCCCGATGCGACGCCGGAGGCGGTGGAGCGTCACCGGAGCTGGCTCGCGCCGAACTTTCTCGACGACAAGGGCCGGTTCCTCCAGAGCATCCACAGCTTCGTGGTCCAGGCCCCTGGCCTGACGCTTCTCGTCGACACCTGCGTCGGCAACGACAAGGACCGCGGGGGCCGTCAGCCGTTCCACATGATGCACACGGCGTTTCTCGAGGACCTGGCCGCGGCCGGCTTCCCGCCCGAGTCCATCGACGTCGTGCTGTGCACGCACCTGCACGTCGACCACGTCGGGTGGAACACGCGGCTCGACGGCGGACGGTGGGTCCCGACGTTCCCCCGCGCGCGCTATCTCTTCGCGAAGCGCGAATGGGAGCACTGGTCGGCCGAGCCCGAGCCCGACACCGCACGCATCATGGCGGACAGCGTGAAGCCCGTCCTCGACGCCGGCCTCGCCGACCTCGTTGCGATGGACCACCGGATCTCGAGCGAGATCTGGCTCGAGCCGACGCCCGGGCACACGCCGGGACACGCCAGCGTGCGACTGGAGGGTGGAGACAGGGCCGCCGTCATCACGGGCGACCTCATGCACCATCCCGTCCAGGCCGCGGAGCCCGAGTGGGGGAGCCACTTCGACACCGATCTCGGCGAGGCGCGCAAGACGCGCCGCGCGTTCTGCGAGCGCTACGCGGGAACGGGCGCCCTTGTCCTCGGCACCCACTTCCACCATCCGACGGCCGGCCGCATCGTCCGCCACGGCGAGACGTGGCGGTTCGCCGCGGTCGAGCCGCGCTGAGATCGGAGTGGTGTTACCATTCTCTGCTGAGACCCACGCGAAGGAGTCCGACATGACGATTGCCGAATCGCGCCCGCCCATCTCGCCGGGTGAGCCGGCGCCCGACTTCACCCTCCCCGCCGTGGACGGGGAGGAGACCGTGTCGCTGGCAGACTATCGGGGCCGGAGCCCCGTATTCCTCGCTCTACTCATCGGGCTGTGGTGCCCCTTCTGCCGGCGGCAGATCGCGCAGATGGGGGCGACCGACCGAAAGCTCAAGACGCTCGGGGTGGAGTCGCTCGGGATCGTGGCCACCCCGCCCGAGAACGCCCGGCTCTACTTCAAGTTCCGCCCGACCCGGGTGCGTCTGGCCGCCGACCCGGAGTTGGCCACGCACCGCGCGTACGGCCTGCCGAAGCCGGCCCCGACCCAGGAGCTGATGCAGCAGTTCGCGTCGGTGCGGATCAATCCCACCGGCGAGCTACCTGAACCTCTGCCCATCCCGGAAGTCGCAGCCGCCATCGGGAAATTTGATGGCTACACGACCAACGAGACCGACCAGGCAGACCTCCAGCGGCAGTGGCCCCAGCTCAAAGGCCAGTTCCTGATCGATCGGGACGGCATCGTCCGGTGGGCCTACATCGAGTGCGCGACCGAGGGTCTGGCCGGGATCGGGAAATCCCCCTCCGAGGAGGAGATCCTCGCCGCCGCGCGCGCCCTGCCGCGCGGCTGAGGATCGCGACCAGGTCGAGACGTTCGAAGATCATGGCGGCTCCTCGGTCCAGGCCGCCACCCGATGCGTCGACTACGTCACCTCGCCGGCCAGGCGGGACGGCTCGTGGGCGGTGTCGCTGAACGACCGAGAAGCGGGCGGCGTTGCGACGGCCTGCGCGTGAGCGCACCGTCCCGAACCGTGTGGGGTCCAGGTTACGAGGCAGGCGGCCGGCGCGACAACGGTCTCGGATGTGGCTGGAGCCGGTCAGCCGCTACGGCCGGCGGCGCTCAAGATGAGGTCGGTAATCTCCTGCGGGTGAGTGATCAGAGACAAGTGACTGGCGTCCACCTCGATCGTCTTCGCATGCATACGGCTTGCAAGGAAACGCTCCAGCTCAGGGGCCGTGGTTCTATCTCGCTTCGATACGGCATACCAAGAAGGCTTGAGCTTCCACGCTGCGGCGGTCGTCCGCGAGGCGAACAGCGTGTCGGCGATCCGCCCCTGAACCGCGTAGAGCACACGTGCCCTGGCTGGATCGACGCCACCGGCGAAGTCCTTGAGGAAGGCCTCCTCGCTCAGCTGGGCGAAGCCGCCCGCCTTGACGAGGCCGGCATTTGCCGGTGGCGTGGGAAATGTGGCAGCCAGTGCCGCATAGTCCTCGCCGGCATCCGGCGCGCGAGCAGCGACGTAGACAAGAGCAGAGACTTTGGGATCAGCTCCAGCCTCGCTGATGACTGTTCCGGCCCAGGAATGGCCTACGAGCACCGTCGGCCCGTCCTGCAGCGCAAGGATGCGGCGCGTGGCCGCGACGTCGTCCGCAAGCGAGGTGAGCGGGTTCTGCACCGCCGTCGCCTTCAGGCCGACACGCTGAAGACGTCCAATGACTTCGGACCAGCAGGAACCGTCCGCATATGCCCCATGGACGAGGACGACATTGCGGACACTGACCGCCGGTTGAGCCTGGGCCGTGCGTGAGCGGCCGAACAGCGAGGTTGCGAGACCGGCTACAAGCGCTGTGGAGAAAGTGCGTCGATCAATCATATTGATACCTCTTATCTTGGAATCGGCGCGCCATTCCCAAACTGCATGGTGGTGAGGGAGGCCGGCATGCAAGACTGAGCAGACCGTCCCTGTCGGTCAGTTCGTGACCTGGACCATTCACGCTTCTCAGGGTATTGCCCAGAATCCGCGGGCAACGTGCAGTTCGGTGGCGGCCCCGGCCGTGCCTTTGTAGGTGACGGCATCCCCCGGCTTGATCTCGCCGAGCGCGAGCGCATCATCATGATCGTCACGAATGGTTGCAGCGGGAGCGACATGGACTCGCTGAGCGCCGCTTCGTGTCTCGAGGACCAGGGTGCTGGTGCCGGCATCAACTGCCCTGACCAACCCCATCCCGGCGCTCACGTGCGCGGAGGCCCGTGGTTCATCGGCGGCCTCGGCTGACCGGCCCGACACGCCCGGCAGCG
>QHSC01000417.1 GCA_003220345.1 Candidatus Rokuibacteriota bacterium | reverse complement strand
TCGCCTCGCCCGGGCTCACCTTCGAGAAGGCGCGCGAGCAGATCGGCTGGTATCTGGATGGCTGCGCCAAGCACGGAAGGAAGCCGACGGCGGTGGCAATCAGGCGGGACATCTACGTGGGCGAGTCGGCGGCAGAGGCGGAGGCGGTCGGTCAGGGCACGGTCAAGGCCGGCTATCGCGGCTTCGACCCCGCCGCCCTCGTGTGGGGCTCGGTCGAGCAGGTCGTGGAGAAGTTCCGCGCCTTCGTACCCCTCGGCTACACGGACATCATCGTCCGCCACCTGACCAACGACCACGCCAAGGTCCTCGGCTCCCTCTCCCGTCTCGCCGAGGTCCACCGCGCCCTTCAACGCTCGTAAAACCTCGATAGCCGCTCGTCCTTCGCTCAAATGATGCCTGCCGACAATGTGCCGAGCAGGGCCGGGGGCATCCCCCGTGGACCACACTGACTCGCGACCCGCTGCGGCCACTCGCAAGGGGCCACGAGACTCAGGTCTCTTCCTTCGGCAGCGCGCAGAAGATATGGGTCCACGGGGGATGCCCCCGGCCCTGCCCGGCACCGCGCGGGACCGGGACAGCAGTTCCTCGGCCACGCGGGAGGGCAGCGCTGGGAAGTGCCGGCTGGCGGGTCTCCGTCGGGAGCGAATCCGACGAGCCGTAGCGCGCCCCGAAGCGCAGGGCGCCTCCGCCGCGCGAGTCGTCCCTGCGAAGCAGGGGCGGCGAGCGACCCCCGTCTCGGGGGATGGGGGGCCAGGCGGAGGCGCCTTCGCTAGTGTGGCGCGCGAGGCGAGGAGGTTGAGCGGACGACGGAGACCCGCCAGCCGGCACTTCCCAGCGCTGCCCGGCACAACGACGCGCGATCCGGTTAGACGCGGAGGTGAGGCAGGACGGTGGCGGTGAAGCGCTCGAGCTGGGCGAGCTGGTCGTTGCCCACGAAGCGGATGCAGAGGTCCGTGACGCCGGCCTCGGCGTAGCGGCTCAGGGAGGCGATGACCGCGTCGGGAGGGCCCAGGCCCATGGCGCCCCGCTCGTGGACACCACCCCCGTAGTAGGTGGCGTGGAACTCGGTGGTCACGCGCTGGGCGGTCGTCACGTCGTCCTCCAGCCGCACCGTGGTGTACACGCAGAGGGGAAAGTCGGGGCGGGCGCGATCGTGGCGGGCCAGCGCTTTTTCCCCGAGCTCCCGCACGAGACGGCACTCGTCGTAGTGAACGTACGTCGTGATGATCCCATCTCCGAGCCGTCCGAAGCGGTCGAAGGAGGCCGCGAGCATCTCGCCCCGATTTCCCGCCGTGATCAGGACGGGCGGCCCGGCGTCGTGCCAGGGCAGCGGCCCGATGGTGTGATCGGTCAGCTCGAAATCGTCGCCCCGATAGGTCACCGACTCGCCGCGCCACAGCATGCGCCAGGTCTCGATGTGCTCTTCCAGTCGGCGCGCGCGCCGCTTGTGGTCCATGCCGCACGCCGCCCACTCGCGCTCGGCGGACGGCAGGCTCCAGCCCACGCCGAGACCGAGGACCACGCGGCCTCTGGAGATCTGATCGACGTTGGCGATCTGATGGGCGAGGACGACCGGCTGGCGGAGCGCGGGAAGGAGCACGGCGGTGCCGAGCCGAACCCTCGGCGCGATGCCCGCGATGTAACCGAGGGTCGTGATCGGCTCGAGCCGCGGCTTGGCCACGACGCTGTCGCCGACCCAGACCGCGTCGTAGCCCGCCTCGTCAGCCAGGCGGGCCATGGTCCAGCATTCCTCCACGGGCGGCCGGCGCGCGGACTGCATGACGACGCCGCGGGTGGGGATGAGGATGCCCAGACGCATGGCCGACACGCGGTCTCCCCTCAGCTCTTCGCGCGGCCGAGCTCGCGTCCGATGAAATCACGCATGAGCCCGATGCACCGGTCGGTATCCGCCCCTGCGCGCCCGATGAACCCGTGGCGGGCGCCGGGGAATCGCTCGCGCTCGAGCCGGCCCCCCGCCTTCTCGTACGCGCGCACGAACGCATCGGTGATCTCGGCGGGCACGTTGTCGTCGAGCTCGGGCTGGGCGAGCCAGACGGGCGGCAGCGCGCGCGCGAGGCCGGCGCCCACGACTC
>QHSC01000171.1 GCA_003220345.1 Candidatus Rokuibacteriota bacterium | reverse complement strand
TTACTCACGGAGCCAGGCGCCTCCGGGGGAACGCCCCCCGGAGGCTGTAGGCCTGCGGATTGTCTCGCGTTAGCTGCTAACGTATTCCGGGATGTTGACCGAACCGAGGGAGCCTCGAATGGGACAACGGGATGATTCGCTCCCCGTTGTTCTCGTCACATTCCGCCGGCCTGAAGCGTACGGCGAGTCACTCTGCGGCGGACTCCGGACTGGTGCATTCGCTGGTCCTTCCTCCCGCTCCTCTCCAGACCCGCCCGGCTCCGGATTCGGCGGACCGCCTGGACCTGACCTTCCACGTTGACGAGGACGGCCCCGTCACCGTCTCGCTTCAACCCCTCGTCAATGAGCGCCCGCAGCACCATTTGAAGGCTCACCGGGCGCTTGAGTTTGATCATCGCCTGTCCGGCGAAACCCCGAGCCCGGTCGAGGATCCCTTGGGGAACCATGAGAAGGACCTTGGTCTTATATATATTATATTGTGATATATACGGAGTTCGCCGTGGGGCTGTCGCACCGTCTCGAGTCGACCAAGGTCCACTAGGCGGGCGTGAAGCGCCGAGTGGAGTCAGCGGTGAAGGGGCACGTGCTATTCGCGGCTCTCCTGGCGCGGCAAAATGGCGCTTGGAGGACTGCCGCTCCGCCCCCGTCTCGGCGGCGCATGAATCCTTCTTCATCCAAGGGGGGACCTACCGTCACAGGGCGCTGCGCGTAAGGCGGTGAAGGGGGACGTCATGGCTAGCTGTGGTCGCGTTTGTGGGGGCGGCCATCCCGATCGTCGCTCAGCGTCAGATTTGGCCCACGACCCCCTGAGGGTATGACCTCCACGCCTGGGCGAGTCCCTGTCATCGCGCAGAACGGGGCGGCGGTCGGACTTGTCTCGAGTGTCGACGCGGCAACCCTAGCATCCCGAGGAGGCACGGCATGGGCGGCTTCGAGCTGATCGTCGGCATTGTTCCCGTCTTGGTGGTTGTGATCTTCGTCTTCGCCACCTCGGTCCGGATCCTGCGGGAGTACGAGCGTGCGGTGATCTTCCGATTCGGACGACGGGCGAACGCCGTCTTCAATCCTGGGGGCGACGGCTCGGGGCCAGGTCTGATACTCCTGATCCCCTTAGTAGACAAGCTGGTGAAGGTGAGCCTGCGGACCGTCACGATGGACGTGCCGCCCCAGGACGTGATCACGCGCGACAACGTGTCCGTGAAGGTGAACGCTGTGATCTTCTTTCGCGTGCTCGACGCCACCAAGGCAGTGATCAGCGTGGAGGACTACCTTTACGCGACATCGCAGATGGCACAGACCACTCTGCGAAGCGTGCTGGGCCAGCAGGAGCTCGATGACCTCCTGGCCTCGCGGGACAAGATCAACGCGGAGCTGACGCGCATCATCGACCAGCACACGAGCCCGTGGGGGGTCAAGGTCGCGACGGTCGAGGTGAAGAATGTCGACCTGCCCCAGGACATGCAGCGCGCGATGTCGAAGCAGGCCGAAGCGGAGCGCGAGCGCCGCGCCAAGGTCATCAATGCCGAGGGTGAGTTCCAAGCGGCGGCCAAGCTGGCGGAGGCCGCCGAGGTGCTCTCCCGCTTCCCGATCGCGGTCCAGCTCCGCTACCTGCAGACCATGCGTGAGGTCGCGTCGGAGCGGAACACCACGACCTTCTTCCCGCTCCCGCTGGACCTATTCGCGCCCCTACTCCGCGCCTTCAGCGCCGCGGAGCCGCCTAGGAGCTGAACTGGAGGAGTACCACACCGCGCCCTACGCCAGAGGCGCCGCATTTGAAATCCGTAAGCCCTAGGCCACTCTGAGCCATGGAGATCCCTTCGATATAAAGAACAAAACCTAATACTCGAGCCTTCTCCCAGTCTGACGTGTTGATTCGGTACACGTTCATCGTGCCCGTCGATGCTCCGCACATCTGCGGGTGTTGAATCCCGTCCGCCTTCTTGGCTTTCACCTGTACGGCGATGTTCGCCGTGCGCAACTCCTTTGCCATTTCCTCCAGTGACACGGGTCGACCCATTTCACATTGCAGGCTTCCGTCATACTTCGCGACTTCGATTGAAGGACCACCAAAAACCCAGGGCCGAAATCTCTTGACGCCCTGTCGGTCGGTCGGTATTCGCAGAAAATCGTCTTGGGCTATCTCATATACGTTCGCCCGACCGGTCGGGGCTCCACACAGAGCTATGATGAAACCCGAAACGACGCTCTTCTCGCTCGAGAGCACTTTGATGTTTACGGCCGTTAGTTCCTTCGCCATTTCATCCAAGGGCACGGCCTGACCCATTCCGCATTGAAGACTGCCGTCATAGCGGAATACCTTTACAGTGTCAGCCGAGAATACGGGCCCAGTCATCACGCCAGTTAGTACTGCAACCAGTGTAAGGAGTCGCCAGATTCGCATCGCTTTTCAACCCTCCCTGTCTGTCGTCAGCATCCGTGGGACGCGCTCAAGCCACAAAGACTAGGATGTCCTCGCCGTGCCTCAACCCGCCGGTGGTCACAGCCCAGGAGCTTCCTTGCAGGGAACGCACATGCAGGGCTCCCTTGGTCAAGGGACTATGAAGCCTCTCTCGGAATCTCCCTCTGGCCTCCTTCACCGATGGGGAGCCCGAGACAGGGCATCGTCTTCTGGCAGAGGGCGCAGATGCATGTCGGCAGGTAGGTGATCGCGCCCGGAGTCTGGGACACCTTGTCCATGGCCCGCTCGATCTCTGACTGGCGCCAGCCGGGATGCAGGCGTTTCAGCGTCATCGTGACGAGGCACGATAAGCACACGAACTTGCCTCGGTACTTGTTGCCGCGAAGGATGCCGCCAGCGGCGCGACGGACGAAGTCTTCGGTGCTGTAGGTCATCGCGGCTCCCTTCTCGACCAGCGAGCCTCGGCTGCTTGTCGCGCGCCCTGGTGCCGCTCTTCGGCGGTGAGCACCTTGCCGCGGGCCTTCCGGGCGCGGGCTCGCAGATCGTCTGAGGTAGGCGGCGGGCGCCTTCGGCGACTTCCTGGCCGACCCGCTGCGCGGCTCAAGGCTCCTCCCCGTGGTGAAGAACAGTGACCTGCCTCCGGATGTCGTGCGAGCCGCTATGTTAGTCAAACTCGCCCGTGTCCCTCAGCCTCGCGCGCGACGGGAGGGCCCGAGGTACTCAGGAGTGGGAGGAGTGCCAGAGTCTTCCGGGGACTCCGCCGATGCGTCGGGGACACGCGTGGATTGCCACGCCACCAGCTGCCAGCGAGCCTGCGCCTGGACGTATACCGCAAGGTAGCGAATACGAAAACGGGCATCTTGACCGCGCGCTGTGATCTCCATGCGCGCCGTGCCAGTCACAATCCCTGTCCCGCCATAAACGTGGACCGAGCGGGCTTCAGGGATGATGGACTTGTAGCTGAGCTGCCCAAGCGTGAGGGAGCCGAGAAACTGCGCTTTCGTGTCGTGCACACCACTGGTATGCGTGTACGTCAGATGGTCGGAGAGGGCCATTCTGAGCGCCGTCACGTCTCCCCGGACCATTGCCTTGAATCGCCGATCGTCGCATTGCATGATGTCGCGTTCCCACACTCCATACTTAACTTTCGCTGCCGTCTCTGGCTGCATTGACAAGGCCTCCTGACCCGGGATTTCCGCTATGGAGTCATGCCGCCTTTCATGGCGGCGTCCACCGAGCAAACCGTCCCGTCAGTCATCAACTCGTTCACGCTTCCCCACACGTTAATGCCGATGCTCTAGCAAACCCTGGGGCTTGTGTGACCGGTGGGTCCGGGTGAGGTCACACCGGGGCGCGTGCCGGTCGGCCCCGGCACGCCCCGACCCCCTCGATCAGGCGGCCTTGACTTCGATCATCCTCGGCACCGTGGCTCGCGGCGCGGGGACTCTCACCTCGAGCATGCCGTTCGCGTACGTGGCCTCCACCTGGGCGGCGTCGACCCCCTCGGGGAGGATCACGCTCCGCTGGAACGCCCCATACGTGACCTCGCGGACAAAGTAGTCCTTGCCCGTGGGGTCGTGATTGGCCTTCCGCTCGCCCTTGACGGTGAGGAAGTTGTCCAGTACGGACACCTCGACTGCCTTCGGATCCACCCCCGGCAGGGCGAACTGGATGACGTAGGTGCCGTCCTCGAGGCGTCCCTCCGCGGCGGGGAGCCACGAGGCTGTGGGCGGAGCGGCCTCATCCGCGGCATCGTCGACGAACCGCGGGAACAGGTCCTCGAGGTGGTGGTGATGGAGATGGAACTTCGAGGTGAAGGGCGACCAATGCATCATGGGGGTCATGGCGCGGTCCTCTCTCTGTATCTTAGCGAGCATCGCCAAGATCAATGTGGCTACCTACACGTGAGTATACAACATATCTTACTTATATATTTTATATTATGATATATACTGAGCCAGGAAGAAGATCGACGAAGTCAGTTGGACGGCGCGGGGGCGAGGCATGAGGAAGGCGATCCCCGGGCAGCAACCCAACTTGGTCTGAGGCCGAATGGGGTAGCCATCCGGTGACTCCAACGGGTGCCTATCCCGCGATCGTTATAAGTTGAATCGTCTTTCGACCGGGGCGAATCGTTCTTCGCCGCGGGGATAGTCGTTCCCACCGCGGGCAGAAAGACATGCCGACATCATGCTGATTCGCGTCGGGTACGAAGTGACTCTTGATTTTGTCAAGCCGTCCCCTGTCGTGCTGATGCCGTACATCCATCCTTCGCGGACTGCCTCGATCCGCCAGCCCGAACGGTTGATGGTGCGCGGCTGCGCCGCCGCCGATGTGGCGCTGACGACCACATTCGGCACGAATCAACTCCAATCGTTTCAGGTATGGACCGACGAAATCCGGTAGGACGGGGCCGTTCGTTGTGTCATTGTCGCCGGGGTCGATCTTTCCAGAATTGTTGATGAGTCCCGTCCAAGCCATTCGAATTTCAATCCCCAATGTCCGATAAGACCCCTAGGCGGCCTTGGCTACCCGTTCCGCCTTGATCCTTTCTTGGTCTTCTTCGGCCGTGCTCCGACCTTCTGGGCGGCTTTCTCAGAGAGATCCGCTTGCTTCGCCTTGATGAGTCCGGACACAGCGTCCTCAAAGGCGAGGCGATAGAGAGACAGAGCCTTGCTGTGTCTGCCAGTGCTCTTCTTCACGTGCCAAGCCTTACGTCAACACCCTTTGTTGCCACTAGCGCGGGCGTGGGGCGCCACCCTCGCCTCATAACCCAGCCGACGCGCCCCCCATGCGTTCCGCACTCTCTTCGGCCTGCCGGACGCGCCGTGAGAGCGTCACCAAGAGGGATTGCGTGAGCCCGGGCACCTCCTTGAGAAGCATAGAGAAGTTCCGGCGGCTGATCACGAGGAGGCGGACCGGTGTCTCCGCAACGATGGTGGCCGAGCGAGGACCTCCATCCAGCAGGCTCATCTCGCCGAAGAACGCTCCGGGCCGCAGAGGCCCTCGCTTCTCCGTGGCCACGTCGACGCTCGCGCTTCCGTCGAGGATGAGGAAGAACTCGTCGCCGGGCTCGTCAGCACGGGTCAGCATGGTGCCGGCCGGGGCATCACAGACCCGTGCGATTCTGGCGATGCTTCGGAGTTGCCGCTGGCTGCATTCCTCAAACATCCGAACGTCCTTGAGCCGCTCGACCTTGTCCCCCTGCTTGACGGGGGCCCCGGACGAAACGGGTTCCAGTCGAGCCTTGGGATCGTAGGAGATCGATCCGTCCATCATCCGGCTGACGAGTTCCACGGGGGATCCTCCTGTCCGATTCGCGCGTGCCTCCCGCGCCGGACCGCCCAGGCAACACTGCCCCTGAGTGCCTTGCAGGCTATCACTCAATCACCGCATCCGCAGCGGCAGCCGCGACGGGGAGGGCGAGGAATGGGCAGCTTCAGCGCACCACGAGCAAGACCATTGTAGATCCGTTGGGTGATGCGCGCATGTATGAGGGAGATCGGCCTATTGACGCGCCCTGTCGTGCCGTACTGCGGTCGATGACGCCGATCACGGAAGAGGTCGCGGTGATTCCCGTTGGGTGGCCGTGTCGTCAGACGGGCTCCGACCTTCGAGGCGAGAGTCTGCTTGACCCGCAGCGTGCATCATCAGATCAGACCGAAATGTCGGAGCGCTTGCTCGATGGCCTCCCGCTTCTCGGGCGGGCAGGGTGCGACGCGCCGCCCCCGGCCGGCCCGGTTCGCTGCACGGCGCGTCGATACGCCGCGAAGGGTCTTGACATGCGCGATCCAACCGGTTTTCGGGACAAAGCCGTGGTGACGCTGAACAAACTTCTGTATCTCACTGTAGGTGGGCATTGAAGTCCATTCTCGTCGACCACTGGTTATGCGTCATGTCTGCCTGACCTGCCGTCCTGAAGACAAGCAGGACCGCCCGTCGCATGGGGACACTGGATCGGCAACACCGTGCTCCTGCGCCTTGTTTCCATCGACCATCAACACGAGCCGGTATGTGGGCGCCACAGGGTTGGGCCCTCCTCCGTGTATGTGTCTCAGCCAGCCCGCACGCGGGCCCCGGCCAGCTCGCGCAGGCGCGCCCGCTCTCCGTCGCCCATCAGCTCTACGCGGGGCCGAGGAGCTTGGCGGCCTTGCTCACGTCGCGCGGGGCCACCCACAGGATGGCCCCGTAGCGACCGGCGCCCGCGCAGACGGCGTCGATGGCCGTCACGTTGATCTTCGCCTCGGCGAGCTTCCGGTGCAGCTCGGCCACCGCACCCACGCGCTCCTCGCCACTCACCAGGATGGCGCTCTTGGGGCCGGTGAGCTTCCATTTGGCCGTCCGCGCGAACTGCTTGAAGGCGGCGGGATCGGCGGGAACGAAGTCGAGCTGCGAGCCGCGTCCTTCGGGGAAGCCAGAGAACGCGAGGAGATTGATGCCGGCCTCCTGGAGCGCCGTCAGAAAGCGGGCGCCCTCGCCGGCCTTGTTGGGCACCTGCACGTAGAAGTACTCGACGCGTTGAATCGTGTCGGCCATGGTCGGTCTCCTTTAGGCCTCGAGCTCGGTGCCGAGCGCCTGGTTGAATCGGTCGGTGACGTTGGCCGCGGCAATGCTCAGGGTGAGCTGGGTACGCGCCTCGGCGGAGAGATGACGCTTGAGCGCCTCGACGAGTCCGGGTCCACCTGCACATTGCCATCATCTCCTCGCGTAGTCGAGAACCAACCGCTCGAGATCGGAGAAGAGCGGGCTCGTTCCGTGGTCTTGGAGCGTGTCGCGAGCGTGTCCTTGATCGTTCCCTTCCGACACCGGTTGAGTGGTCAATCATCGTCGTGCCTTCGTCAGTTCCCTCCTCTGGGCACGTTATTCACGGGCCTACCTAGCGCAATGATCTTCTGCTGATGGTAATACCTTGCTGATCACGTCGACCATCCTCTCCTATTGTTAGTCGTTCCTTGGATGCGGACAGATCAAGGTGTCCGTCGTCAGCACCTTTGGGACCCCGCGAGGCGACGCGGGACCAAGAGCCTGCCAATTCTCCCCGGGTCATTGGTGCAGGGACAGAAAGTCGCTTTCCAATCCGCCGTTGGGGCGGAATCCAGAAAAGGACCGTCCTGGCATCTGTTCCGGATAGGCGGAACAGCAGGTTCGAAAGCGTGCGGCGTGCTTAGCAGCATGGAAGGCACGAGAGAATGGGCCGTATCGGGAATCCCGGTTTATCTCTCTCACGCCCCCTCGGGGGACAACTCCCACCCCCTGCTACCGCGCGTCGATTTGACCTCTCCCTAACCCTCAGGCAGGATCGCCACGACATGCCCCGGCTCGTGCAGCCGCCACCCGCCTGAGACACCGATGCCGACCACCAATCGGAGAACTCGCCGACCACCCTGGGTGTGGCGGATCATTCGGGTCCGGCCGAGACTGTTCGCATCTTCCGTGGTTGGCATGGCGGCCATCGTAGTGCTCGCCGCACTGACCGATTGGAGGCCGGTGATGCGTGGCCTCGTCGGCTGGGACATCGGCATCGGGCTCTACGTAATACTCGCGTTCGAGATGATGGCGCGGGCCAATGTGCACCAGATCCGCCGCCGCGCCGCGACCCAGGACGAGGGAGCGATCGTCATTCTGGTCCTGACTGTCGCCACGGCGATGGCGAGCCTCCTCGCTATCGTTGCATTGCTCGGCACATCCGCGGTCGGTGCGGCACAGCGGCGGTCAATCGAGCTCATCCTCGCGACCATCACGATAGTGCTGTCTTGGGCTTTCATTCACACGATGTTCGCGCTGCACTATGCCCACGAGTTTTATGATCAGAGCGGCGTCCGTGGGCTGGCGTTCCCGGGCGGTGAGGAAGAGCCGGACTACTGGGACTTCCTGTACTTCTCGTTGGTCATCGGCATGACCTCGCAGGTCTCCGACGTGGGCATCACGACCAAGGAGATCCGCCGCACGGTTGCCGCTCACGGTGTCGTATCTTTCTTTTTCAACGCCGCGCTCCTCGCCCTTACGGTGAACATCGCCGCGAGTGCGATCTAGCGCCCCTCCCTCTCTTTTCCGGGAAGGTCTCACAACTTCACGCAAACGGGGAGGAGATCAGCCAGGTCCTACGGGGCGCGAGCAGCCTAGGGATCGCAGCATCACCTTTCGGCTGCAGGAAGAGGCTGCCGGGGTCGAGGTGCGCGCCCCCGCGGTCGACCCAGGGAAGGCTGCGACATTCGTCCGCACGCATCCCGAGGGCGATCGCTGACAGTCCGGAAACGCACAAGTATCAACGGGACCGCCTCGCGCGGGCGCAGAGAGGTCATGATGCTGACCAGAGAAGTCCTGGTGATCGTGCCGGTATCCGACGAAGCTCTGAATCGTATGGCGGCGGTCGACCGATGCCTGCATGTGGTCGATGCTCGGGGCTGGTTTGACGTCGAACTCCGCGAGACGTGGCCGCCATGGACTGTACAGCGCTACCTCGGCCAGCGTTCAGGACCAATCAGCTCGCGCCAGGAGCGCGACCAGTTGCTCGCCAGCGCCGACATCATCCTCGGTGGCTTTCCGTTTCCGCTGGATCTCCGGGCCCGGGCGCCGCGCCTGCGCTGGTTCCATCAACTCCCGGCCGGGGCGAGCAACCTGTTACGCGGGGATTTCTGGGGCAGCGATATCATCGTCACCACCTCGCGCGGCTATGGGAATACCCGCCCCATGGCTGAGTATGTGTTGGCCAGCCTCCTCCACTTCGCCAGGGGACTCCACCATGCATCTCGCGATCGGCAGCGGCATCGTTTCGACCATCGCACCTACCGTCCCCTGCCGCTGCAGGGTAAGACGGTGTGCGTCGTCGGCGCCGGTGGCATCGGCCAGGAGGTGGGGCGGTTGTGCGCC
>QHSC01000170.1 GCA_003220345.1 Candidatus Rokuibacteriota bacterium | reverse complement strand
GGATCTGGGTGCCGGCCGAGCTGACCGTAGCATACGGGATTTCCTCGCCGAGCGACACCGCGGCTTTGTTGTTCTCCACGGTGACGATCTCGGGCCGCGCCAGCGTCCGGGTCTTGCCCTGGGCGGCCAGCGCCTGGAGGGCGAGGTTGATGTTGAAACGGTTCGAGACCAGACCGAAGGAGATGCCGCCTGCAGGCACGCCCGCGTTCGACGCATTCGGGAGTCCGCCGAAGGGCAGGTTGACGACATTGCCGCCCAGGGGCAGCCCCGTGGTGGCCGAGATGGGGAAGAGCTGCGAGAGCGTCAGGTTCGGGTTGGCGGGCGACAGGTTGGTGGGGGCGGTCGGGTTGAAGGGCGCGATGGTACCGTCCGGCAAGAGGATGCCCGCGAAGGCCGGGGAGACGGTGCCGGCGTTCTTGCCCGGGGCCGACTGGAAGCCCTGACCGATCAGCGTCGTCGTGTTGTTGATGTTGCCCGCGCCCGCGCCGCCCCACTGGACGCCGATGCCCTCGAAGGCGTTGCGATCGAGGATCTCCATCCGCGCCTCGATCTTGACCTGAGGCAGCGGCACGTCCAGCTGCTCCTTGATCAGCTTCTTGAGACGCTCGAGGTCGGCCTCGTAGTGGCGGATGAACACGCTGTTGGTCGGCTTGTGCGCCTGGATGGTGATGCCCTTGGCGAGCACATCCTGGCTCACGGACACGACCTGTGTTGCCTGCCCAGGCAGGAAGGGAGGATACGGATTGTTGGGCTCGGGAAGACGGCCCAGGGCGGGGTTCGGAGGCCCGCCGCCCGACGGTACCACCGTGGGCTGCTGCGGGATGCTCTGGATGATCGGGATGGGCGACACGGGGGCCGAGCCCGACGGCGGAATGCCGAGAATACCTTGAAGTGTCTTCGCCACGTCCTCGGGATCAGCGTACGAGAGCCGGATCGTCTCCTCGCGCAGGGGACCACGGGCCTTGGCCTCGGCGATGGCGGCGTCGGCCTGGAGCTTCTTGGTCGCCGCCTCCGCCTCCTTCAGCTCGGCCTCGGCGCGCTTGGTGCGGATCTCGCTCTCGGACTTGACCTGCGCCTCCTGCACTCGCGCCTGCGCCTCGCGCTCCTTGGTCAGCTGCTCGGTGGAGACGATGCGGATGACGCTGCCTCGCTCGAGCTTCTGGAGGCCGCGCGTCTCGAGAATGGTGTCCAGGGCCTGCTCCCAGGTGACATTGCGCAAGGACACCGAGACCTTGCCCTTGACATCGTCGCCCGCCACGATATTGCGGCCGCTCTCGGCGGCGAGGATTCGGAGCAGGTTGACGACGTCGGCGTCCTTGAAGTCGAGCGAGATGAGCCGCTGGCCGTTTCCCGTCGGCGGGGGGGGCGAGGGAGGCGAAGCGGGCGGAGGCGTGGGGGTCGCCTGGGCGGGCACGGGCACCAGCGCGATCGGCGCCAGGGTCACCGGCTTGACCAGCGCGTCTTTTGCCCGCACTTCCGGGGCCCGCACTTCTGGAGCGCGCGCCTCAGCCGTGCGCGCTTCCGGCGAGCGCGCTTGTGACGTCCGCACTTCCGGCATCCGCGTTTCGACCGGCTTCGGCTGCGCGATGTTGAGAGGCGCCTCGGCGACAACCCGCTCGACCTTCGGGGCCGCGGGCTTGATGTCGACCTTCAGGGCCTCGAAGGCCTCGGCGACGCGCTGAGCGTCCACCCTCTGAGGAGCGATCTTGGCTGCGGCGGGAATCGGCGCCGGCGCCTTGCTCGTCTCCTTTGCCCTGGGCGCCGGCTTGTCCGCCTGCGCGGTCGCCCCCGGCTCGAGCACGAGGGCCAACCCCTCGGGGCGCTCGTCGATCCGGTAGCCAACCTTGCGGGAGAGCTCCACGACGACGCGAGCCGTGCCGACGCGGAACTGGCTGCCGCGAACCTCGCGCACGGGGTCGCCGTCGGACTTCATCGCCGTCCGGTTCCAGGCAAACGTCGTCCCCTGCATGTCGACCACCAGCCGGTTCGGGGAGTCGATGAAGCTCGCCGCGTACTTGGCAGGTCCGCTCATGCTCACCAGGACGGTGACGCCGTCTCCCTGGCGCTCAACGCTGATGGACTTGAGCTGGACCGGCGCATCCGGCGTCTGCGCGGTCCCGATGCCCGCTCCGAGGAGCCCCAGGACCAGCAATCCACCCAGCCAGCGCAGCGATCTCGATGTCGGCGTCTGAGCCTTCATGCGACAGTCACCCCTCTTCCTGCGTGCTGTGCCCATCATTAGTCCAGCGGCAAGCGTAGGGTCACCGTGGTCGGACCCTGGCCGGGCTGGGCCGAGACCGCGAAGGTCACGGACGCAGCTGTGATGGCGGTCACTCGGCCATTGCCGAGGGCATCGCCGGGCTTGAGGATGTAGCCGATGCCATCGGGGCCCTCGACGAGAGCCATGAGCCCCGGGCGACCCTGCACGATTCCGACGAGCTTGGCCGCCGTGAGGGTGATGCCCTTGTTTTCGGCGGCGAGTGAGACGGGCGCGAACGGATCCCGGCGTCCCTTGGAGTCGAAGGCAATGGGGGGGAGGGGCGCTCCCGCCTCAGGGTCCTTCGGCTTGACGGCGCTCGCGCCCGGCAAGGCGGAAGCGCCGGGAGCGGGAGGAGCAGCGGCCGGGGGCGGCGCGGGCGTCGGCGGAGGGGCGGCGGGAGGCGCCTCGCCCCCGCCACAGGAGGCGAGGAGAGCCGAGGCGATGAACAGGAGCGCGGAGCGGTGATGCCGCCTCATCGGGGCGTGCCCGGTTGGCCCGCGGCCGGCGGGGGCGCGGGAACAGGAGCCGGCGCGCCGGGCTTGGGCGGCGGCGGAGCGCCCTCGGGCCGGAACACATAGGTCGCCAGCGTCATCTCGGCGCGCACGGTGCCCGTGGGCCGGTCGATGCCCGAGAACTTGAACTCGTTCAGCGAGACGATACGCGGCAGCTGTCCCAGCTTCTCGAAGAATGCCCCCAGCTGGTTGTAGCTGCACTCGACGGTGACGGCGATCGGTACCTCGGTCAGCACGTCCCTGTCCTCGGGATTCTTGGGCTGGAACAAGGCGACTCCCAGCCCCGCCTGCGAGGCCAGATCCGAGACCTGTCGATAGAGACGCGGGATCTCACGCTCCGAGGGCAGGCGCTCCTTCGCCGTCTCCAGGCGCTTGCGGAGCGCTTCTGCCTGGGCACGGAACGGACGGAGGTTGGCCTCGTCCGCCCTCGCCTTGAGGACCTCGGCCCGCAGCACCTCGTTCTGCTGCTGTAGCCCGTCGCGGTCCGTGGCGGCCGGGGAGATGAGCAGGAAGTAGGACAGGGCTCCCACGATGACGAGCAGCATCACGCCGAAGATGATCTTCTGCTGGCGGGGCGCGTTGACGATGGAGTCGAGGGCGCCCATGGTCAGGGCTCGAACCGGGTGACCACTTCGAAGGTGATCAGCCGCGGCGTTTTGGTCAGGTCCTGCTTGGCGTCCACGATGTCGACGTCCTTGAACTTGCCCGTCGCCTTGAGGTTGGCCATGAAGTCGGACAGGGCGGTGGGGCTGTAGGAGGTGCCGCCGAACCTGAGCTGCGTGCCCTTCTCCTCCATCCGCGTGAGCCAGAGATCCTTGGGCAGGGTGTCGAGGACGGCGTCGAGGAGGTAGACGGGACGGGTCTGGCCCCGCGTCACGACCTCGATGGCGTTCACCCGGCGCTCGAGGAGCTCCTTGTCACGCCGGAAGCGCTGCCCCTCGGCGATGAGCCCTTTGAGGCGGTCGGATTCTTTCCGGTTCTCCGCGATCTCGCGATTCAGCCGGCTCACGTCGGAGGAGACCATCCACCACCAGCCGCCCACGATCAGAAGGAGGAGGGCGGCCGCGATACCGAAGGCGATGCCGAGATTGAAGCTGGGGAGCTGGAGTCCGGGCCCCGCCTTCTTGACGGAGGGCGGCGCGAGGTTGATCCGGATCATGCGGACTTGTCCCCGGGCCGCCGGAGACCAAGTCCCACGGCGACGGCGAGGACGGGCGCGGCCTGCTCGAGCTCTTCCGCCGTGAACTCGGTGCCCTCGTACTCGACGTGCGCGAGGGGGCGGGCGATCTCGACGGGTACACCCCAGGACGAGGAGAGGAACTCGTCGATGCCCGCGAGGCGGGCGCAGCCCCCGGACAGCACGATGCGGGCGATGCGCTCGGACTCGGCCGTCGAGGCGAAGTAGTCGAAGGTGCGCTGCACCTCCAGCGACAGATCGCGAGAGACGGCCTCGAGGGCAGGCACGAGATCGTCCCAGGACACGCCCACCTCCTGTCCCTGCTTGGCCGCCTCGGCCTTCTCGAAGGGAATGTTGAGGCGCTGCGCAATGGCCTGGGTGTAGTTGTGGCCCCCGAAGGGGACGTCGCGCGCGAAGATCGAGGCGCCGCCGCGGACGACGTTGGTCTTCATGACGGTCGCCCCGATGTCGATGAGGGCAACCGCCTCGTCGGCTCCACCGTCCGGATGGTTGAGCTCCCACTGGTTCTGAATGGCGAAAGCGTCGAGGTCAACGACGAGGGCCTCGAGCCCCGCCTGCTCGACGGCGGCCACATACTCCAGGACCTTGACCTTCTTGACCGCGACGAGCACCACGGACATCGCGTTGACCGATTCACCCACGACCTGGTAGTCGAGGAAGACGTCGTCCACCGCGAAGGGAATGTGATGCTCGGCCTCGAGCGTGATGGCGTCCGCGAGCTCCTTTGCGGTGACCTTGGGCAACGGCACGCGTTTCACGATGCCCTCGCGCCCCGAGACCGAGATCGCCGCGGCGGTGTTCGTGATGCCTGCCTTCTGCACGCACTCGCGGATGGCGTCGCTCACGAGGCCCGGCTCCTTGATGCTGCCCTCGCTGATCACGTCGCGGGGAAGGGGGACCTGGGCGAAGGCCTTGAGGGCATAGCCCGCCTTGCCCTCGGCCAGCTCGATCGCCTTGACGGAGCTGGAGCCGATATCGAGCCCGAACGTGAGTGGCCTCTTTCCCAGCCCAAAAAGCGCCATGTCCAGCTCCCGTCCTGCTGGCCGCCAACCCTCCCGGGGGCTGCCACGACCGACTGCGGGTTGGCCTGCTCAGCCGTAAAAGATTCTGACTATCAAGTAGCTTATATGCTGGGCCGAGGAAAGTGTCAACGGTTTGACGCTACAATGGAAAGGGGGCGCAATGCCAGGCCTCCCCGACCCATTGGGGAAATTCGCCCTAATTGGGCAATTCGCGGTAAGACCCAGGCTTGAGCATCCAGCCGAATGAGATGAGGCCGTCGCCGCTTCGAGCGGCCGCGCAATCGAAGCGGATCGCGGGTCCGTCGCCCGTTCGCTCGATGAGGGTGACCCCGCCGCGGAGGCCGCGAGCCACCACCTGGCCTTCCACGCCGCCGGGAGCCTCTCCCCGGTACGCGAACCCGTCGAGGGCGTAGGCAAGGCCGCGCAGCCGGGCGTCGCCGGAGATCTCGAGGGTGCCCGAGACGATCATCCACCCACGAAAGACGCCGGCCCCGCCACCCATCACGACACGCGCGAGGTCGGTCTCGGGGGTAGCGGCGGAGATCGGCGCGCCGCTCACCGTGTCGACGAAGACGAGCCCATCCCGCGGCATGCTCGCCCCGTCGAAGGCCACGCTACCTCGATAGTAGGTGCCGCGCGACTGGGCCAGGCGCCGAAGCGCGGCGAGCTCGCCGTTGGTGAACGCCCACGCCTCCGCTCCTTCCGAGGGCTGCCCCTGGGCGATGTCGCCCGCCTGGTTGGAAAGTGCGTTGCCATCGGCGCCCCAGATCTCGGCGCCGGGGCCCATGACGACGGTCCCGCTCGTCCACGCGCCGAGCTTGGCGCCGCACGTCGTGTCGCCGCGGGCATCGGCGGCGGCGCCGGCGGCGACCTGGAGATCGCCCACGGCGCACAGCGCGCACGGCGCGGCGTCGGCGGGCGCGCGAATGCGCATGATGGTAGCGACGAGGCGGTGGTGCGCCTTGGCGCGGGCGTCGACCGGATCGTCCGTGGGCGTCCAGCCCACGGCCACGATGTCCCGCTCGTTGCCGCCGCCACTGGGCGTCACCGTCAGCCGGAACCCGCCGCGCTCCACGCCTCCTGCGGTGATGGGGACGAGGAGGCTTCCGTCATACGGAGGCGGGATCAACGCGGGCAGCGGGTCGGCGAGGCCCTGCGCGGATCCCGGATGGGCAAGCGCCCAGATGGCCCGCTCGAGACCGGCGTCGGCGAGGGCGGCCGCCTGGGCCGAGCGCAGCTGATTGGCCGCGATGCTCGGCTCCGTCGCCGACATCGCGGAGAGCTCCAGGAGGAGCGCCGCGAGCACGAGAAGCGTGATGAGGGCGAGGGGAAACGCGACGCCTCGTTGGTTTCCCAGCAAGCCTGCCCGCCCGTCCTTCACCGCTCGGCGACGAGGGTGGTCAGCGAGATCGTCTTGTCGCTCGCGGCCACACCCGCGGCGCTGACCGGGCGATACGAGACGCGCACCGTGATCTGACGGAGGCGCGGCGACACGATGCCGGCGCAGCCGGGCGCCGCCGCGCAGTCTGAAATCCTGACGTCGCGGCTGAATCGGCCAAAGGGTGCAGCCAGCGGTGACTCGTCAGGAAAGGTCGGAATCCCAGAGGCGCGGGGATCCGCGCCTGGATGCGCGGAGACGCCGAGCCGATCCACGGCGGGGCTCGAGCTCCAGGCCCCGGCGCGCGCTTCCTCGAGACGCGCCGAGGCCAGGAAGGTGGCGGTCGTGAGCTGGCTGCCTTCGCTGACCGCCGCCCCCGACACGGGGATCGAGGAGACGAGCGCGGTCAGTCCGAGGGCGAGGACGGCGACGGCGGCCAGAATGTCCGCGAGCACCGAGCTTCAGGGACCGACGAGAACGCGACCTGATGCGGATACGGAGACGGTCAGCGAATACGTTCCCCGTGACACGGTGTAGGTCGCCGCCGGCGTCGCCGCGCCCAGGTAGTTGAAGACCGGATTGCCGGTGGTGGTGAGGGTGATGTAGTCGGGCGTGGCGATGTTACCGGCGGCGTCCGTCCCCGCTCCGACCCATACCGCCCCGCCGCAGCCACCAAGATTGTATCGAATGGTGGTGGCGCTGATGTTGACGCACACGTTCGTGTTTCGCTGGAGGGCGAGCTGCCGTCCCTGGTTGAGGTAGGCGGCTATGTCCGACGCCGCGCCCCGCACCTGTGCCGTGCGGTAGTAGTTCAAGAACAGCGGCGTGGACATGGCGGCGAGTATGCCCACCACGGCGAGAAACACGACAAGCTCGGGGAGGCTGAATCCCCTCTGACGCTGCGGGCGCCTCGCGGTGAGCCGACCAGCCTGGAGCTCGGTCTGTGTGTTCATCTCTCAAATAAATAAGCAAGAAGGGGGCCAGCCTGGTTCGGGTCGACCATTGTCAACCGCCCAGATACCAGGCGAGGAGAGGTCTTCCCCACAGGAGGCTGATCACTCCGCCCAGGGCCAGGAAGGGGCCGAAGGGGATGGCCGCTTTCCTGCCCTTTCGGCCGGTGGCCAGCAGAGCAATGGCCACGGCGCCTCCGCTCCACACGCCGATCAAGATGGCTAGGAGGGCGAGCTTCCATCCAAGGAAGGCGCCGATCATGGCTCCGAGCTTCGGGTCGCCCCCACCCATGCCCCTGCCCGCCGTCAAGAGGATGATCAGGACGAAGGGGCCGCCGCCGACCAGGATGCCCAGCAAAACGTCGAGCCAGCTCTTCGGACTGCCCAGCAGGCTGAGCAGGGCGCCGATGACGATGCCAGGCAGCGTGATGACGTCGGGGATGATCTGGTGGTCCAGGTCGATCCCGCTGACCACCACGAGCGCGGCGAGGAGGACCATGGACGCCACGAGGTCGAGAACGGTCACCGCGCGCCAGGCGGCCACGGCGAAGAGAAGACCGGTCAGGAGCTCGACGGCTGGGTAACGCCAGGAGATGGGAGTGTGGCAGGCGCGGCACCGGGCGCGCAGGGCCAGCCACGACACGATCGGGATGTTGTCGTACCAGCGGATGGGGGCGCCGCATTCCGGGCACGCGGACGGTGGGTGCACGATGCTGCGCTCCATGGGCAAGCGCGCGATCACCACGTTGAGGAAGCTCCCGATGATCAGTCCGAAGACCAAGCACATGCCCTCGAGGAAGAGGGGCGGAGGCACGGGGTGATTGTACAAGACGAGCCGCTTCGCTGATGCGCAGGTGGGAAAGACGCGACGAGGGAGGGGGCCCCTCCCTCGTCGGG
>QHSC01000393.1 GCA_003220345.1 Candidatus Rokuibacteriota bacterium | reverse complement strand
CGCGATGACGCTGCGCTACTCGCACCTCTCGCCGGCTCACCAGCTCGAGGCGGTCCAGCGTCTCACCCGCAAACCAACCGGCACCACTACCGGCACCGAGCCAGAGGCCGCAAAGAGGGCAGCTGATGGCGATGCACAACGCCGCGAAAAAGCTGCCGTCGAGAGAGCGGGCGACCGGGGTCGAACCGGCGACGTCCAGCTTGGGAAACTGTCGGCGCATGCAGGCAAGACGTGGACCGCCGCTAGGATTTCACGGACTTGGTTGCGGTGTGCGTGCCCCGCGGTGCCCTCTCATGCTCCGACGTACTGCCACCGGGGGCCACGAGCCGTGTCGTCATCCAGTGATCGCGGTGCCGATCAGCTTCCCGAGACCGAAGGTCACTCCGGCCGCCGCGAGCCCCAGCAGAAGCTGGCGTCCGCCCGACCGCCAGACCGGCATGCCCGTGAACAGCGTGATCGCCGCGCCGATGGCGAAGAGGGCCAGCCCACTCACGGCGCCGCTCGACACGACCGCGGTATTCCCCCGGGTCACGAGGAACGGAAGAATCGGCACGATGGCCCCAACGCTGAAGAGCACGAACGATGACGCCGCCGCTTCCCACGCCGATCCCCCCAGCTCGCTCGGTTCGATCCCGAGCTCCTCGCGGGCAAGCGCGTCGAGCGCGGTCGCCCGATCCGTCAGGAGGTGGTGGACCATCGTGTCGGCCTCGCCAGAGGAGAGGCCTTTGGCCTCGTAGATCAGCTTGAGCTCCTCACCTTCGCCCTCGGGATCCTCGGCGAGTTCGCTCGACTCGATCCGGATCTCGCGCTGCGCGAGCTCGCGAGAGCTGGTCACCGAGACCCACTCCCCCAGCGCCATCGAGCACGCGCCAGCGAGCAGGCCCGCCAGGCCCGTGACGAGGATCAGCTGCGCGTCGGTGGCGGCTCCGGCCACGCCCATGACCAAGCTCAGGTTCGAGCAGAGACCGTCGTTCGCTCCGAGGACCGCCGCCCGCAGCGCGTTCCCACCCACGGCGCGGTGCCGGCCCTCGAGCCGACCCAGAAAGCTCCCCTGCACACCCCGCGGCTGTGTCAGGACGAGCTGCTTGAGCACCTTCGCATGCCAGCGCTCCTGGGCCGGCATCCGCGTACCCGTGGTCTCTGGCTGGGTGACGTAATAGTTCTGGTCTGCTTGCTCGCGTGCGGCGACGGTGGCGAGGACCAGATCGGGTCCAAGCCGGCGCGCGATCCAACCGAGCACGCGGCTCCGCCACGATGGTCGCCGGGCGCCGACCTCGATTCCGGCGAGGCGCAGCTTGTCCTCCCAGAACGTGATGTGCGCCTCCTCCATCCGGGCAAGGTTGCCATAGACTCTGGCCAGGCTGGCGTCGGGCTCACTCTTGGCCATCGCACGATACTCCGCCGCGCTGTCGATCTCTTCCTGCCAATTCTCGAGGTAGCGCCGAGTGTCCTCACCCGTTCGCATTGGGCCTCCACCCCACAAGGGCATCGCACGCGAGTCCATCGTCCCGCTGGTCGCTCCACAGGGGCGGGATGGCAGGCGATAGCATTCCCAGTCCGAGCTGACACCACACCCGCTGCCGCTTCGTGACAACGCGCGCGCCAGCAGCGGCACCCACCAAGCGCTCGAGACCTGCTCTCATGGGCTGGCAGGACCAAGATACGCCTGGAACGCCTCGATCACGCCGGCAGATCATCGATCGCCCCTTCCCGAGGCCCGCTTCAGGGGGTCCGACGCCACCCCGAACGCGCACGTCGCATCTCGCACCCTCGCGACGCGCAGGCCAACCATCGCGGCCGCCGCCACGGCACCATACTCTGCCGCGACGAGCCACCACGGCAGTCCCCAGGTTCCGTGGACGCGCTCGAGGTAGACCGCAACGTACGTGGGCAGGATGGTGACCGTCCAGACCGCGAGCGGCCGGGTAGCCGGCGTGAACAGAAATGGCGTGAGCCAGAGCAGGTACCAAGGATAGACCGACGGTGCGAGCGCGAAGGTGGTGGCGACGGGCCACGCCCACGCGGCGGCCGAGTCGACGCTCAGTCGGGCGCGGGCCCAGATCGCGACGAGGAGCCCCGCGAGCACGGCGAGACCGGCGAGCGTGATCGGCGAGGCAAGCGGCTGGAGTGCGGCGAAGAGCGGGCCGTTGAAGCGCCACTCAGCGACGTACGCGCCGAGCGAGCCGAGGGGGATGCGCCCCTGGTGCACAAAAGGGAGATAGAGCGCGAGAAACAGCGCGGTCCCCGCGACGGCGTCCCTGACACGGAGCCGACGCCAGAAAAGCG
>QHSC01000116.1 GCA_003220345.1 Candidatus Rokuibacteriota bacterium | reverse complement strand
TGAAGCATGTTATGGCAGACGGTGAGGTCGAAGGTCCGGTCGGGAAAGGGAATTCGCTTGGCGTCGCTCAGCAAGAAGCGAACGCGGTCACCGACTCCTTGCTCGCGCGCGTTCTGTTCCGCGAGGGACAGCATGCTTCGGGAAAGGTCGATGGCGTCGATCGAAAGGGCTGGATTGAGCTTCGCTATTCTGATGGCGATCCGTCCCGGGCCGGTGCCCACGTCGAGCACCCGTCCGCTTGCCACGCCCATGTTGACCGCGGACTCTGCGAAGCCCTGGAAGAGGATCGGGCCGAGGAGCCGCTCGAGCTCATCGTAGGCGAGCGCTTCTCCCGCCGCGTCCATCACTTCGGGCTCCAGCACGCGCGCCATGGGTCGCCTCTTTCCTTCCGAGCTCGGCGCCGGCGCCGTCCGACGAGCTAGAACTCGTAGCGGACGGCTACGCGAATGTTCGTGTTGTTAGGGAAGATACCAAACACGCTGAGGCGGTCGGGCGGCTTCGATTCGCCACGATTCACGAACTGCCCTTCGAGCACGAGCTTCAAGTTTCCGTACAGGGTCGTGTTGAACTCGGTGAGCCAGAGCTGCTCGTCCTTGAGAACGTCGGCGGCCAGGAAGACCCGGACCTCGGTGCGGCGCTGGTCGTGGAATTGCCAGCGCGCGCCGATGAAGAGGTCGCTCTTGAAGGGCCGTAGCCCCGTCAGCGAAGTGACCCGGGGATTGTCTTCCCCGGAATATTCGAGGCTCACCGTGACCTCGTTCTTTCCGAGTACGTCCGTGAAGGTCCGATCCACGCCCACCACGTACTGAAAGTAGCTCTTGGGAACGGCCAGCTTGAAGCGACGGGGAAGCTCGGCCGCGCTCGTGAACGTGTAGACCGTTTCGCCCTTCAGTACCCAGGGGCCGAGCGCCCATTGCGCGCTCCCGCCCACCGAGTCGGCCCGATAGTACACGGGCGTGAGTCGCGGGGCGAGCGAGGTGGGATCCATCGCGAACGAGGGAAGGCGACTGGGCCCCCCATAGTAGAAGAGCGCCAGGTCAGCACTTCCGAGAGTGGCCGTCGAGCGCGCGCCGAAGCCCACGTCGAAGGCCGGCTCGACGCTCTTCTTCGAAAGATCTCCGACGTTGTCTCCGGTGATGTCGAAGCGGAATCGATCGTGGTTGGTGGGCAGGGGTGTGCGCCGGAACACGGGGAGCACGTAGAGCGAGAACGTCGGCTGCCGGAACCACCCTCCATCCGGCGAGGCGAATCGTATTCTCGCCATCACCTCCCCGAGCTTCTCCGGATCATAGAAGTTCCGCTCCAGATCTCGGCGGTTGAGGAGGTCGGCGGGGCTGAACATCTCGACCGCGGACCAGCTTTCGATCAGCTGGCCAACCAGGAACGACCACGAATCGGGGGTGTACTCGAGATATGCGTCGTAGGGCTCGTAGCGGTTTCGTGCCTGCTCGAGGGGATCGATGGCGACTCGCGGGTGTACACGGAGCCGCAGCACGCGGCTCAAGTCGTACGTGAGGTCTGCTTCGCCCGTGAGGTCGACGTTGTCGTCGGTGAGTCCCCGCCCCCGGTCGATTAGAAACGCGCGATAGCCGAGCTCGACGTGCCCCTTCATCTTGACGTCCGTCCGGGCGCGCTTGGAGAGGGCCGAATCCCTCAGGGCCAGGACTCCCGCCGATCCGCCTTCAGCCGCGGTGGACGATGCGGCCTGGGCGCTCTCCGTACCCTGCCCGGCGTCGGCAGATTCCGGCGTGGGGGGGACGCTGGGATGCTCGGCCGGGGCGAGGGAGGGCGGCTGGACCACGGCAATCTCCGCACGAGGGCTCTCCGCCGGAGAAGCGAGCCGCAGCACGAGGCCGTCTGGCCGCTCCTCGATGGAGTAGCCGACGGGCCGACTCAGCTCTACGACCACCCGCGCCGTGCCGGGCTTCCACTGGCTACCACGTACCTGGCGAATGGGATCATGATTGGTCGTGAGCGGCCCGCACCAGGCGTAGCGGGCCGCTTCCAGGTCGATGACGATGCGAGGCGGACCGTCGAGCACCATCGCCGCGTACCTGGGCGTCCGACCTGTCCGCAGGACCACGGTCAACCCCTCATCCTGCCGCTGGACGTTCACCTCGGTAAGCTGGACCAGCGTGCTCCCGCCTACGGCGCCCCCCCGCTCGCAGGCCGTGACCGGACGGGGCGCCGTGGGTCCGAGTCCGCCAAGGGCGATGAGGGCGGCGACGGTGACCGGCCGCCATCTGTCTCGGATGCTCGCCCAGCGCGCCCGCCGAGCCGCCGCCGATACCATTAGCTTTCGAGTGCCCTCACCGAGAAATCACCCGGGGGATAGCCGTTGCCGATCTTGACGTCGATGACCTCGAGAATTGTGCTCTTCCCGGTCTGGACATTCTCGACGCGTAGCGATCGCGCCCGCCAGCGCTTGGCCGTCACCTTCCACCATCCGGCCCAGCGGGCCACCTTGAGGAGGTGCCCCTTGGGATCGTAGAAGTCCGCCCGGGCCATCTGGTAATTATCCCTCCGAACGAAGAGCTCGCGGCGAGAGTACCCGGAATCCTTGAAGCGCGGCGTGCTCTGGATCGTCCACACGGGCACTCCGTCGACGACCTCCTCTCGAAGATACTTGTACTGATGCTTGGTAACCTCGTTCGGGACCAGGTCCTCATACGCAAGCTCGGAGCCGACGAAGGAGCTCGATCGATTCGAGGACGCGATGCGTCGTGCCCGCCGAAGGGCGGGCAGATACAGCCACTGGTCATCGTCGCCCGTGCGATTCTCGTGACTGAGAAGGGTCGTCCCTCTCACGTCTGGCGGGTCCTTGAAGATCAGGAGGGTCTTGTCTCCCCCTTCGGGGCCTTCAAGGGTCCGCATCTCCAGTGTGCGCTCGCTCCGGTCACCTTTGGCATTGAGAAGAGTCATCGTGAACAGGACCATCTCGTCCCGGTAGCCGCTGTTGACTCGGCGCTGCTCCTCCATGATAGAGAGGCCGCGATCCTCCGCCGCCAGCGGTCCGGTCACCATCGCGGGCCGAAAGAAAAGGCTGGCGAGCACGACGAGAGCCGCGGCGACGCGTCGAGACGATTGACTTGTCGCCGCCCGCCAGGCAGATCCCATGGAACCTCCGACGGTCTGGCTGAAGGTCGAGTGCCCACGCGCATCGACCTCCCAGCCGGCGTTTCCTCTCGCCCCCAACACGTACCGCCGCGGACTTCGGCGCGCGTGGTACCGAACTCGAGCACGAAGCGTGCCGGGCGTCAGCCGATCCGAGCGACCGTTCGGAGCTTAGCCGGGCCTGGCGACTTAAGCAATCATTCTCACTCAACGGGTGGTGTGCGGGGGGCCGGAAGGTCCCAGGGATAGAGACGGTAAGCGCCGCCGTGCCGCCCCTGCCGGTGCGCCGTGACCGGGTGGCGGCAGACTGGTGTCATGTGATCGTCAGGGGAGACTTCGCAGGCGACAGAGCGGTGTCATCGGCGCCGCCGGCACCGGCACTCTCTCTCGTGGCGGCCAGAGTTGCCCGGGCGACGAAATTCTTGACTTATGCGGCCGATCATCTAGGCTGCCCTTGACGATGGCCGACGCCGTGACTTCGACGTCCGGTTCTCGCGAGCGGACCCGCCGCGCCTTCGCCGTGCTCGTTCCCTCAAAAGGGTCCACATGCGCTGCACCAGCCGGTGATCGAGCCCGCGCACCGCCGGAAACCTCAGGAGCTTCGGTGCCTGCCATATCGCGCCAGGTGATCTCGGCCGTCGTAGAGGCCGGCCTTCAAGCCCCCTCTGGCGACAACTGTCAGCCCTGGCGCTTCGGATGGGATGAGACATGTCTCCGTGTTTTCTTCCTCGCGGATCGGGCGGAGTCCGTGTACGACGTCCGCTCGACAGCTTCCTGGGTTTCCCTGGGAGCCGTCATCACCAACATGACGCTCGCCTCAGCTCAACTCGGCTTCAAGCCGATCGTGGATCTATTTCCGCCAGGCGAGATGCCAGGCGTCGTCGCCCGGGTGCGCTTCGAGACGGGGCCCGGCGCGGCCGAGCCCCTCGCCCACGCCATTCCCGCCCGATGTGTGAACCGCCGCCCTTACCGGGCAGAGCCTCTACCCGTGCGCATCCGCGAGGAGCTGCAGTCCCTCCCCGCGTTCTTTCCTGGCACGCGCCTCTCATGGATCGACACGGAGCCGGCGAAGGGTCGGGTCGCCGCCCTTGCCGCCCGAAACGATCAGATCCTCTTCGAGAATCGTGCCCTGCATGATGGTTTGTATCGCTGGATTCGCTGGACGCCTCTCGAGGTCGAGCGGCGTCGCGACGGCATGCCGGCGGAAACCCTCGAGCTGGCCGCCTTCGAGCGTCCCGGCATCCGTCTCCTCGGGTCGTGGCGATGGGCCCGCGTCGCGTCCGGGCTGGGTCTCACGCGCCTCCTCCCGTACCGCGCCCGCGCCATCTACCGGCGCTCGGCGGCAATCGCGCTCCTGAGCGTGCAGGGCGATCAGCGGGAAGATTTCGTGCGAGGCGGCCAGGTCCTGGAGCGACTCTGGCTCACCGCGACGCGACACGACGTCGCTTTCCAGCCGATTACCGGTACCACATTTCTCCTCCTGCGACGGCGCCTGGTCGGTGGCGAGGGACTGAATGCTCGCCATCGGAGGCTGCTCGATCGGCTCGATGGCGAGCTCAAGCAGGTCTTTCCCGAGTGCGCGACCGACAGCCCAATCATGCTCTTCCGCCTCGGCTTGGCGTCCCCCCCGTCCGGGCGAGCACCGCGCCTGCCTCTCGAGCGCGTGCTCGACGTTGCCTCCACGGCGCCCGCCCGCCCCCCGCACCCGGGAGGGGGAATATCTGAATGAGGCGGTACGTGGAAGGCGTCCTGCGGTTCCGACTCCTCGTCATCGGGCTGGCTCTGCTCGTGTCGGGCATCCTCGGATTCCAGATCAGGAATCTCCGGGTCGTCGTCGATCCCAACGCGACCCTGCCCCAGAAGCATCCGTACGTTTCCGCCACCCGAGATGCGGAGCGCTTGTTTCGCTTGAAGCATCAGGTTCTCATCGGGATCACATCGAGGGCGGGCGACGCCTTTGACCCGGCCGTCCTGCGCAAGGTTCAACAGGTCACCTCCTCCCTGGTCGAGCTGCCCGGTGTAGAGCGGGGCAGCGTCTTCAGTCTTGCTCGTCGCGCAAAGAACATCATTGGGACGGCCGACGGGCTCGAAGTCCTGCCCCTCATGGATTCGGTACCGCAGGGGGAGCCTGAAATCGCCGCGATGCGCCAGGCCGTCCACAACAATCCCGTCTACATCGACGCGGTCATTTCGCGTGATGCCCGCACCGCGGCGGTCCTGGCAGACTTCGCCACGGACCCCGCCGGCTTTCAAGGAATTGTGGGCAAGGTCAAGCCCATCGTCGAGCGGGCGCGCGATGCGTCCGTGGAGGTGACGATGGGCGGACGCCCCGTCTTCCTGGCCGAGCTCGAGCGTTATTCCGAGCGCGCCCAGCTCCTCTTCCCCCTCGCCATTGTCGTGGTCGGGCTCATCCACTACGAGGCCTTTCGCACCCTCCAGGGACTGATCCTCCCTCTGGTGACCGCGCTCCTCGCCGTCATCTGGGGTCTCGGTGCCATGGGGCTGTTCAAAACGCCCATGGACGCCTTCAACGTGACCACGCCCATCCTGATATTCGCGGTGGCGGCGGGGCACGCCGTCCAGATCCTCAAGCGCTACTACGAGGAGTATCATCGCCTCGCGCGGAGCGGGACCATGCCCGCGTCCGCGGCAAGTCGGCAGGCCGTGGTGGAATCGCTGACGCGAGTCGGTCCGGTGATGCTGGCCGCGGGAATCGTCGCGGGCCTGGGCTTTCTCTCGCTCGTCGTGTTCGAGGTCGCAACAATCCGAACCTTCGGGGTGTTCACCGCGCTGGGAATCTTCAGCGCCCTCGTCCTCGAGCTCACCTTCATTCCGGCGCTCCGATCGCTCCTTCCCCCGCCCGGACCGCGCGAGAGTCGCCGCGAGAGCGAACATCGGATATGGGACCGTCTCACGGAGACGATTGCCGACTGGGTGCTCGGCCCCCGGCGGCGGCGAGTCTACGCGGTCGTGACCGTACTGCTTGTCATCTGGGCCGTGGCGGCGAGCCGCGTTGCCGTGGACACACCGCTGCGAAGCTATTTCTTCGAGAGCCTGGCATTTCAACGGGATGACCGCATCTTGAACGAGAGGCTGGGGGGGACAAACCGGCTGTACGTCCTGATCGAAGGGGACGAGGAGGGGGCGATCAAAGAGCCGCGCGTCCTCAGCGCCATGGAGGCGACGCAGCGCTTCCTCGAAGCACAACCCCACGTCGGCAAGACTCTTTCCCTGGCCGATTTCATCCGGCGGATGAATCGGGCGATGCACGCTGACGATCCGGGCTACGATCGGATTCCCGAGAGCCGCGACCTCGTCGCCCAGTACCTTCTCGCGTATTCGTTGTCGGGCGATCTGGAGGACCTCGAATCGTATGTCGATGATCGGTACCGGGCCGCGAACATCCTCGTGCTCCTGAAGACAGACAGCACCGCATATACCCAGGAGCTCATCAGCAAGCTCAGCGCGGTCCTCCCGGGAAAGTTCGGGGCGCGTATCAAGGTTCGCTTCGGCGGGGATCTCGCCGAGACGGCCGCCCTCACCGAGACCATCGTCAACGAGAAGCTTCTCAACATCATCCAGATCTCGGCGGTGATCCTGGTGATCACCTCTCTGGTATTCCGCTCACTGACCGCGGGCGTTCTCGTCCTCGTCCCACTGGCCGTGGCCGTGCTCGCCAATTTCGGCCTGATGGGCTTGCTGGGCATCCGCCTCAACATCGCCACGTCGGTCATCTCGGCCATGGCGGTGGGACTCGGCGCCGACTACGCCATCTATCTCGTGTATCGTCTGAGGGAGGAGTTGCGGCAGGGCCGCGACGAGGCCGTGGCCGTCCGCGTCGCCCTGACCACCGCGGGCAAGGCGACCCTGTTCGTGGCGAGCGCGGTGGCAGGGGGCTACGGCCTGCTCGCCTTGTCCTGGGGCTTCAACATTCATATCTGGTTTGCCATCCTGATCGTGTCAGCGATGCTGACGAGCTGCCTCGCCGCCCTCACGCTCCTCCCGAGCCTGATTCTGACCTTTCGTCCGCGCTTCATTTTCAGAGAAGCGTCCAACAATCAGGAACTGACCGACATGTCGCGCGACGATTTGGCCGCTAGCCACCGAGATCCTTGATCGCTTGGGTGATGTTCTCGCGTTCGGCCAGCTTGGGATCGAGCTGGGCGGCACGTCGCAAAGCCGATACTGCGTCCTGAGGGCGGCCGAGCTTGGCATAGGTCATGCCGAGGTGGAAGCGCACCGCGGAATCGGACGGAGCGCGCTCGGCGGCGAGGATCAAGAGCTTCTCCGCTTCTGCATAGGACTGGCGGCGATAGTGAATCCAGCCGAGCGTGTCGATCACCGACGCTGATTGCGGAGCCAATTGCTGCGCCCGGACGGCGAAGGGCAACGCCTCATCGGGTTTTTTTCTGATCTCCGAGAGCATCCAGGCGAGGTTGTTGAGGGAGATCAGGTCGTGATCGCGAATGGCGAGCGCCTTTCGGTAGCTTTGTTCGGCCCGGTCGTACTGGCCAAGGAGTCCCAAGGCCTGGCCGAGGCCACGGTAGGCCTCGACGCTCTCCCCGTCGATCTTGAGCGCCTTGCCGAAGGCGTCCACTGCGTCTCGAGGATTGTCTTGGGCGACCAGCACGGCCCCCGTCAGGACCCACGTTCTCACCGACCTCGGTTCGGTCTGTTGCAGGTCCCGGGCGAGAGTCAGCGCTTCCGGGAGGCGGCGGGACTCCGCGTAGAGGTTGACGAGAAGGAACTGGGCTTCCGATAAGCGGGGATTGACGCTCAGGGCGGCTTCCAGGGAACGCATGGCCTGCTCCCGCTGACCGTTGGCGGCAAGATATCGGCCGAGGAGCAGATTCGATCCGACATGCGAAGGATTGGTCCTCAGGGTGGCCCGGAGATAGCTCGCCGCTTCCTCGTCCTTCTTCTGACTCAGCAGGATTTGCGCCATCAGGAAATTCGGCTCGGCCAGCGTGGGCGCTCGCTCGAGGACCTGCCTGAGCTCGGTCTCCGCTTCGCGCGTCTGGTGTCGGTACAGATAGACGCGGGCGAGCAACTCACGCGCGCCCACGTCCTTGGGATCGGCGGCGATGACCCTCCGCAGCCTGTCCATCTCTTGCTGCTCGCTCCCCTCGTCGGGCTTCTCACCTCTCAGGGCGGCCAGGTTGCGCCGCGCCAGCCCGAAGCCGGGCTCGAGCTTGATCGATTCCCGGTAGGCTGCTTCCGCTTCCTGCTTCCGCCCGAGCAGGACATACGATTCAGCGAGATAGAACTGGGCCGGCGCAGACTTTGGACTCGCGCGGACAACCTCCTGGAAATCCCTGAGGGCGGCCCGGCCGTCACCCTTGCCCAGATGAGCCCGCCCCCGGATCTGCTGCGCAACCACGAGTCCGGGTTGAGCGGTCAGCAACGTCGACGCTCGCCCGAGGGCGTCATCGTAGCGTCCGACATTCAAGTACAGATCCGAAAGACTCAGGACGAAGAGCAGCTGACGGGGGCTGACCTTGATCGCTTCCTCGAGCATGGGGATGGCCTGATCGGGCCGGCCGAGCCGATCGTAGAGGGATCGAAGCATGAAGACCGAGATGAAGTGATCCGGTTGCTCCTTCAGGGCGGCCCGGAGCTGGGCGATGGCCTCCTCGTCATTTCTCTCCGTCATCAGCAGGCTCGCCAGTCCGACCCGCGCCGAGATGTTCTTGGGATCAGCCTCCAGCGCCCGGCGAAAGGTGGTCGCCCCTTGCCCCGACTGGCCGTCCGCCACATACAGCGCGCCGAGGAGCGAGTAGAATCCCGGATCCCTCTTGCCCGTTCGCACCGCTTCCTCGAGGAACGCGATGGCCTCTTTGAGACGATTCTGCTGCGCGAGGGTGGTGGCCTTCGCGGTGGCGGCGGCCAAGGAGTTCGGATTCGCCTCGACGGCGGCGTCGAAATCCTTGAGGGCCGACCCTACGTTCCGGGTGGCGAGGTGGAGTTGGCCGGCCGTGAGGTGGGCGGGCACGAACGACGGATCCATCGCGGCCGCTTTGGCGAACTTGTCCTCCGCCCCCTTGAGGTTTCCCCGTTGCGCAAGCACATGTCCCTGGAGCATGTAAGGCTGAGGCATCTGGGGAGCCAGGCGCTGGGCGGCGCTTCCGGCGGCGAACGCATCGTCCAGGCGTCCGAGGAACAGGAGCGCGCGTCCCCGCTCCAGGTGATATTCGGGCAGGTTCTGTGACTGACTGGCGATGGTGTCCAGCCGGGCCAGCGCGTCGCGCGGCCGTCCCTGTTGCGTGTATGCGGCGGCGAGCCGGAGTCGGATGAGGGGGTTGCCGGGACCCTGGCGGTCGAGTTCCTCGAACTGTTGCACGGCCTCCGCGTCACCCGACAACGAGAGCGCGGTAGCCAAGAGATACCTGGCGTCTCGGACCCGAGGGTAACGGACCACGACCGGTTTCAGGAGACGCACGGCATCGCGCGCCCGGTTGGCCTGAGCGTAGTACTGTCCCAACGCGAGAACAGTGTCGAGAGACTGAGCCCGGGAATCGATTGCCTCCAGCTGCCTGACGGCCTCTTCGATCTTGCCTTGCTCGGCCATGATGGCGGCCAGACCTAGGGAGGCTCGGGGGTTGTCCGGCTGGGCGGCCTTCGCCCGCTCGTAGAGCGTCTTGGCCTCGTCGAATCTCCTTCGCTTGAGGCTGATGGCGCCCAGCCCGACCAACGCCTTCACATTGCCGGGCTTGACGGCCAGCACTGATTGATAGGTTGCTTCCGCCTCGTCGAGCTTCCCCGCTCTCAACAGCACGTCGGCCTGGATCCGCGCCGCCTCCGGCAGGCTTCCCACCGGCACCGCCCTGACGATGGCGAGGGCTTCGTCAAGCTTGCCCCTGCCGAGCAGGACCCCGGCCCGGATCGTCATGGCCTGAGGACTGTGCGGATCCTGGGCTTCGATTTGCGCGGCCTGATTCTCGGCTTCGCTCCATTCGCCGAGCTCGAGAAGCACGTTCCCGAGAGCGATGGCGATCGGGAGAGAATCCGGCGAGATCCGCTGGGCCCGGGTCAGCTCCCGCCAGGCGTCGAAATTCCAGGACTTTTCCGCGTAGGCTTCTCCGAGAGCGCGCAGGGCCGGTGCGAACTCGGGGTCAATCTGCAAGGCGATCCGTATCTCGATGATCGCTTCGTTGATCTTGTTCTCTTTGAGGTACCGCTCCCCGCGCTCGAGAGCCTTTTCCTTCTTCACTTCGGGGCTCTGCGAGCACGCAGCGGATCCCAGCAACGTCACCAGGGCGAGGAGCACCGCCACAGAGAGCCGGGGGCCCTTCCGGGCCGACCGACACTCAAGGAAAGGCGACGGCCCGGGGCTGATCACCGGGAATGACCCGGGCCTGCTTGAGGTCTTGTTGCCATGGTCCGGCTAGCTTAACACGACCGCTGAGGCCTCTCCGTGGGGCCGCCGTCACGCACCACGCGCCCAAGCTTGCTGGTCCAAAGGGGCAGGGTGTAAGCTCCGCTCATTGCGTGCGTTTCCATTTCAGCCGTACGGAGGAGCGAGCATGCGCAGCCTCGGACCACTGGCGGCTCTGTTGGTACTCTTGGCCGCCGCGCCCGCGGGCGCGCAACCCAAGACGGCTATCGAGAAGGGCTCTACCGTCAAGATCGACTACACGCTCAAGGACGACAAAGGCGAAGTCATCGACAGCAGCACGGGCAAGGAGCCCCTGGCCTTCAAGCAGGGCGCCCAGCAGATCATTCCCGGACTCGACAGGGCGCTCCTTGGCATGAAGGTCGGCGATACCAAGAAGGTCGTGGTCAAGCCAGAGGAAGCCTACGGCAAGGTGGATCCCAAGGCCGAGGCCGAGGTGCCCAAGGAAGCGCTGCCGGAGGGCGCCGCCGTCGTCGGCACGCGGCTCATGGCCCGCGGGCAGGACGGCAATCCCCACCCGGTGACGGTCAAGGTGGTCAAGGACAAGACCGTCGTCCTCGACCTCAACCATCCGCTCGCCGGCAAGACGCTCGTCTTTGACATCAAGGTCGTCTCGATCGAGCCGCCGGGGACTGCTCCGGCTCCTGCGCCCGCGCCTGCTCCCGCTCCTGCTCCGGCTCCCACCACCGCTCCGAAGTAGCGTGTCATAGGCAGGCGCACCGACGCCACACCCCTGCCTGGAGGGAGAGATCAGAGGGGCTTGAGCGCGTCCATCAAGTCTCGGGCGAAGGTGCCCGTGAAGACTTCTTCCACGGGCCCCTTGAGGCGGATGGACCAGTCGGCACGAACGTCGATCTCGAGCGCGCCCCCCGGCATCCGCACGGTGACGAGGCCGTGATCGCAGAAGCCGTTCTTGACGGCCGCGCAGGCAACCGCGGATGACGAAGATCCCGAGGCCAGGGTATAGCCTGCCCCGCGCTCCCAGATCAGGATGTCCACCTGCGCGCGGGACATGACCTTGGCGAACTGGACATTGGTGCGGTTGGGAAAGGCCGGGTGATGCTCGATCTGTGGGCCGAGGGCCCGGCAGCGCGCCTCGTCGAGCTGATCCACGAAGACCACGCAGTGGGGATTGCCCACCGACACCGCGGTGACGAGCAGCGCCTCCCCTCCCACCTGGAGCGGCACCCTCACCACCTCGCGGGCGGGGCCGTGCATGGGGATCTCGGGCGCCACGAACGTGCACGTGCCCATCTCCACCGTCACGAGGTTCATGTGGCCATCGCTGACATGGCAGTGGCACTCGACGCGCCCGCCCTTCGTGTCCACCGTGAAGACCGGCGCCTTGGTGTGCCCGTGCTCCCAGAGATACTTGGCGAAGATGCGCAGGCCGTTGCCGGATTTCTCGGCTTCGCTGCCGTCGGGATTGAGGATGCGCATGCCGAAGTCGGCGCCTGCCCACGCCGGCACCTTGAGGAGAATGCCGTCAGAGCCAACGCCCCAGTTGCGGTCGCAGATGCGCACGATCTGCGGCACCGTGAGGGGCGCCGGCACGTCCTTGCCGTCGATCACGATGTAGTCGTTGCCGAGCCCGTGTCCCTTCGCGAATGGAATCATGCCGGTGCTTTCTCGCCTCGAGGTTCGAAGTAGCTGGCGATGCGCTCGCGGATCCCCCGCACGTCGCTGGGGAGCCGATGACTCCACTTGTGGGCGAAGCGCGCCATGGCCTCGCGGCGCTGGATGATGTCCTCGGACGCGGCCACGGGGGCGCCTTCCCCCGACCGGGTGCCCCCGCCCCGGTGAACGAAGGGCACGTCCACGACCAGGCAGCGCCGTCCCCGCTCGCGCACGGCGAAGGAGAGATCGCGGTCATAGCCGTGAAAGAAGCCGTAGCTCTCGTCGAAGCCGCCCACCTCCCTGAACAGCGAGCGGAGCAGGGCCAGGCAGACGCCGTCCACCGCCGCCACCTCGACCCTTGGCGCGGGCATGCGGGGGGCGTCCGCGAGGCAGTGAACGATGGTGCGTCCGACATAGCGCCCGTCGCGGCGGAGCCGACGCGCGCCGTAGAGGCCCGCCAGTCCCACGTCACGTCCGTCGCCCAGCGCGCCCATCAGGCGCTCGAGCCATGTGGGTTCCAGCATCTCGGTGTCGTTGTGGAGGAAGCAGAGGATCTCGCCCGTGGCCAGGGTCGCCCCCTGGTTGAGCGCGCGTATCAAACCGACATTGCCGTCGTTGCGCTGATAGCGAAGCGGATACAGTAAAGGGAAGGCACGGAAATAGGCCTCGGTGCCGTCGGTCGAGCCGTTGTCCACCACGCAGAGCTCGAAGGGCGCGGTAGTGGAGCGGAGGCTGTCGAGACAGGCCTGGGTCAACGCTTCCTGGTTGTGGACAACCAGGACCACGCTGGCCGCGGGTCTAGCGCTCGGCGAGGGGGACGTACTTGGCGTCCGTGGCCCCCGTGTAGTCGGAGCGCGGCCGGATGAGCCGGTTGTTCCCGTGCTGCTCGAGGATGTGGGCGGCCCAGCCCGCCACTCGGCTCATCGCGAAAATGGGCGTGAACTGGTCTGTCGAGATTCCCATCGACGCGTAGGCCGCGCCCGAGTACAGGTCCACGTTGGGAAAGATGTGCTTGGCTGCCGAGACCACGCCGGCCATGATGTCGAGGATCTGGATGTTGACGGTGCTCCCCGCCTGCTGCCCGAGCTCGAGGGCGAGGCGCTTCAAGTGCTTGGCCCTCGGGTCCTCCACGCGATAGACGCGGTGGCCGAAGCCCATGATCCGCGCCTTGTCGGCCAGCGCCTGACGGATCCAGGCATCGGCCTTGGCGGGATCCTTGATCTTCTGGACCATGAGCATGACCTGCTCGTTGGCGCCGCCATGCAGCGGGCCCTTGAGGGCGCCGATGCCCGAGACCACGCCGGAGTGCACATCGGACAGGGTGGCCGCCGTCACGCGGGCCGCGAAGGTCGAGGCATTGAACTCGTGGTCGGCGTGAAGGATGAGGGCGACGTCGAACGTCTTGGTGGCGAGCTCGGTGGGCTTCTTGCCCGTCATCATGTAGAGGAAATTGCCGGAGAGGGAGAGCTTGGGATTGGGAGCGACCACGGGCTTCCCGCGCCGGATCCGCTCCCAGGCCGCCACCAGCGTCGGCATCTGCGCCGTCAGGCGGATGCTCTTCCTCAACGTCGCCTCGCGCGAGTTGTCCGCGGCGTCGGGATCGAAGGCGGACAGCGCCGAGACGCCCGTGCGGAGGACCTCCATGGGCGTGGTCTTCTTGGGCAGCTGCCGGAGCATGGTGATCAGCTTGGGGGGCAGCTTCCGATTCGCCGTCGAGGAAAGCGCCTTGACGTGGGCGTCCAGCTCCTTCCGGCTCGGCAGCTTGCCGTACCAGAGGAGGTACGTTACCTCCTCGAAGGTCGATTGCGCGACGAGGTCGTCGACATCGAAGCCCCGATAGAGGAGGCGGCCCTTGTGGCCGTCGATGAAGCAGATGTCCGATGTCGAGACGACAACGTCCTCGAGACCGGCCTTCAGGGGATTCGCAGCGGCGTCACTCATGGCGTGCCTGATCTCCTCGGAGCACAGGGTGGAAACGCCCCCTGTAGTACCACAGGCCCCTACCCGGTTCAAGGCGGCACTGGGTCAATGTAGACTCTTCGCCATGAATCGCGTCGTGCCCGCCGCCGAGCTCTTCTACCGGCGGCATCCCATCAGCGAAGAGCAGGTGCTCGACGCGCTGCGCCGCCAGGGCAAGGACCCGGCAAAGCTTTCCCCCGAAGACCTCTACGAATGGGACCAGGATCACTACGGTGGACTGGCCGCGGTGGAGGCCTTGACGCGCCGGGCTGGCATCTCGGCGGACAGCCACGTGCTCGACGTCTGCGCGGGGCTGGCGGGCCCGGCCCGTTTCATCGCCGCCCGATGCGCGGCCCGCGTCACCTGCGTCGATCTCTCGCCCGAGCGCGCGGCCGGCGCGAAGCGTCTCACCGCGCTCGTGGGACTCGACCGGCTCGTGCGGATGGTCCGCGCCGATGCCCAGGCGCTTCCCTTCCCGCGCTCCGCCTTCACGGCCGTCATCAGCCAGGAAGGGCTGCTGCACGTTCCCGACAAGGCCCGCGTCCTCGACGAGTGTGCCCGGGTGCTCCGAACGGGGGGACGCCTGGCCTTCAGCGATTGGGTCGCCACCCCGCGCCTGTCGCTCAACGAACGGCGCCGGCTGGAGGAGTGGATGGCCGCGGTGAGCATCCAGACCCAGGACAGCTACCGGAGGCTCCTCGCGCGCGCCGGCTTCACGGGCATCCTCGCCGAGGATCTCTCCGAGGAGTGGATGGGTGTCCTCCGGCGCCGGCTCGAGATGTTCAGGGGGCTCCGTGCCCAGACCGTGGCCCGGCTCGGGCCGCGACGCTACGAGGAGTACAACCAGCTCTACGCGTTCTTCGTGGGTCTCGTCGAGTCGCGCAAGCTCGGCGGCGGGCGCTTCAGCGCAGGAGCCGGTCCAGGAATCTCTTGACGGCGTCCGGGTCCCTGACCTGGACGCCCACAGGCACCGCGTGAAACGATCCCGCGCTGCCTGTGACGTGGGCGCGGAACTCTCCGGTGCTCTGGCTGATCCGCACCATCATGTCCGTGCGCCCGTCGGCGAGGCCATAGGTTCCCGCGGTGCTCATGGCCAGCCCCTTGGTCTGGTACACGGTGTCGTCGGTCCGGAGCACTCCGTTGGTGATCTTGTAGCTGCCCTTGATCGACGTGAACTCCAGGGGCGTGGTGCCGACAGCCCTCACGTCTCCCTGGAGCGCGGAGCTGATGACACCCTGGGCCAGGAGCACCTCGCGCACCAGCTTGAGGGCGCCCTCTCCGACCACCCTCCCCGCGCCGACCTTGAACTCGCCCGCGCCGTTCATGCTGCGCCACATGTCCGCCGTCCGCATGGAAAGCACGCCCGTGAGATCGAGCGGGCCCGAGATCGCATAGCCCTGGCAGAGATAGTCATGGAGCACGGGGAGGAGCTGCACGCTCGAGATCTTGATGTCGCGGAGGCTGACGAGGGAGGAGGGCTCGTCGAGCGTCGAGGTCACGGTGAGGCCCAGCGTGCCCTGGGCGAGCTTGGCTCGGAATGGCACGCTCTCGAATCCGGTCGCCTTGAGGAGGACGGGCACCCGCACCTCGTCGAGGACGAGCTGGCGTCGCGTAGGTGGCGGGCACTGGGGCCGATCCTGGCTGAGTGTCACCCGGGCGAGATCGAGCTGCCCGGTTGCGCCCAGGCGCGCCGAGGTGCCGGAGAGCTGGAGCGTGCCCTTGATCGGACCCGACAGCGCCGGCGAGGCGAAGGCGAGGGCGCGCGCGAGAGGCGCGATGTCCGCCCCCTCGAGGCCCAGGGTCGCCTTGATGGGGATCTCGGGGCTCCGGATCCCGACGGTCGCGCGGATGTCGCGAAGCCTGAGGCCGCCCGGCTCCACGCGCGCGTCGCCACGGATGTCGAGATCGGGGCCGCCCACGCCGGCAACCGTCGCGTTGACGCCTTCGATCCGCAGGTCCCGTCCGGGAGTGCCGCGTCGAGTGACGTGGATGACGCCCTCTTTGAAGGCAACCCGCGAGACCATGATGCTGCCCACGGCGGCGCTTCCGGGGATGCCGGGAACGCTGCGGGTCGCCGGCTTGGGCTGGGCGGGAGGCGCGGCCAGTGAGGCCGCGTTCCAGCGGCCGCCGCTTTCCACCAGCTCCACGCGCGCGCCGTCGAGCGTGAGACTGGCCAGCTCGATCCGGAGCGAGAGCAAGGGCCTGACGCGAAGGCCCACCCTCACCTCGTCGACGTTGAGGAAGGGCGCCGTGCCAAATCGCGGATCGTCGGCGACCTGGAGCCCCTGGAGGATGACACTGGGGGGCAGGAGAGAGACGGCGAGCGACGTGAACTTGACGGGCCGTCCCACCGCCTGCCCCGCGAGCTGGGTGATGTAGGCGTGCATGGCGGGCGTATCGATCCAGCGGGGAAGCAGAAGCAGCGCCCCCACCACGATGACGAGAAGGGTGAGGGCGACGAAGAGGGAGACGCGCAGCCATCGACGAAAGGCCATGGCGGGCCGCCGCCCTCAGCGGCCTCGCGCGGTCCGCGCCGGCGGCCGGCGCGCGGACCGCGCGAGGCTGGAGAAGGAGATCATGCAGCTCCGCCGAGGCTACGGGATGAGAAGGATCTTGCCCGTGGTCTTCCGGCCCTCGAGCGCGCGATGCGCCTCAGCGGCCTGCGCCAACGGGAACTGGTGCTCGATGCGCAGCTTGACCTTCCCGTCCTTGATCCAGCCCAGGACTTCACCCGCCCGCTGGACCAGCTCCTCGCGCGAGCCGATGTGGTGGTTGAGGCTCGGCCGCTGCAGGAAGAGCGAGCCCCGCACGTTGATGACCTGGAGGTCGAGGGGCGGCACGGGACCGCTGGCCGCGCCGAACAGGATCATGTACCCGCGCGGTCGGAGGCAGTTGAGGCTCTTGTCGAACGTCGAGGCGCCCACGCCGTCGTACACGACGTCCACCCCGCGTCCTCCCGTGATCCGCTTCACCTCGGGCTCGAACTCCTGCTTCGTGTAGAGGATGACGTGGTCGGCGCCCGCGGATTTGGCGAGGGCGGCCTTCTCCTCCGTGGAGACCGTCCCGATCACGGTGGCGCCCAGCATCTTGGCCATCTGGCACAGCAAGAGGCCCATGCCCCCCGCCGCCGCATGCACGAGACAGGTGTCCCCCTTCTTCAGCGGATAGCTCGATTTCACGAGGTAGTGCGCGGTCATGCCCTGGAGCATGGCGGCCGCGCCATCCTTGGCGGAGACACCGGCGGGGAGCTTCACGAGCCGGTCAGCGGGCACGACGTTCATCTGGGCGTAGGAGCCCGGCACGCCGGTCCACGCGACATTGTCGCCCGCCTTCACTTCGCTGACGCCGGACCCGACCGCGGTCACGGTCCCTGCGCCTTCCAGCCCCAGGGTGAGCGGGAGCTGGGCCTTGTACTGCCCGGTGCGGAAATAGACGTCGATGTAATTGACGCCCGCCGCGGCCAGCTTGACCGCGGCTTGGCCCCCACCTGGGGAGGGATCGGCCACGTCGTCGAGCTGGAGAGCTTCCGGACCGCCGGGCTGATGGATGCGAATGGCTTTCATGGTCGCCCTCTAGGCCTTGAGCAGGCCGCGGATTTCGTTCACGACGTCCTGACGCCACGGCAGGAGCTTCTCGGCCCGCAGCGCCTTGCGCACTTCGAGCATCTTGGCCTCGAGCTCTTCCGTCATCTTGCTCGGCCGCTCGAGGAGGCGCGCCACCTCGTTCATGCTCTCGTCGAAGAAGACAAAGACGGGAATGGATCGGAACATGCCCTTGTTCAGGTACTGATCCATCAGATCGGGGTTCTTGTCGCGGAGGAAGACGCGCGTCTCGATGCTCGGATTCCCCTCGGTCAGGTTGAAGAGCACCGGCACGTTGTAGAGGGCGTCGCCGCACCAGTCCTCGGTGATGACCATGAGCTTGAGCTTCTTGCCGAGGGACTCGAGGGCCTTCTTGTCCTCGGGCCTGATCTTGATGTCCCCGAGAAACTTCACGAAGGTGTCCTTGTTGGTGCCCATCTGGTCGAGATACTGCTGGGGCGTCATGCCCTGCGCGAACCGCTCCTTGGTGACCATGCAGTCTCCCTGGGCCGCCCTTACCGCATGGCGGCGAGATCAACGGTGAACTTCGCGACTTCCCGCTCCTCGGCATCGCGCACCACCAGGGTGACCCGACCCCTGGGATCGAGCCCGTCGGCGGGGAAGACATAGATGCATCGCGCGGCGTACTTGCCGTCCTCTTCGCGGAGGGCGGTCCGCTCGTTCTGCACGAAGCTGGCCTTGACGGCGAGGGATCCGGCCATCAGCGTGGGCGTATAGAACCGGGCAAAGTCGATCTTGTTCCCCCGCAGGGTGGCCCAGAAGGAGAGCACGCCCGTGTGGTCCTTGAGCACGGACTCGATGTCACGCGGCTTGATCTCTGCCCCGCGAAAGGCCGAGTTGCGAGCGGCGAGGGCGAGGCGATGAAAGGGCGTCATGACCACGAGGGTCTGGCCCGACGCGTCGCGGAGGCGCCACTCCGCTCCGAATTCCTCGAGCACGATGCTCTTCTTGCCCGCGCGGATGGCCTGCTCGCGGTCGCGATCGGCCAGGGCGAACGAGACAGCCTCCCCCGGGGCCACCCCCAGCAGCGCGACCACGAGCATCAGGAGCGGAAGAAACCCGTAGTGCGAGGTTTTCCGGCTCATGTGAGGCCGTATTGTAACGGATTCTCGACGTCTCCGCCGCCTGACCTCGAGAGCGCAGCATTGCCACGGGCAATTCCGCGCGGTAGCGTGAGACGCATGTGGCGGCGATCCCTCACCGGCGCGCTCGTGGCCTTCTTGTCGGCGGGATGCGCCTCCGCGCCGTTCCCCGACGAGACGCTGCGCGGAGTCGACCGCTCCCTCAGGTTGGGCGCGCTTCGGGCCAGCCCCTCCGCCTACCGGGGCGCGCGCGTGATGCTCGGCGGCCAGATCATCGCCACGGTGCCGAAGCCCGGCGCCACCGAGATCGAGATCCTCTCCCGGCGCCTGGGCGACAGTGGCGCACCCGAGTCTGGCGACCGATCGGACGGCCGGTTCCTCGCGCGCAGTGCCAAGTTCCTGGACCCTGCCATCTACGCGCCGGGCCGGCGCCTCACGGTACTCGGCACCGTCAAGGGCACCGAGGAGCGGCCCATCGGCACCGTCCCCTTTACTTATCTCGTCGTCGAGGCGGAGCGCCTCAAGCTCTGGCCCAGGGAAGAGAACTGGGTCGGCAACCCGAGCTATCCTCCCCTCCCCCTCGACGCGCCTGTCCTGCCGTACCCGCGCTAAAGAGCTCGGAGGGGAGCTCCGCCCCCCTTCCGAAGCCTCCTAAGAGGCCCCGGTCCTCACTTGCCGACGACGACCGAGGAGAAGATCGCGGGGTCGAGGTAGATCGCGGCCACGCGCGCGACGTCGGCCGCGGTCACCTTCGCCACGCCGGCCTTGAAGCGGTCCGGCCAGTCGAGACCGAGCTGGTTCTCCTCGATGGCGGTGAGAAGCGCTGCCATCTTGCCCGAGGTGTCCGTGCGAAGCGGATAGCTCCCGATGAGATACGACTTGGCGAGCCCCAGCTCACGCGCCGTCACCGGCTCTCGCCCCAGGCGCGCCATCTCGGCCTTGACGAGCCCGACCGCCTCGTCCACGGCGTCCAGCCGGGTCTGCAGCCCGACGAAATAGGCCGGCCCGTGACGGGCGGGGCTCACGAAGCTGTAGACCGAGTATGCGAGGCCGCGCTCCTCGCGCACGCGGCCGTAGAGTCGGGAGGCCGAGCCGCCACCGAGGATGTAGTTGGCCACGACGAGCGGGAAATAGTCCGGGTGGTCCTGGCGAATGGCGGGCCGTCCCAGGGAGACCGTGGCCTGCGTCAAGGCCCGCGTGATCCTCCGGTGCTCGACGGGCGGGCTCGAAGGCGCCATGGGGATGTCCGGGCGCGCGTGGCCGGGAGCGCTCCATCCGGCGAGGCGCGCCATGAGCTCGCGGCGGATCTCGTCGACGGTGACGTCTCCGACCACGCTGATCACGGCTCCGTCGGGGCGGTAGTTGTCCCGATGAAAGGCCGCCACCTGCTCTCGCGTGATCCGGCGGACGGATTCGGCCGTGCCCGACACCGGGCGGCGATACGGATGCCCTGGGTAGAGCAGCTCGGCCATGGCCTTCGAGGTCACGGTGCCGGGGTCCTGCTCCGATCGCAGAATGTAGGCGGCGATGTCCTCGGAGCGCCGCGCCAGCTCGGCCGGCGGGAACGCCGGCTGGAGCAGCACCTCGGCCAGGAGATCGAGGCCCAGAGCCAGGTCCTTCTTGAGCACGGAGAGCGAGATCGTGGCGCCGTCGTGGCCAGCCTCGCCCTCGAGACTTCCGCCCACGAACTCGATGGCGCGGTCGAGCTCGGGACCCGTCCGCTTCGCCGTGCCCCGGGTCAAGAGATCGGCGGTGAGGTTGGCCAGGCCCGCCGCGTCCGACGGATCGAAGGCCGCGCCGGCCCGCACGGAGAGCCGGACCACCACGATGGGGATGGCCGGGCGCTCCGCCACCAGGAGCACGGCGCCGTTGTCGAGAACCTCGCGGTGGGCGAGCGGGGCCGCTTCGGCGCCCGCTGTCGCGAGCATCGAGAGCGCCACACCGAGCATCGCGTGGACGAGGCGCAAGGGGGGTCGTCCGTGAAGCGCCGTCACTTCGCCGCGGCAGGAGCCGCGCCAGGCAGGAGAACGCCGACGGTGCGTCGGTCGATCTGGAAGTAGGCGCGCGCGACGCGCTGGAGATCCGCGGCCGTGACCTGGCGGATCAGGCCTACGAAGCTCTCGCTGTCCCGCCACGAGCGCGCGAGCTCGAAGCGCGCCAGAGTCGACGCGCGCGAGTGGATCGAGTCCAGGCGCCAGATGAACCCCGCCTCGATCTGGTTCTTGGCCCGCTCGACCTCTTCCTCCGGTACGGGCTCGCTCTTCACCCGCTCGATCTCGTCCATCATCCCCTGCTCGAGGGTCTCGGGAGTCTGGCCGGGCAGCGGCGTTCCCGAGAACCAGAAGAGGTTCGGATCGAAGGATAGATAGGAGTAGTCCCCGCCCACGTTCAGGGCCATGCGCCGCTCGTAGACGAGGCGGCGGTAAAGCCGCGAGGCCCGGCCGTCCTGGAGGATGCTCGAGAGCACCTCGAGCGCGGGAGCATCCGCGCTCTGGTAGTTGGGGACGTGAAAGCCGATGTACACGATGGGCGAGCGGGCATCGGCCTTGTGGACGAGGACCCGCCGCTCTCCCGGCTGGGGCGGTTCCACCGCCTGCATCGGAGGCGGCGCGGGCGCGCGGGGGATCCTGCCGAAAGCCTCGCGCACACGGCCCACGATTCGCCGCGCGTCCACGTCTCCCACGATCACCAGGATGGCGTTGCCCGGTTGATAGTAGCGATCGTAGAAGGCGCGGAGCTCGGCGGGAGTGATGCGGGCGATGTCCTCCATCCACCCGATGACGGGCCAGCCGTACGGATGCGCCTTGTAGGCGGCGGCGAGAAACTCCTCCGAGAGATAGCCATCCGGATCGTCTTCCGTGCGCGTGCGCCGCTCTTCCATGACCACCTGGCGCTCCGACTCGATCTCCTTCGGATCGAGGAGCAGGTGGCGCATGCGGTCGGCCTCGAGGGCCAGCACCATGTCGACGCGGTCGGCGGCGATGTTGACGTAGTACGAGGTGACGTCGTGAGAGGTGAAGGCATTGTCCTGGCCGCCGTTCTGCTCGACGACGCGGGCGAACTGTCCCTTGCCGTGCGTGGGCGTGCCCTTGAACATCAGGTGCTCGAGGAAGTGAGCGAGCCCTGTCTTTCCCGGCACCTCGTTGCGCGAGCCGACGCGGTACCACGTCTGCACAGTGACGATGGGATTGCGGTGATCCTCGAGCACGAGGACGCGCAGGCCGTTGTCGAGCGTGACCTCGGTGACGGGCGACGGGGGGGCGGCGGACGCGGGGGAAGCGACTGCGAGGGCCCAGGCGAGGGCGAGAGCCCACGGCACGTTTCGAAGACGCATTGCGGGCTATGCTATCACGCGGCCAAAGGGCTAAGAGGAGCGGGACAGCCGCTGGGCCGTCATGAACACTCGCTTCAGCATGGGGCGGGTCAGCTTGCCCGTGAAGGTATTCTGCTGGCTCGGATGGAAGGAGCCGATGAGGATCGTCCCGTCCGGCATGAGGGCGCGCGCGCCGTGGCCGAAGCGCGGGAGCGGGCGCGGCACCAGTCCTCCGGCCGCGCGCCGCGCGCGCAGATAGGCATCCCAGCCGATCTTGCCGAGTGCGACCACCACCCGCACGCGCGCGAGAAGCCGCATCTCCTCGAGCAGGTAGGGCTGGCAGCGGCGCATCTCGGCGGGAGAGGGCTTGTTGGCCGGAGGCGCGCAGCGCACAGCCGCCGTGATGTACGCCCCCGTCAGCCGGAGGCCGTCGGCGGCGTCGCGCGAGTCGGGCTGGTTGGCGAAGCCCGCCTCGTGGAGCGCCCGGAACAGCCAATCCCCGCTCCGGTCGCCCGTGAACATGCGGCCCGTGCGATTGCCTCCGTGGGCGGCCGGAGCGAGCCCGACGAGGAGCACGCGCGCGTCGGGATCGCCGAAGCCCGGCAGCGGCCGCGCCCAGTAGCGCTCGCCTCGATGGCGCCGGGGCGGCGCCGCGGCCGCGTGCTCGCGGCAGCGCACGAGCCGGGGGCAGAGCCGGCAGGCGCTGATCCGGCGCGCGAGGAGCTCGAGCAAGGGCCCGCGCGGCACGTTGTCCTCGGCGACGACTTCGCGCACAATCACGCCCATGATGCTAGCCGCAGGCACCCTGCCGTGACAAGCCGCGTGCCCGCGCTCATCGTCCACGGTGGAGCGGGCGCTGATCCCACCGACGACCCCGACGAGCTGCGCGACGGCATCCGTCAGGCCGTGGCCGCGGGCTGGGCCGTCCTGCGCGACGGCGGGAGCGCCGTGATCGCGGTGGAAGCGGCCGTGTGCGCGCTCGAGGACCACCCGCGCTTCAATGCCGGCCGGGGCTCGGTGCTCACCGCCGACGGCACCGTCGAGATGGACGCGTCCATCATGGAAGGCGACGGTCTCATGAACGGGGCGGTCGCCTGCGTCACGGGCATCCGTCATCCCGTCTCGCTCGCGAAGCGCATCATGGAGGAAGGGCGCCACTCCTTCTTCGTCGGTGAGGGGGCGCGGGCTCGAGCCCGCGAGCTCGGCGTGCCCCTCTGTGATCCTGCCGAGCTCGTCACCGAGCGCCAGCGGCGACGCCTGGAGAGCATCCAGGCGGGCACGGTGGGCGCGGTGGCCCTGGATCGGCGCGGGCTGATCGCCGCCGCCACCTCCACCGGAGGCATTCCGGGGAAGCTGCCCGGGCGCGTCGGCGACTCGCCGCTCATCGGGTGCGGCACCTATGCGGAGAGCACGCTGGGGGGCGTTTCCTGCACGGGCGACGGCGAGGCCATCATCCGCGTGGTGCTCGCGCGGCGCGCTCTCGACATCCTCAAGGCGACCACGGAGCCTCGCCATGCCTGCCAGGTCGCCGTGGACGTGCTCGTGGAGGAGGGCCGCGGCGGAGGCGGCCTCATCTGCATCGACTGGAAAGGTCAGGCCGGCTGGGCCCAGTCGACGTCTCTCATGCCCGTGGGCCTGATGTCCCCGGGCCACTCGGCGCCCTTCCTGCCGTTTTGACCGGCCCGACCTTCGACGACATCCGCGCCGCGCGCAAGCGCCTCGAGGGGCTCGTGGCCGTCACACCCTGCCCGCACTCCGAGACGCTCTCGCGCCTCACGGGCGCGCGCGTCTTCGTCAAGCTCGAGAACCTGCAGATGACGGGCTCCTTCAAGGAGCGGGGCGCGGCCAACATGCTCCTGCAGCTCTCCCCGGAGGAGCAGCGGCGCGGGGTGGTGGCTGCCTCCGCCGGCAATCACGGCCTCGCCGTCGCCTATCATGCCGACCGCCTCGGCATGACGGCGGTCATCGTCATGCCGGAGTGGGCGCCCTTGACCAAGGTCACGGCGGCGCGGCATCA
>QHSC01000115.1 GCA_003220345.1 Candidatus Rokuibacteriota bacterium | reverse complement strand
CGCCGCCGCGCAGCTCTGCTGGAGGTCGTTGAGCTTTGCATCCAGATCGCGAATGACGAAACGCACCACCGGCTCCCGCCGGGAGCCTCCCGTGTTCAGGACGTCGTCACCGAAGCGGTCGAGCCCCAGCTCGATCAGCCGCTGAAGGATCTGATCGATGGGCGCGTTGACGGGAAGCTCCGCGCGCAGCCTCTGCACCACCTGGAAGGGCGGCTCCGCATCCTGAGGGCGCGCGGGCGAATTTCTCAGGGTCCGCACGCGCTCGAGGAGCTGGAGCTGGCCTCGATTGCTGTCCAGATACCCGCGCACGAGCGCGAGCTGCTTCTCGAGCTTGTCGACGGCTTCGATGGGCAGGAGCCCGCCCGCCGCGACGCCCCCGACGATTACCGCGGCGTCCGGTCTCACCTCGATCGAGCACGTGCCGGCCATCTGATAGACCTGGGTGGTCCGGCCCGTCTGCCCCTGCGCCGCCGAGTGGAGCATGAGCAGCGCGAGGACCGCGACCAGGAGCCTGACGGCGACGCGAGATGTGCGCATACCGTTCCGGGAAGCAAGCGGGGTGCCACGGCAAAGGTGCGGTAAGTGGCCGCGAGTACGGGACACCCCGGATGGGCAGGCGGGAGGGCGCCGACGACATGTGACAAGTGTCGTCAGAAGAATGCCCGTCGTTGACCGGCAATGTCGGCGGAGACAACATGAACCGTGGACATTTCATGGGAGGGCATCATGAGGAAAAGATCCTGGATCGCCGCCATCCTGATGATCGTCGCCGTCGGCATGGCGGGATGCGCGAGCATGTCGGATGAAGAGCGTTGCAAGAGAGACGGCGGCGTCTGGAAGTCCAAGGCCTGCGAGATGCCTAGCGGGTAACCCTCGAGATCCGGACTAGCTGTAGACGCCGCGCGCGATGCCATCGAGGATCGTCACGACCTCCTCGGCGCCGAGGTCGGTGTTCAGCAGGTCGAGCGGTATCGCGCCGCCGAGTGCCCGGTTGGGCGTCTGCAGCCAGCGCCCTGCCTTGGCCTGGGCTCCCAGTACGTCCTCGGCCGACGTGGCCACGCGAGCCACGCGGAGCAGCCGGTCCGACTCGTCCGCCCTGAGGCGTCGCTCCTTCTTCCGGCGCGCCAATGTGCGCTCCGGAAGACCGATCACACTGGCCAAAGAGGCCAAGGGGATCCGGTAGCGTTTCGCAACCGCCGCCAGCGCGGCATAGGGCAGCTCCTCTCGGGTCCGACGAGCGACGGCGGAGTAGTCGGCCGGTCGCTCCCTGAGCGCGTCTCGGTGCCCGACGGTTTCCGCGATCATCATGACGGTGATCATGGCGCCTCCTTCAAATGGCGGGGAAGCGTACCGCTCCATGGCAAGAGGGTCAACGTCTACCGTCGGAGACGGGGGTTCAGCGCGTCGTTCAGACCCTCGCCGACCAGATTGATGGCCAGCACGGTGAGGAGGATGGCCACGCCCGGAATGGCGCAGAGCCACCAGGCGACCCTGAGCACGCCGCGCCCGGCCCCTACCTGAAAGCCCCAGCTCATCACGTTGGGATCGGAGAGCCCGAGGAAGGAGAGGCCCGACTCGATCAGGATGGCGGTGGCGACCATGAGCGAGGCGAGCACGATGATGGGAGCAAGGCAATTGGGCAGGATGTGGCGGAAGATGATGCGCGCATCCGGCATCCCGAGCCCGATGCAGGCCTGGACGAAATCGCGCCGTCGCATGCCGAGGAACTCCCCGCGCACGAGCCGCGCCACGGCCGGCCAGGACACGACCGTGATGGCGATCACCGTGCTCGAGAGCGACGAGCCCAGCACCGCGACCAGGACGATGGCGAAGAGAAAGGCCGGGATGGTCTGGAAGAACTCCGTCACCCGCATCAGGAGATCGTCCACGACGCCGCCATAGAAGCCGGCGAGCCCCCCGAGCACGGTGCCCACGGTCACCGCCATCGCCGTCGCCACGAGCCCGATCAGGAGCGACGTGCGCGCGCCGTGCGTGATGCCCGCCGCCACGTCACGGCCGAGCGTGTCCGTGCCGAAGAGGTACTCGCCGAACGGTGGGGAGAGCGGCTTGCCCGCGAGCCGGAAGGGGCTGCCCGGGCTGATCCACGGCGCGGCCAGGGCCAGCAGGACGACGGCGCCGAGGATGCAGAGGCCGAGCACCGCGGCCCGGTTCCGGCCGTAGCGGCGCGAGAAGGCGGCCATCAGACCACCTCGATGCGCGGGTCGAGCAGCGTGTAGAGAATATCCACGACCAGATTCACCACCACCACCGTGCAGGCCGAGAGGAGGAAGATGCCGAGGAGAAGGTTCAGATCGCGCGCGAAGAGCGACTGAAAGGCCAGGAGCCCGAGCCCCGGCCAGCCGAAGACCGTCTCCACGATGACGGAGCCGCCCAGCAGGCCCCCCGTCTGCAGCCCCGCCATGGTCACCACGGGCAGGAGCGCGTTCCGCAGCGTGTGGGCCCAGACGATGCGCCGCTCCGAGAGCCCCTTGGCCCGCGCCGTCGTCACGTAATCCATTCCCGCCTGCTCCAGCAACGCGGCCCGCATGAGGCGCGTATAGAGCGCCATGTAGAAGAGGGAGAGCGCGCCCGCGGGCAGGATCAGATGCCGGCCGATGTCGAGGGCGCGCGCCCAGCCGGTATTGAAGGCGCCGATGCTCTCCATTCCGCTCGTGGGCAGCCAGCCCAGCCGGATCGAGAACAGCACGATGAGCATGAGGCCCAGCCAGAAGAGCGGGGTGGCATAGGAGACGAGCGCGAAGATCGAGATGACGGTGTCACGCCAGCGATGAAGCCCCGTGGCCGCGAGGAGCCCGAGCAGCGAGCCCACCGTGACCGAGAGGACGAGGGTGGTCATCATCAAGAGGAGGGTCGGCCAGAGCCGGGCCACGATCAGCGTGAAGACCGGCTGGTCGTGGCGGAAGGAGTGCCCGAGATTCAGCGTGAGGATGTTCCGCGCGTAGGCCCAGAGCTGGAGCGCGAGGGGCTGGTCGAGCCCGAAGCGCGCGCGGAGCTGGGCCATGTATTCCGGCGTGGCGGAGCCTGCCTCGCCTGCGAGCACCGTGGCCGCGTCGCCGGGGGCCAGATGCAGGAGGAAGAAGTTCAGCACCACGATGGCCAGGACGACGGGGACGGCCTGGAGAAGCCGCCGCGCGATGAACCGGAGGCGGGGGCTCATCGGCAGCGCCGCCGGCCCCTCCCGCGGAGCCGGCGGCCAGGGAGGGAGGCTAGCAGGATGCCGAAAAAACTCGCAGGCTGCTCAAAAAGGTCCAGATGCGAGGCGGCGCCCGCCGGCCGCACGCGAGGCGTACTCTCTGTACGTTGAGCGTGCGGACAAGGGCGCCAACGAAGCAGATGGGCCTTTTTCAGCAGCCTGCTACGGCTTCTGCCAGGCCCGGTCGAAGCTGCCGTAGACGCCGAGCGGGCTCGTGATGATGTCCTGGAAGCGGTTGTTGGACATGTTGACGAACTGCATGTCGAAGAGCCAGACGATGGGGCTGTCCTCGACCACGGTCTTCTGGAACTCCTTGTAGAGCGCGGCGCGCTTGGCGGGGTTGGACTCGATCGTCCCCGACTTCAGCAGATCGTCCACCTTCGGGTTCGAGTAGCGCGTGCTGTTCACGAAGACCGTGCCCTGGCGGATCTGATCCGTCAGGTACTGCCGGTGCACGCCCAGGACGGGATCGGCCAGGTTGTAGTAGAAGTCCGAGGTCAGGTCGAAGTCGTAGTTCGTGAAGATGCGCTTGAGCCAGGTGGGCACGTCCTCGTGGCGCAGGGTGACGTCGATGCCCACTTGTCCCAGGGCCTGCTTGATGTACTCGCCGAGACGCTGCCACTGCTCGCCGTAGGGCAGGATGTCGTGGGTGATCTTGAAGCGCATGCCGTCGGCGCCCCGCTTGAGCCCGGCCGCGTCGAGAAGCTTGTTGGCGCGCTCGATCCGGTCGGCGGTGTCGTAGCGCCGCACCTCGCTCGTGTACAGGCCCGTCTTGGCGAAGTTGGCGTTGAGCGGACCCGTGGCGGGCCGGCCGAAACCGAACCAGATATTCTCGATGATGAACTTCCGGTCCACCGCGTAGGCGATGGCCTGGCGAACTTCCTTCTTGTCGAGAGGCGGGTGCTTGCTGTTCATCTCGAGGAGCGTGATGGGGTTGACCATCGAATAGCCCTCGAGGGTGATGGCGATGTGGGGCAGGGCCTTCAGGCGGTTCACGTCCACGAAGGGGATGGCGTCGAAGGCGGCGAAGTGCACCTCGCCCTTCTCCATGGCCGCCGCGCGCGTGGAGGGATCGGGGATGAAGCGGGCCACGATGCGATCCAGATACGGCTGCCCCGGCTTCCAGTACTGGTCGTTGCGATCGAGCCGGATGAACTGCCCCTTGTCCCACTCCACGAACTTGAAGGGCCCGGTACCCACGGGCTTGTTGGCATTCGAGGCACTCTTCGGATCCTGCCCTTCGAAGAGGTGCTTGGGGAGCATGGGCGACTCATAGCCCGAGAGCGCGCGCAGGATATAGGGCGCGGGCTGATCCAGCTTGAACACGGCGGTCGTCTCGTCCGGTGTCTCGATGTCGATCAAGGCGCGGAAGGTATTGGCCCCCCGCGGATGCACCTTCTTCAGCACCTCCATCACCGAGAACTTCACGTCGGCGCTGGTGAAGGGCTTGCCGTCGTGAAAGCGCACCCCGCGGCGCAGCTTGAAGGTGATGCTCTTGCCGTCAGCTCCCGCTTGCCACGACTCCGCCAGGCTCGCCACGGGGTTCAGGTTGAAGTCGTACTCGAGCAGCCCGTCGTAGACCTTGGCCGTCACCTGCCCGATCGGCCCCGACGTGGACAGGTACGAGGCCAGGGTCGGCGGCTCGGGCTGCACCAGCATGACGAGGGTGCCACCGCGCTTGGGCTGCGCCTCGGCTTCCCGAGACGGCGCGGCGGGCAGGCCGGTGAAGAGCGCGATGCCCATGATGACGACCATGCGGAGATGCCTGCGCATTGTGCGCCTCCTCTGGAAGGTGGGCGCCGATGTTAGCAGCGGGTGCGGCAGGGCGCAAGGCTTGGACGCCAGACCGTGATCGACGCGCGCGGCTCGAGGGGCGCGGCCGACTACGCGTCGGGCCCGCTGGGCGGGCGAACGGGCGGCTCGCGTCGAAGGTCCTCCAGCGGGATGTGGCACGCGAGCCAATGCGTGCCGTCCGCGCGCCGAAGCGGAGGCTCGACGTCCTCGCAGATGCGCCCCAGCTTGCTCGGACACCGGGTGTGGAAGCGGCAGCCCGATGGAGGGCGACGGGCGCTCGGTACGGTGCCCTCGAGCCTGACCGTGGCGGCCCGCGCGGAGGGATCGGGCACGGGAATCGAGGAGAGCAGCGCCCGCGTATACGGGTGATACGGCGGGCGGAAGATCTCGCCCACCGTGCCCAGCTCCACGAGCCGGCCCAGGTACATGACGCCGATGCGGTCGGCGAGGTGGCGCACCAGGCTCAGGTCGTGCGAGATGAACACGTACGTCGCGTCGAGCCGGCTGCGCAGCTCGGTGAGGAGATCGACCACCGAGGCCTGGCTCGAGACGTCCAGCGCGGAGAGCGGCTCGTCGAGGACGACCAGCTCGGGCCCCGTGGCGAAGGCGCGCGCGATGGCCACCCGCTGCTTCTCTCCTCCGCTCAGGGCGCGAGGCAAGCGGTGTAGGTAGCCGGCATCGAGGCGCACGGCCTCGAGCAGCTCCCGGACGCGCAACCGGCGCGCCATGCGTGGCACGCCCTGGATGGCGAGCGGGCGCTCGAGGATGGCCGCGACGCGCTTCGTGGGGTTCAGCGATGAGTCGGGGTTCTGGAACACGATGCGGACCACGCGGCGGAACTCCGCGTCGTTCGTGACCTCCGCGCCGGACTGCCGCCGCCGGACGGTCACGGCGCCGGAGGTCGGGGCCAGCAGTCTCAGCAAAAGGCGGCCGAGCGTGGTCTTGCCGCAGCCGCTCTCACCCACGAGCGCCAGGACCTCGCCGCCGCGCACATCGAGGGTCACGTCGTCGAGCGCGTGCACGGGCGGCCGCGCGAGCCCTAGCCATCGCGTGAGGGCGCCCGGCTCATCGAAGTGCTTGGTGAGACTCCGGACGCTTGCCACGGTCGCCGCGATCTCGCCTGAAGCGGCACCGAGGAGCCGTTCCTGGCGCACGGGCGGCGCGGCCATCGCCGTTTCCCACCGCAGGCAGCGTGCCCCATGCGCGGGGCCGACGGTCGCCATCGGCGGTTGCGCGCGCGTGCACGCGTCCTCCACGAGGTCGCAGCGGGGGGCGAAGACGCAGCCGCCGGGCAGGCGCGTGAGGTCCGGGAGCCGGCCGCGGATTGGCCGGAAGGCGCGCGCCAGGTCGATGTCGGGCAGGGCGTCGAGCAGACCGCGCGTGTAGGGATGCGCGGGGCGATGGAAGAGCGGCGCGGCCGGCGCCGACTCCACCAGCTCACCCGCATACAGGATGCCCACCCGGTCGCTGACCTGGGCGATGACGGCAAGGTCATGGCTGATATAGAGGATGGCGGCGCCGATATCGTGTCTGAGGTCGGCCACGAGCTCGAGGATGCGCGCCTGCGTGGTGACGTCGAGCCCCGTGGTCGGCTCGTCCATGATGAGAAGAGCCGGGTCACCCGCCAGCGCCATGGCGATGACCACTCGCTGCTGCATGCCGCCGCTGAGCTGATGCGGATAGGCGCGAGTGACCGCCGGCGGGTCGGGGATATTGACGAGCGCGAGCAGCGCGAGGGCTCGGGCCGCCGCGCCCGGCCGGGAGGCGAGCGCGTGGATCTCGAGCACCTCGGCGATCTGCTGGCCGATCCGCATCGTCGGGTTGAGGGCGGACTTCGGGTCCTGGTACACCATGGCAATGCGCCGGCCCCGAATGCGCCGGAGCGCGCCGGGGGCCAGGCGGAGGAGGTCGTCGCCGGCGAAGCGGACCGTGCCGCCAAGCACGCGCGCGTTGGGCGCGAGGTCGCCCATGATCGCGTAGGCGAGGGTGCTCTTGCCCGACCCCGACTCGCCCGCGATGCCGAAGACCTCGCCGGCCTCGACCTCGAGGCTGACCTCGCGGAGCGCCTGGACCTCGCCGCGCGGCGTGTCGAAGCTCACGGACAGCCGCTCGATCTGGAGAGCGGGCCCGGCCGCGTGCCGCGGCATCACGCACGCCCCGCCAGGCGATCGCGGACGCCGTCACCGAAGAGGTTGAAGCCGACGATGGTCAGGGCGAGAGCGAGACCGGGACAGAGGAGCGGCCAGGGCGAGAGAAAGATGTGCTGGCGCGCCTCGCGGATCATCAGCCCCCAGTCCGCCGTGGGCGGCTGCACGCCGAGGCCGAGAAAGGACAGGCTGGCCGAGGCGAGGATGGCAAAGCCCACGCGGATGCTCGCCTCGATCACGATGGGGGGCAGGAGGTTGGGCAGGATCTCGCCGAACATGATGTAGGCGTGCGAATCGCCCTGCGCGCGGGCCGCCAGCACGAACTCCTCGTGCTTCACGGCCAGGGTCTGGCTGCGCACGATGCGGGCGATGCCGGGGGCGCTGGCGACGCCGATGGCGAGCAGGGCATGCGCGGTGCTGGCGCCGAGCGCGGTGACGATCATGAGGGCCATGAGGAGCGCGGGGAAGGAGAGGAAGGCGTCGACCACGCGCATGACCACCTCGTCGGTGCGCCCGCCCGCGTAGCCGCCGGCGAGGCCGATGGGCACGCCGAGGAGGAGGCCGAGGGCGACCGCGCCCAGTCCCAGGAGCAGCGCGGTGCGGCCGCCGAAGAGCGTGCGGGTGAGGAGATCACGGCCGTACTGGTCGGTGCCGAGCAGGTGCTTCACGCCCGGTCGCTGAAAGCGATCGAGAATGCTCTGCTCCGCCACCCCGTACGGCGCGAGGAAGGGCGCGAGCACGGTGAGGGCGAGCACGCAGGCGAGGATGAGGGTGCCGATGGCCAGCGGTGGGTTCGCGCGGACGGCTCCGGCGATGCGATTCATTGATATCGGATCCGCGGATCGAGCCAGGCGTACGCGAGGTCCGCCGCGAAGTTGGCGAAGGCGTACGTGGCGGCGACGATGAGGATCGACACCTGCAGGAGCGGCACGTCGCGGTTCTGGATCGCGTAGAGAATGAGCCGCCCCATTCCCGGATACGCGAAGACCTCCTCCACCACGACGATGCCGCCCATGAGGTAGCCGAGGTCGAGGGCGATCACCGTCACCGCCGGCAGCAGCCCGTTCCGCAAGGCGTGGCGCCCGACGACGCGACGCTCCGTCGCCCCCTTGAGCCGCGCCGTCCTCACGTACGCCGACTGGAGGACCTCCACGAGCCCGGACCGCGTCTGACGGAGCACGTGGGCGAGCAGGACCAGGGTGAGGGTGAGGGCCGGCAGCACCAGGTGGGAGAGCCACGTGCGCGGGCCGGCGGCCATCGGAGCGTAATCGCCGGTGGGAAAGAGATGAAGCGTCGGCCCGGCGAGCACGAGGATGAGCACCATGCCCGTGACGAACTCGGGCACCGAGATCCCGATGTATGAGCCCGTGAGAATCGCGAGATCGAGCCACCGGCCGCGTCGGAGGGCGGCGAGAGTCCCAAGGGGGATGGCGACGAGGGCCACGGCGACGAGCGCGAAGCCCGCGAGCCAGGCGGAGTTGCGCAGCCGCAGCCCCACGATGGCGGTCACCGGCTGCTTCATGGCGAGCGAGTAGCCCCAATCGCCCGTGACCACGCCGCCCATCCATGCCGCGTACTGGAGGGCGAACGGGCGGTCGAGGCCCATGTCGCGCTCGAGCGCGCGCAGGCTCTCCGCGGTGGCGTACTCGCCGAGGATGAGGGTGGCCGCGCTCCCCGGCAGCACGTGGATGGCCACGAAGACGATCAGCGAGATGAGGACGAGGACGAGCGCGATCGACAGCGTCCGTCGCGCCACGTAGAAGGCCACGAGCTACATCCTTGCTCGCGAGGGCACGGAAACGGCTTGGACAGCGGCCTCCTAGGCCTTTTTCCGCGGCGCGTCGGCGGTGAGCCAGACCTCCTCGAGATCCATCTCGAAGTTGCTCGCGTTCAGCCGGAAATCCCGCACGTAGGCCCACTTGCCGCTCAGCTCGCTGCGGAAGAAGGGGATGATGAACGGCCCGTCGTCACGCGCGACCTTCTGGAACTGCGCGTAGAGGCGGCGCCGCTGCGCGACGTCGAGCGTCTCGCGCGCCTGCTCGAGCATCTTCACGGCCTCTGCGTGCGACGGCGCCCAGCGCCCCTCGTCGAGCCCGTCCTTGGGATGGTAGAGCTTCATGAGGATGGTGTCCGCCGTGGGCCGCGTGGCGTAGAAGCCGACGTAGGGCACGCCCTTGTTCCACACCTGGGCGAGATAGCGATCGTACGGCAGCACCTCGACGTCGATGTTGAAGCCTGCCGGCTTCGCCATCTCTTTGAGGATGACGGCCATCTGCTCGCGAATGGGGGGCGAGGCCGCCACGGAGATCTTGAACGAGATCCCGCCCCCGTGCCCGGCCTCGCGCAGGAGCGATTTCGCCTTGTTGATGTCGGGAGTGCGCAGGGGCAGCTGCGAATAGAACGTGTACGCGGAGGAGACGGGGTGGTCGTTGGCGAGCTCGCCGTGCGAGCCGTGGATGGCCGCCAGCATCTTCGTGCGATCGACGGTGTACTTGAGGGCCTCCCGCACGCGGCTGTCGTTGAAGGGCGGCTTGTCCGACGGCAGGATCACGTTGGCGAAGGTGCCGCCGGGAACGGCCATGGCGTCCGCCCCGGGCGTGCCCGCGACCTGCGAGAACAGGTCCGGGCTCACGTCCCAGATCAAGTCCGTCTCCTTCCCCTTGAACGCCGTCAGCTCGGTCGTCGGCTCGGGGAAGATCTTGAGGGTCACCGCGTCGAGGTAGGGCAGCCCGCTGCGGTAGTAGCCGGGGAAGCGCTCCACGGTGACGCGGTCGCCCGGCACGAACTCGCGCAGCCGGAACGGCCCCGAGCCGAATTCCTTGGCGGCGAGCGCCTTGAGGTCACCCAGCCCCTCGCGGGCCACGATGCGCGCCACGGGCAGCGTCATCATGGCGGGGAAGTCGGCGAAAGGCGCCCGCAGGGTGAAGCGCACCGTGTACTTGTCGATGGCGTCGACGCGCTCGATGGGGCCGATCTCGCCACGGTACGGCGAGGCCGTCTTGGGATCCAGGATGGTCTGCATGGTCGCCACGGCGTCGTCAGCGACGACCTCACGGCCCATGTGGAACTGGACTCCCCGCCGCAGCTTGAACGTCCACACGCGGCCGCCCTCGGAGGCCGCCCACGACTCGGCGAGGTCGGGCACCACCTCACGCTTGACGTTGAGCCGCGTGAGGTTGTTGTAGAGCCAGCGCGTGGCCATCCACTCCGCCCCGCTGATGTGGGCCACCGGGTTGATGGTGCTGAGCCCGAAGGTGGCGCTGACGCGCAGGGTGCCCCCGTGCTTGTCACTCTGGGCCCGCGCCACGGAGGGACGGGCCAGCGTCTGCGCGAGGGGGCCCGCGAGGCCGGCGCCGATGGCGGTGCTGCGAAGGAAGTCCCGCCGCGAATAGGTCATGATCGCTCCTCCCGCTCTCGCCCTCACGCGCACGTCTCCACGATCACGCGCGCGTACACGCGCGCCGCGTTGAAGAGGTCGCGCAGCTCCACCCGCTCGTCGGGCATCGTGTTGTACTTGCCTCCCGGCCCGTACACGAGCCCGATCATTCCCGCGCGCGACAGGTGCGCGGCGTCGGTGCCGTAGAACTTGTACGGGGCCACGTCCCCGATCTTCGGCTCCTCCCCGACCACCGCGCGATGCGCCCGGACGACCGTCTGCACGATGTCCGCGTCCCGCGCGACCTCGAAGGCTCCCATGAGCATCCGCTGGCCGCCCTGGTTCAGCCGCACGTCCGCCACCAGATCGGGATCGTCCTTCTGCATGCGCGCGATCAGCGCCCGGATGTCCTCCGCGACCATCTCCGGCGTCTGTCCCGGGCTGTAGCGGGCAGAGAACTTGATCGAGCAGCGATCGGCGAGGAGAGAGGGCCGCCAGTCCTGGTACTCGGGCCCGAGCCCGCCGCGGATGACTCCGATGCCCACGCGCCGGAGCCCCCGGTAGTCTGCCCGATCCGGTCCCGAGAAGGACATGGCGTTGAGGGCGGGGATGACCTTGAACATCTTGGCGATCGCGTCGATGCCTTCCTCCATCTTGGAGAGGTGCCGCGTTCGCCCGTGCACGGTCAGCTCCGCCTCGAGCGATCCCGCGTGTAGCGTGAGCGCCGAGTTATCGGTCGGCTCCCCGACGACGAACCGGTCGGCGCGGACGCCCTGCTCGAGCATGTGCACCGTGCCCACCCCGCCCTGCAGCTCGCCGACGACGTGGGCCAGGATCACGTCCCCCCGGAGCCGGATTCCCGCCCGCTGTACCGCCTGCAGCCCCGCCACGTAGGCCGCGTCCGCGGCCTTCATGTTGGATACGCCGATCCCGTAGATGCACTCGTCGTCGACGTCGCCGCCGAAGGGATCCTTGGTCCAGCCCTCGCCCGCGGGATTGGTGTCGAGATGGCCGTTGAGCATGAGACTGGTGCCGCCGCCCGTCCCCGGCATCCGGCTGACGCAGTTGAAGCGGTCGGGCTGGACTTCCTGGAGCTCGACCTCGAGACCGAGCTTGGCGAGATAGTCGCGCATGAAGCGGGCGATGGTGCCTTCCTCGCCGCCCGCGGAGTAGCTGCGGATGCGCACCATCTGCTGGAGCAGCGAGACGAGCTCGCGAGTGTCGACGGCGGCGGCCGCGGCCTGAGCCTGCTTCTCTGTGTCCATCTCAGGCCGGAGCATCGGCAAAAAGAGCCGCCGGGTCAAGTGGGGCTCGGCTGACCCTCGTCGCGACTACGCCTTCGCCTTCTTCTTGGGAAGCACCTTCAGCGCGTCCTCGCAGGCCTGGAGGGTGGTCGCCACGTCCGCCGGCGAGTGCACGAGCGACATGTACATCTTCTGGTTGTTCTTCACCACGCCGCGCTTGACCAGCTCGGTGGTGAAGGTCTTGGACAGCGCCGCGTCCGCCCGCTGGACGGCGCGGTAGTCGACCACGGGCTCGTCTGTGAAGAGGACGTCGAAGCAGACGGGCTCCCCCACCACTTGAGCGGCCAATCCCGCCTTGCCCACCAGCTCGGTCAGTCCCGCCATGAGACGCCGGCCGGTGCCGTGCAGGGTGTCGTAGGCGCCGGGCTTGCGCAGCTCGGCGAGGGTGGCGAGACCGGCCGCGGCGGCGATCGGGTTGCCGTTCAGCGTGCCGGACTGGGAGATGAAGGTGCCCGTGCCGTCGAACCCGGGATCGAAGGGGCGCATCAGCTCTTCGGATCCGCACACCGCGGCCAGAGGAAAGCCGCCGCCCACGATCTTGCCGATGGCGGCCAGGTCGGGGACGACGCCGTAGTACTGCTGGGCGCCGCCGTACGCGAGCCGGAACCCCGTCACCACCTCGTCGAAGATGAGGAGGACGCCGTGACGGCGGGTGATGTCGCGCAGTCCCTGGAGGAAGCCGGGCTGAGGCGGCACCAGCCGCTGCAGCGGCTCCACGAGCACGGCGGCCAGCTCGTCGGCGTGCGTGGCGATGATGCCCTCGACCGTGCCGAGATCGTTGAAGGGGGCGATCAGCACCTCGCTCTCGATCGAGTGCGGGATGCCCGAGGAGTCGGGCACGGGCGCGGGGAAGGCCTTGGGTGCCCGCGGGGCGGAGCTCATCATGGAGTAGTCGTGGGCGCCGTGGTAGCCGCCCTCGAACTTCAGGATCTTGTCGCGCTGACGATACGTGCGGGCCACCCGCAGGGCGAAGAAAGTGGCCTCCGAGCCCGTGGAGGTGAAGCGCACCTGCTCGGCGCACGGCATCGCCTCGCAGATCTCCTCGGCCAGCTGGATGATGGGCTCGTTGACCATGAAGTACGTGCTGCCGCCCTCGATCTGCTTCTGCACGGCGGCGACCACGGCGGGATGCGCGTGGCCGAGGACGAGGGGGCCGGAGGCGAGCACGTAGTCGATGTACTCGCGCCCGCTCACGTCGTAGATCTTCGAGCCCTTGCCGTTCTTGACGACGAAGGCGGCATCGGCCGCGTACTTGTACGTGCCCAGCACGCCTCCGGGCAGGCGCTTGCTCGCGCGGGCCAGCAGGTCGGTTTCTCGGGCGGACCGCGCTCTCGTCGGCTCAGACATGGCCTACCTCGCGTGCATCGGGTGTAAGGGTGTACCGCACTCCGGACCCGCTACGGAAACTGGATCTTGCCGCCTCCGGGGCCCGGGCCCGACCTGCCGAGTCCGAGCTGATCGCGGCCCGGAATGACGATGGAGGAGGCGGCTTCCCGCCGCATCTCCTGAAGCTCCTGCATGGCGCGCTCGACGGCGGCCTTGGCGCCGGTGCCGAAGCGCTCGGCCGCTTCACCGAGGGAGGCCGCCTCGATCTCGAAGCTCAGCGGCAACGGCCCGGCGGCCGTGAGGAGCTGGGCCTCCCCGACGTAGAGAACCTTGCGGTGCGGATCGGTCAGCCCGTCCGAGGTGACGGGCGTGAGCACGCGGATCAAGCCCATTCGCCGATCCGTGAAGCTGTCCTCACGATAGAGGGTTGCGGGGTCCATCTTGAGCTCGAGGGCACTGGGCTCGCTTGCCATGGTTCGAGGCCTTTCCTCCGGTGTGAGTGGGGCTGCTCACCCTGATTATGGCATGCCCGTCATCCTTAGGTTTTGGTCGGAACTTTTCCGTCGCCACCCCCTCCTTTAAGTAGGGGGGCTTTTCGGCCCCCGTCCACCCACAGCCATCGGAGGCCCAGACCATGCCCAGAGTCGCCGACGTCGGGATTCTCGCCAAAGCCCTGGGCAGCGTCAGCCCGGGAAAGCCCCAGACCCATGAGGCGCTCACCGTTATTCCCCTCCTCGGGCCCGCGCAGGTCGAGCCAGAGTGGGTGACCATGGCCGAGGCAGGGAACCGCGCGCGAATCACGACGGTGGGCGAGGCCGGCCACGGGTCCGGTCTCCAGGTCGCGAATCTTGGTGATCTACCCCTGGCGCTCCTGGATGGCGAGCTCGTCGATGGCCCGCAGAGCCGCCTCCTCAACACGACCGTGCTCGTGGCGTCCCGGAGCGAGCTCATCATCCCGGCGTGCCACCTGGAGGAGGGACGGTGGCGCTACTATGACCGGCAGTTCGCACCCGGCCGCGAAGGGTTCGACTTCGTGTGCATCAATCGGATCCGGAGAGTGATCCGCGTCACCCCGCCCTTTCACGTCCGCTACGAATCGGAGCTTGCCCCGGCGCGTGACGCGCTGGCGCCCGTCCCCGGGCAGGTGGGCGCCGTCGCCTATGTCGCCGGCCTCTGGGCGGGGCTCGAGCTCCTCGCGTCACCCGCTCTCTTCGCCCGCGCGTGGTGGCACCTGTGCCTCGGGTATGCGGGCGAAGCGTACTGGCGCACACCGGCCAGGCCTCAGGCCCCTTCGCCCTCGCGCATTCTCAGGATGCTGGCCAGGTGCCCCGTGGTGCCGGCGCCTGCCGTGGGCCTGGGCGTGGAGCATCGGTGGAGTGGCGCGAGACTGGCGGGCGCCGCGCTGGTGGCGGAGGGGCGGGCGGCGCACTTGATGGCCTTCCCAATCTAGATCGGGCAGTGCCATACTTCGGGAACGCCGAGAGGTCATTTCAGGGAGACGGGCCATGGGCAAGCGGTTGTCTCGGGCAGCGATCGAGGAGTACCGGCGGGACGGATACTATTTCCCCGTGTCCGTCTTGTCCGCCGGAGAGGCGCGGGAATACCGCGAGCGACTCGAGCTGATCGAGCGGGATCTGGGCGGGCCGCTGCGAGGTGTCTATCGGATCAAGCCGCATCTCCTGCTCACGTGGCTGGCCGAGCTGGTCCGGCATCCTGCCATCCTCGACGCCGTGGAGGACGTGATCGGCCCGGACATCCTGTGCTGGAACACGTCCTTCTTCACGAAGGAGGCGCGGAGCCCCGGCTTCGTCTCCTGGCACCAGGACGCGACGTACTGGGGGCTGAGCGAGCCGGACGTGGTCACCGCGTGGGTGGCCTTCACCGAGAGCACGCCGGCCAACGGCAACATGCGCGTGATCCCCGGGAGCCACCGGACACAGGTACCCCATGTCGACACGTTTCATCCCGACAACCTCCTCTCACGCGGCCAGGAGATCAGCGTCGAGGTCGACGAGTCGCAGGCCGCCGACATCGTCCTCCAGCCAGGGGAGATGTCGCTGCACCACGTGCTGATGGTGCACGGCTCGGGGGCCAATCCATCCGCGGACCGCCGCATCGGCTTCGCCATCCGCTACATTCCCACGCGCCTCCGCCAGACGGGTGGCCCGCGCGACAGCGCGACGCTCGTGCGGGGCGCGGACACCTACGGGCATTTCGAGCCGGAGCCGCGGCCGGAGACCGACCTCGATCCCGCCATGCTTGCGCTCCACGCCGAGATCAGCGATCGGCAGGCGCGAATCTTGTACCGGGGAACCGAGAAGACGAGCTTCTGAAGCGGGCCGGTCGGCGTCGTCTTGACGTATCCCCGCAGCGACGTTGACAAGGTGACGGGAGCCCGGCGAGACTTGCGCCCGTGGACCCCGAGCTCCGTGAGGCCCTCGACCGGCTGGCGGCGGACCTGCGCGGCGAAATCCGCTCGAGCGAGGACAGGATCCAAGCCTCGGCCGTCGAAACCCGGAGGCACTTCGACGTTGTGGCCGAATCGCTTCGCGCAGATATTCGCGGTCTCGCGGAAGGATTGGTTCTCTCTGGTGAGAGCTCGGACAGGCGATTCGCCGACCAGGCGGAGCGGAGGATCGGACTCGAGGGCCGAGTCCTGAGCCTCGAGGTGCGCGTGACGACCCTGGAGCGCGATCGCAAGCCTCCTCGGCGCCGACGGCGCCCATAGTCCGAGCAGTGACGCGCGGCCGATTCAAGGCCGCGCCTGACCACGCCTTCCTTTGCGCGCCGCCGTCGCCCGGACGCGCCTATCATCCCGCCGGCGTCGAGTACACTTACGCAGAGGTGCGCGCCGAGGCGCTGGCCCTGCGCGAGCGCTACGCAGCGGCCGGCTACGGCCACGGCCATCGCGTGGGCCTCCTCTTCGAGAACCGGCCGGAGTTCTTCTTCCACTATCTCGCCCTCAATGCGCTCGGGGTGGGCATCGTCCCGATCAATCCCGACTATCGTCACGACGAGCTTCTCTATCAGATGGACCACTCCGAGGCGGAGCTGGCCGTGTCGATCCCGGCCCGCGTGGCCGCTCTCGAGGCGGTGGCGCGCGAGCGCGCGAAGCCTCTGCCCGTGATCGATGCCGAGGCCCTGCCCGCCTCGCTGCCTGGGGCGAGTCCGACGCCGCGCGCGGGCGCTCCCGGGCTCGATAGCGAGTGCAGCCTCCTCTACACCTCGGGGACCACGGGGCGGCCCAAGGGCTGCATCCTCACCAACTTCTACTATCTGAACGCCGGGGCCTGGTATCGCGATCTGGGCGGGCGGCTCGCCATCGAGCACGGGCGCGAGCGCTTCATGAACCCGTTGCCGCTCTTCCACATGAACAGCCAGGCGGTGACGGCGACCTGCGCCATCCTCACGTCCAACTGCCTCGTTCTCCCGGAGCGCTTCAGCCCCCGCCGCTGGTGGCCCGAAGTGGCCGCCGCCCGCGCGACCATCATCCACTACCTGGGCGTGATGCCTCCGCTCCTCCTCAACCAGGAGCCCGTGCCGGAGGAGCGCCGGCACGGGGTCAAGTTCGGGCTCGGCGCCGGCGTCGAGCCTCAGCTCCACGAGGCTTTCGAGAAGCGCTTCGGCTTTCCTCTCGTGGAAGTGTGGGGCATGACCGAGACGGGGCGCATCCTGGCCGATCGCTTCGAGCCTCGGGAGATCCACACGCGCGCCTTCGGCCGGCCGCATGGCGGCCTCGAGGCCCGCGTGGTCGACGAGCGCGACGAGGAGCTGCCCGCGGACCGCGAGGGCGAGCTCCTCGTCCGCTGGAGCGGGACCGAAGGCGCCCGCCACGGTTTCTTCGCGGGCTACCTGAAGAACGCGGAGGCAACCGAAGAGGCGTGGCGGGACGGCTGGTTCCATACCGGCGACGTCGTCCGCCGGGACGCGAGCGGCATGCTCTATTTCGTCGACCGCAAGAAGAACATCATCCGCCGCTCCGGCGAGAACATCGCGGCCGCGGAGGTGGAGGCGTGTCTGCAGGCCCATGAGGCCGTGGCCCAGGTGGCCGTGCTCGCCGCGCCCGACGAGATCCGCGAAGAGGAAGTCATGGCGTGCGTGGTGCCCATGGCTGGCGCGACGGCAGATGCGCGGCTGGCCGCCGAGCTCGCCGACTGGTGTCTCGGCCGGCTCGCCTACTTCAAGGCCCCGGGCTGGATCCTCTTCGTCGAGCGCCTGCCCACCACGGGCACCCAGAAAGTGCAGAAGGCCCAGATCTTCCCGCGGGGCGAGGACCCTCGCCAGCGCCCCGGCGCCATCGATCTCCGCGCCCGCAAGAAGCGAACCTGATCCCGCCCCGCTCTTCTCTGCTCCACGCGCGCCAGTGGTCGGGCGAGTGGCTGAATCTGACTCCGCCGCAGCACCGGAACGAGGCGGGCAAGCATTCAGTGTGCAGAAATCCGGACCCGGCAATTTGTTCCGATTCCTCGCCTGTCTTTTCGGACCCTCATGGAATTTCGCGGGCTTCGCGCCGCCGGCACGGCCTATGCGGTATCGATATCGCGGCACAGCAAATCCGGGCTGTACGCCCGAGATCGATTGCGGTGCGCTCTCGGCCCCCATGAACCTCTACAACACGGAGCACGAGGCCCTCGAGCCGCTCCGGCCAACCGGCCGCGCGGTCGGCCTCTACGTCTGCGGCATCACTCCCTACGACACGACCCACTTGGGCCACGCCTTCACCTACGCGGTCGCCGACGTGCTCGTGCGGCATCTGGAGAGTCAGGGCTTGCCCGTACGCTACGTCCAGAACGTCACTGACATCGACGACGACATCCTGGGCAAGGCGGCCGACGTCGGGGAGGACTGGCGCGCTCTGGGCAACCGCTGGACCACGCACTTCATCGGTGACATGCAGCAGCTCAGCATCCGTCCTCCGGATCACTATCCCCGCGCGACCGATGTCATCCCCGACATCGTGACCGCGGCTGCCGCGCTGGTCGAGCGCGGCCTCGCCTATGTCTCGGGGGGCAGCGTGTACTACGCCGTGGGCGCCTGGCCGGCCTTCGGCCGGCTCAGCCACCTTTCGCGCCCGGAGATGCTGCCGGTGGCCAACGCGCGCGGCAATCGTCCCCACGACCCGCGCAAGCGCGATCCGCTCGACTTCGTGCTCTGGCAGGCGCAGGCGCCCGGAGAGCCCGCGTGGCCGAGCCCGTGGGGACCGGGGCGCCCGGGCTGGCACATCGAGTGCTCCGTCATGAGCGCGCGCTATCTGGGGCCGACGCTCGATGTTCACGCCGGCGGCACCGACCTCATCTTTCCGCATCACGAGTGTGAGATCGCGCAGTCGGAGGCTCTCACGGGGCGCGCGCCCTTCGTCCGCTGCTGGCTGCACACGGCCATGGTCGAGCACGACGGTGCCAAGATGAGCAAGTCGCTGGGCAACCTCATCATGGTGCGTGATCTCTTGCAGCGCTGGTCGGCCGACGCGCTCAGACTCTACCTCTCCCGGCATCACTATCGCCGGCCCTGGAGCCATGACCTCGACGTGCTCGCGCAGGCCGATCGCCTGGCGGCGAAGCTTCGCACGGCCGTCACGCTCACAGGGGGTAGCGGCAATTCTCTCGACGGGACCGGTGCCGAGGCCGGGTTCACGGCCGCGCTGAACGACGATCTGAACACGCCCGTGGCGCTCTCACGGCTCGAAGGCCTGGCCGACGCGATCCTCGCAGCGGCGCAGAGTGGCCATGACGTCGGGGCGGCCCAGGCCGTGCTGCGCCGGCTGGCCGAGGTCTTGGGGCTCGTGCTGGACAGGGCGGAGGTCGAGGCGCGCGTCATCGAGGGCTGGCGCGCTCATCTCGGGCGCTTCACTGTCACGCCGGCGACCCGATGATCCGACGAGCGGCGCACATCCCGATCCCTCGCGCCCAAGCGACCGGGTGGCGACAGCAAAAGCCCGACTTTAGCGTGGCCGCACCCGCTCAGGAGGAAGCATGTTTCAGCCAAATCAGCGCGTGACGGTAGACCTGTCCGGCCTGGTGATCCAGGGTGTCTCGTTCAGCCAGAACGTCCAGAAGGCCATCGGCACAATCCTGGAGCAGGTGTCCACCGATCCGCCCGTCTACAAGGTCGAGCTTCTGTTCAGCTTTAAGGGAATCAAACGAGTGGACGTGCCCGAGGCGCGGATCCATGGGAACTGAGCGGGGCAGGAGGTGTCCTGGGTAAACGCCCGTGTCTCCGCGATCAGGCCGCCCTCCGCTTCGGGAAAAGGGCCGGCCGAGGTGGTGGTACGAGGTCGCGGTACAATGACACCGACACGCTCGTGAGTCACGGGCGCGGCCCGAGAGGAGTGGAAGAACCGTCATGCCGTGGGACAAGCGCATCGAGCCGTTCCTGGACCGATACCCGGCGCTCCGCGCCATCGGCAACACGCCGCTGGTCCCGGTGAGCATCTTCGGCGACGAGCTGCCTGGAGTCGAGGTCCTGGCGAAGATGGAATGCCTCAACCCGGGCGGCTCGCTCAAGGACCGCCCGGTCTTGCGCATGCTCCTCACGGCCCTGGCGGATGGACGGCTCCAGCCCGGGAAAACCATCCTGGACAGCTCATCGGGCAATGCCGGCATCGCGTACGCCATGGTGGGGCGGATCATCGGCTCCCCGGTCGAGATCGTCATCCCCGAGAACGCCAGCGCCGAGCGCAAGAAGCGGATGCTGGCCCACGGGGCCCAGCTCGTCTACACGGACGCGCTCAAGGGCTACGATGAGGCGTTGCGGGAGGTGCACCGGCGCTCCCAGACCGACGCCCGGCGCTATTTCTTCTGCGATCAGTACAGCAACGAGGACAACTGGCGCGCCCACTACGAGACGACGGCGGCGGAGATCCTCGAGCAGACGGGGGGCCGGCTCACGCACGTCATCGCCGGGGTCGGCACGGGTGGCACGGTGACGGGCCTGGGAAGACGGTTGAAGGAGTACGACCCGAAGATCCGCGTGGCCTGTGTGCTTCCGGAAGTGTTCCCCGGGATCGAGGGCCTCAAGCCGCTCGGGAGCCCCGAGGATATCGTTCCCGCGATCCTGGACGAAAGCGTCATCGATGAACGGATCCCCGTGACGAGCGAGGATGCCTACCGGATGTGCGGGAGGCTCGCGCGCGCGGGCTTCTTCGTCGGCCAGTCCTCCGGCGCCTACATGGCGGGGGTCGAGCGCATCGCTCGGCGCGAGCGCGCGGGACGCTTCGTGACGTTGTTCAACGACCTCGGGGAGCGCTACTTCTCGACGCGTCTCTGGGAGTAGCGCCGACCTGGAGATTCACGGGACGCCCTGTTGACTGCTTGCTATGATGCCGCCGTGCGTCGCTGGCTCGTCGGCCACCTCCCGTCCATCATCGTCTTCGTGGGCGTGCTCGCCCTCTGGCAGTTCGCCTCCACGAGCCTGGGGATCCGCGAGTACATCCTGCCGAGCCCGGCCGTGGTCGCCCGCGCGCTCACCTCGGGAGAGATTCCGTGGGCCGCTCACGCCTGGACGACCGCACTCGAGATCGTGGGCGCCTTCCTGCTCGCGGGCGCGGCGGGCGTCGTCCTCGGTGTGGCCATCGCGTGGTCGCCGCTCCTCGCCGATGCCCTCGTGCCTTTTCTCGTCTTCGTCAACACCCTGCCCAAGGTCGCCGTCGCTCCGCTCTTCCTCCTGTGGCTCGGTTACGGCATCTTTCCCAACATGCTGATCGGAGCGCTGATCGGATTCTTTCCCGTGGTGATCAACACGGCGGTGGGACTGACGCAGGTGGATCCCGAGATGCTCGACCTCGGCCGCGTGTTCAACGCGCCCAAGTGGAAAGTCTTCGCCAAGATCCGCATTCCGAACGCGTATCCGTACATCCTCAGCGCGCTCAAGATCACCGCCACGGCCGCCGTCGTGGGCGCCATCGTCGGGGAGTTCGTCGCTTCCCAGAGGGGACTCGGCTACGTCATCATCACCACGCAGGGCAGCATGAACACGCCGGTGGCCTTCGCGGCTCTGGTCTGGATCTCGGTGGTCGGCCTCGCGGTGTATGGCGCGGTCGTCCTCGCCGCGCGCTGGATCGCTCCCTGGGCCGAGATCTCGGACTGACAAGGAGAAACCCCATGATGCGCCTTCTCTCCGCCGTCCTCCTCCTCACGGTGTCTCTGCTCGCCCTGGTTCTGCCGGGAGCGGCGCAGGCGCCCCAGAAGGTCGTCTTCGCCCTCAACTGGTTTGCCGTCGGCGATCACGCCGCCTACTGGGTCGCCCTCGAGAAGGGCTACTACAAGAGCAAAGGGCTCGACGTCGAGCTCCAGAACTCCAAGGGCTCGGGCGACTCGATCGCGAAGGTGGACACGGGTCGCGCGGACATCGGCTTGGCCGACAGCGCCGTGGTCATCGCGGCGGTGAGCCGTGGCGGCAAGATCAAGGTGGTCGGCATGGTCTTCGACAAGACCCCGCTCAATATCTGGAGTCGCAAGGAAGCGCCCATCACCAAGCCCAAGGACCTCGAGGGCAAGACCGTGGGCGCCCCGCCCGGCGACGGGCAGCGCCAGGTATTTCCCGCCTTCGCCAAGCTCCACGGGATCGACCAGAGCAAGGTGACCTGGGTCAACATCGAGCCCGCCGCCAAGATTCCCGCCCTCGCCGAGAAGCGCGTGGATTCGGTGGCCGACTACACGACGGGCCTGCCCTTCTACGAGAAGGCCATGGGCAAGGGCAACGCCGTCATGATGCCCTGGGCCGAGCACGGCTTCGATATGTACAGCATGTCCATCATCGCCAGCGAGAAGACGATGAAGGACCGGCCGATGATGCTGCGCGCCTTCCTGGAGGCCTCGTACATGGGCTGGCGCGATGTCATGGAGGACCAGAAGTCTGCGCTCGAGATCTTCAAGAAGCGGGTGCCCGAGATCGATCTGTCGGTGATCGAGCCCAACATGAAGATGGGGCTCGACTTGATGAAGACCGACCGCTACGCCAAGAACGGCATCGGCTGGATGGAGGAGAAGAAGATGTGTCAGTCGGTCGACCTGGTCAACACCTACATGGGGGTGCCGACCAAGGTCGAGTGCAAGGCGGTCTACACCAACGAGTTCCTGACGAAGATCGAGCTGCCGAAGACAATGCGTTAGCGGTAGCCAGTCGGCAATGCCGTCCGACTTCATCGCGCTCGATCGGCTGGGGATGACCTATGAGGCCCAGAGCGGGCCCGTCGAGGCGCTCCGGGATATCACCTTCGGCGTGGGCCGCGGGGAGTTCGTGGCCCTGGTGGGGCCGAGCGGCTGCGGCAAGTCCACCCTGCTGCGGATCGTGGCGGGGCTGAGGTCTCCCACCGCGGGCGACGTGACGGTGGACGGCCGCCCGGTGACGCGCCCCATCGCCCAGGTCGGCATGGTCTTCCAGGCGCCTGTGCTGCTCAAGTGGCGGACGGTTCTCGACAATGTGCTCCTTCCGGCCGAGCTGGCCGGCCTCGAGGCGAAGCGCTACCGTGACCGCGCGCACGAGCTGCTCCAGCTCGTCGGGCTCGGCGGCTTCGAGGCCAAGCTGCCGCGCGAGCTGTCCGGCGGCATGCAGCAGCGGGCCTCCCTCTGCCGGGCGCTCCTCCTCGATCCGCCGCTGCTCCTCATGGACGAGCCCTTCGGCGCTCTCGACGCCATGACCCGCGACGAGATGAATCTCGAGCTCCTGCGCGTATGGGGCGAAGGGTCCGGCGGGGCGGCGGGCAGCGACCGCAAGACCATTCTCTTCGTGACCCACTCGATTCCCGAGGCGGTGTTCCTCGCCGACCGCGTCGTGGTCATGTCCCCGCGCCCCGGCCGGGTCGCGCGCATCTTTCCCGCGGCGCTCCCGCGCCCGCGCACCGCGCAGACCCGGGCTTCGGCGGACTTTGGCCGCCTCACCCTGGAGATCTACGACATCCTGATTGCCCGCCAGGCCTGATTGGCGCATCATGACGGCGCGCCGATCGCGCGCTGGGAGGACGATGATGGACCTCACCCGTCGGGACATGCTCACGCTGGGCGCTACCGTGGTCGGGACGAGCGTGATCGAGCTGACGAATCCAGCCCGTGCGCACGCACAGACCCCGAAGCGCGGCGGGGTCTTCCGCATCCGGGGGGAAGACCCGGTGTCGGGTCTCGATCCCCATCTCGTGGTCAACCACCATCGGATCGCCACCAACCTGTCCTTCACGCACAGCCGTCTGGTCCGGATCAAATCGGGGGCCCAGGTGAAGCCGGGCACCATGCCCATCGAGCCCGACCTCGCCGAGTCGTGGACACAGCCCAACGACACGACGTTCGTCTTCAAGCTGCGCAAGGGCGTGCGCTGGCACAACAAGCCGCCCGTCAACGGGCGCGAGCTCACGGCAGAGGACGTCAAGTACACCTACGAGCGCTTCCTCACTCTCAAGGGCAATCCCAACCGCTCGATGCTCGAGCAGGTCGAGAAGGTCGAGGCCCTGGATCGCTACACCGTCAAGTTCACCCTCTCGGAGCCCTTCGCCTGGTTCCTCGACTATCTGGCCGCCACCGTGATGTGGATCGTGCCGCGGGAGGCTGTGGAAAAGTTCGGGGATCTCAAGAAGGCGGAGGCCTGCATCGGCACCGGCCCCTGGATGCTCGAACGATACGACACCAACGTGCGGCTGAGCTTCGTGCGAAACCCGAATTACTTCATCCCCGGCCTCCCCTACGCGGACGCGGTCGAGGTCGTGGTCGATGAGGACCCATCATCGAGGCTCGCCGCCTGGGTGACGGGTAAGTACGACTTCGCCCCCGAGTACGGCCAGTGCGTGCGCCGGCTCGATCTCGAGCCGGTTCGCCGGCGCAAGCCGACTCTTCAGACCCAGGATTTCACCGTGCTCTTCGGCGGCTACACCACGATGAAGCTCGACCGTGAGCCGTTCAAGGATGTGCGAGTCCGGCGCGCCCTCGCCCTGGCCTCGAACTGGAAGGAAATCCTGGAAACCAATGCCTGGTCGCAGGGGCACGGGCTGCCGAATCCGGCCATCCCCGTGGCGCTACGCGAATGGGCGATCCCGATCGATCAGCTTTCTGCGGAGGGCCGGCGCCTCTACGAGCAGAACATTCCGGAGGCCAAGCGGCTCCTCGCGGACGCCGGTTATCCCAGCGGCATCAAGGCTCCCGTGGAGGCAACCCTCGCCTGGAGCCCGGACTACGTCGACAATCTCCAGGTCGACATGAAGAACTGGAAGGCGGGCGGGATCGAGACCGAGCTGAAGTCGAAAGAGTTCGCGGCTTTCATGTCCACGACGATCTTCGGGAAGTTCGACAAGATGGCCCACAGCCTCCGAGGCGGCACCCCCGTTCCCGACATCACGCTCTACGCTGCGCACATCCCTGGGCAGCCCCTGAATTCCTCGGGCGTGGACGACCCGAAGCTCACCGAGATGATCCGGCTCCAGCGACGGACCTACAACGTGAGCAAGCGGCGCGAGATCGTGTACGACATCCAGCGCCACCTCGCGGAGCAGGTGTACTACCACTACGACCCGTCGACCACCACGGTGTCCGCCTGGGAGCCCTACGTGAAGAACTTTGCCCCGAACATCGGACACGACTATGGCGGCCGCCTCATGGTCGCGTGGATCGACAGGTAGACCTTGCGAAAATATGATAGCTTCTCCGCCACAGCGTCGAAGTCAGCGCTTCACGTTCCAGCCATGCCGAGGAGGGTGACATGAAAGACGGATTGCGCTTCGTCGACTCCGACATGCACATCATGGAGCCGCCCGATCTCTTTGACCGCTATCTGGACGCGAAGTTCAAGCATCGCGTCAGTGTGCCGGTGGGCCCAGACGGCCGCCCGTTTCGGGGCCCGTCCGGCTTGACCATGATCGACGGGCTGCCCACCTCGGACTCCGACCTGCAGCAATACCGGAAGCGCATCCGGCGCGGCCCGACCCAGAGCACCCAGCCCCTCTCGGGGTCGCGGCTGGCCGACACGGGGCGGCTGGACTTCGCCGTCGAGCGCGATTACAACGCCGAGGCGCAGGTCATGGGCATGGAGCAGGAAGGCGTGGACATCGCGGTGCTCTACCCGACGGGCGGCCTGAGCCTCATCGCCCGCGACAACATGGATCCCCAGCTCTCTCTCGCCCTCTGCCAGGCCTACAACAACTGGATCCACGAGTTCTGCCAGCACAGCCCCGACCGCCTGAAGTTCGTGGCCATGCTGCCCGTGCACGACGTGCACCTCGCCTGCCGGGAGCTCGTGCGCTGCGCGAAGCTCGGCGCGGTGGGATCGTTCATCCGGCCCAATCTGTTGAACGATCACTACTGGCACTCGAACTACTGGGACCCGCTTTACAGCGTGCACGAGGAGCTGAACGTGACCTGGGGGTTTCACGAGGGCGTGAGCGCGGTGAACTCACGGATGATCCCGCTGTACGGCGAGAACCGCTTCTACCGTCACGTGGCCAGCCACTGGATCGAGATGCAGCAGGCCATGATCGCCATGATCATCGGCGGCGTGTTCGAGTTCCACCCGAAGCTGCGGGTGGGCTTCCTGGAAGCTCAGAACTCCTGGGTGCCCGGGCTGCTCTCACGCATCGAGTGGGACTATCCCCAGTACCGCGACTCGCACGCGCCCTACCTGACGCTGACGCCGCGCGAGTACTTCCGGCGCAACTGCTGGGCGGCCGTGGAGGGGAGCGAGCCCGAGATCGAGGCCACGGCCGGGCTCATCGGCGCCGACCGGATGTGCATCTCGACGGACTACCCGCATTTCGACTCGAACTTCCCCCACGTGGCGGACAACCTCCTGAAGAACGTGCCCCGCAAGATCGCCGCGCAGATCTTCGAGGGAGGAGCGCACCTCTACGGCTTCACGGACGCCGACTTCCAGAAGGCCGACGCCGCGGCCCGAGCGACCGCGCGCTGAGGGTTTCGCCCTGACCGGATCCATCCCTCTCCCTCTCCGAGGGAGAGGGTTTCATTTTTGAGTAGGTCAGGGGGGAGCCTCCCCGCGCCTAGCGGCAGTGCGGCAGGACCTTGTCCCCGAAGAGCTTGATCGCCGCCATGATCTTGTCGTGCGAGGGGCCGCCGGAATGCGCGTGGCGCAGGCGGAGGAGGAAGTACTCCGCTCCCGTCGATTCCTTCCAGCGATGGAACTCCCGCACGCACGTCTCGGGATCACCCACGATGAGCCTGTCCGGAGCGAGATTCTTCAGGTTGAACTCCGTGCCGGGCGGGATGTTGCGGAACTCCGCCAGCCGGTTCTGCCAGTAGTACTGGTAGGCGGTCATGACCTCGGGCCCGTACACGGTCTCGGCTTCGGCCCGGGTCTGCGCGACCCAGGCATCGCGCATGAAGACCACGCGCGGCGTCCGCCCCGCTTTCCGCGCCGCGTCCTTGTAGGCCTCGACCTGGCGCATGGCGCTCTCCAGCGTGGTGCTGGGCGTGGCCACGAAGGCGTCGGCGAGGGCGCCCGCGCGCCGGATGGCTGCGGGCACGCTGGCGCCGATCCAGAGCGGTGGCGTCGGCTGCTGGAACGGCCGCGGGCGGATCTGCACGTCCTCCAGCGTGTAGTGCTTCCCGCGATGGGAGAACGGCTCCCCGCTCCAGCACTTGCGGATGATCTCCACGCCCTCCTCGAAGAGCTCCACACGGTGCTCCATGGGCACGTTGAAGGCGCGGAAGTCGGCGGGCTGATAGCCGATGCCCACCCCGAGGATGACGCGACCCTTGGAGACGAGATCCAGCGTGATGACGTCCTCGGCCACGCGCACCGGGTGATGCAGGGGGAGGAGGATCACCGAGGTGCCGACGTTGAGCCGGCGCGTGTGCGAGGCGACCGCGGTGGCCACGATCAAGGGCGAGGGCAGGAAGCCGTCCTTGTCCTGGTGATGCTCGCCGAAGAAGCACGAATCGAAGCCGCTCGCCTCGGCCAGCTGCGCCTCGGCGATGACCTCGTCGATGGCGCGATCCAGATTCTCGCCCCGCGGCGGATTGGCGATCGAGCTGTAGAGACCGAATTTCATGACATGCCTCCAGATACGCGGTTCAGTGCGAGGTCCCGGGCGCTCAGACGATGGGCCAGCGCGAGCGGGGAAACGTGATGCCGGTCCTCGCCTGCAGGCGCTCGCCGATCTCCTGCACCTTGCCGAAGAGCCGGCCCTCGTCCACGAAGGACTGGCGATGGTCCTCCACCACGACGCGGCCGTCCACCACCACCGTGTGCACGCTGCGGCCGTCGGCGTTGTAGACGAGATTGTTGACGGGATTGAAGAGGGCCTGCCACTCCGGCCGCTCGGTGTCGAACAGCACCAGGTCCGCGCGCTTGCCGGGCTCGATGGAGCCGAGGTCGTCGCCCACGTTCAAGGCCTGGGCGCCGACCACCGTGGCCATCTCGAGGGCGGCCTCTGCGGGGATGAGCCGCAGATCCTGGCGGGCGTCCTTGTACTGGATGGCCGCCATGTTCATGGTCCGCACCATGTCGAGATGGTTGGAGTTGTTGGGCGAGTCGCAGCCGAGGGCGACCTTGACACCCTTGGCGAGCAGCTCCGGCATGCGGCCGTGCTCGGGCACGCCGCGGCCGCTCTTGGCCGCGGTGACGGGGCACATGACCACGGCGGTGCGCGTGCGGGCCAGGCACTCGATCTCGGCGTCGTCGATGCCGAGGCAGTGCGCGAGGACGACGTTCGGCCCGACCACCCCGAGCGATTCGAGGTATTCCGTCGGTCGCCGGCCATGGCGGGCGGTGTATTCCTGTCGCGCCTTGGGCCCGCTGCCGTGGTGGAGCGTCAGCGCCGTCCCGCGCTCGTCGGCCACACGCTTGAGCGCCTGCATGAGCTCGGCGCTGCACGTCTCGGGCGAGAACGGCATGGCCCACGCCCGCACGCGCCCGCGCAGGCGCCCGTGCCATTTCTCGACGAAGGACGTCGTCCGCGCGATCGCCTCCTTGGTGGCGAAGCGCGGCAGCTTGAAGGGGGCGTCCTGATCGGTGACGCACTCCCCCAGGATCACGCGGATGCCGGAGTCCTCGTAGGCCTGCAGACACGCGTCGGGGAATTTCGTGCTGCCGGGATCCACGAAGCACACCGTGCCATTCTTCAGCAGCTCGACGAGGCCGAGCAAGGTCGAGTGGTACTCCTCTTCCTCGGTCATCGCCTCTTGCAGCGCGAACACGTGGAGGAGCGGGCTCGCGAGCTCGTCCGGGAAGATCCCGCGCACGACGTGCGCGTAGCTGATGTGCATGTGGCCGTTGACGAAGCCCGGCGTGACGAGCAGCCGCCGAGCGTCGATCACTCGGTCGGCGCGGAGGGCGGCCAGCTCGGCCGCCTTGCCGACGCGGCTGATCCGTCCGTCCTCCACGAGGATGGAAGCGTCGCGGATGATCCGCCGCTGCCCGTCCAGGGTCAGGACATACCGCGCGTTGTCGATCTTCAGCGTGTGGTCGGCCATGGCGAGCGCTCCCTCTTCCGTCGTCGTCCTCTGGTGCCGGCCATCCTCTTCCGCCGGCCACGCATAGTCAAGGCCCTGCTGCGCGGATTACACTGCTATGTCAGCGGTCCAAGGGATCCGCGGGTCGGGAGACGACGCCGGGTGACCCTGCCAGGCTCGAGGAGGTAGCGAGGGCGTGAAGCGCGCGATGGGAGGTGGCCGTGGCCGAGGGTGATCGCATCGCGGAGTTCAAGGAAGTGGCCGAGCTGATGCCGGACGATCCCGTCGTCCGCTTCGGTCTGGCCGGCGCCTATCTCGACGCGGGGCAGGCCGAGAGCGCTGTCCGCGAGTACCAGGAGACCATCAGGCTCAAGCCCGACTACTCAGCCGCCCATCGCGGGCTCGGCCGGGCGCTGGAGCGCGCCGGCCGCCGCGAGGAGGCACGGGCCGCCTACGCGAAGGGACTCGAGGTGGCGACGCAGACGGGCGATCTCCAGACCAAGAAAGAGATCGAGGTCTTCCTCGCCGCCTCGACTCCGCCTGACCTCGATAGCATCCCTCTCCCCCATCAGGGGAGAGGGGTAGGGTGAGGGGGCTTACTTGTTTTCCTACCCCATGCTCTTCCGGCAAAACCTTCCGATCGTCTCGATCGCCGTCTCCGCCTCCTCGAGCATGGGCAGGAACCAGTGCCAGACGTGGATCATGCCGTCCCACACCTCGAGCGTCGCCGGTACGCCGGCTGCCTTCGCCCGCTCGGCAAGCTGAACGGCGTCGTCCAGCAGGACCTCGTCGCTGCCGACGTGGATCAGCAGCGGCGGGAGGCCGCGCAGGTCGGCGAAGACCGGAGAGGCCAGCGGCGTGCGCGGATCCGTCGCGCCGAGGTAGGCCCGCGCCATCTCGTCGATCCCGGGCCGCCCCACGATCGGATCCGCGGCGGCCTTCGTCTGGTAGCTGCCGCCGCTGAAGGTGAGATCGACCCAGGGAGAGATGCAGACGCCGCCCGCGGGCAGCCGCACGCGCGCGTCTCTCAGGGCGACCAGCGTGGCCACGGTCAGCCCGCCGCCCGCGGAGTCTCCCGCGATCACGATGTGCTCGGGCGAGGCGCCCTGCTCGAGCAGCCAGCGGTAGCAGGCCACCGCGTCCTCGACGGCCGCGGGGAAGGGATCCTCGGGCGCGCGACGGTAGTCGAGCGAGAGCGCGCTCGCCCCCGCGGCGCCCGCGATCGCCGCCGCCAGGTGGCGATGGGAGCGCGGCGAGCCGATCACGTATCCCCCGCCGTGGAGATAGAGCACCACGCGGCCGGCCTCGGCCGAGGGCGGGCGCAGCCACTCCGCGGGCGCCACGGGCGCCGTCACGCGCTCGACCTTCACCTCGGGCGGGATGGGGAACGCCTTCTCCGCGCGCTCGTACTGGGCACGCCGCTCGGCAAGGGTCAGCGAGTCCGCCGGGGGCAGCTTCGCCAGGTGCGCGCGTACGACCTCGATGCCACGGTCTGCCATGTCGCTCCTCCATCACTGCGGATTGATGCCGCTTCCCAGGAGATACCACTCACGCTCGCCCACTTCAATGCGCCCCCTTGACGTTGCCCTCTCGCCCCACTAGCCTTCGGCCATGTCCGGCTGCCTCGACGGCATCCGCGTCCTCGAGCTGGCGCGCTTCCAGGCGGGCCCGCGCGGCGGCATGCTGCTGTCCGATCTGGGCGCCGAGGTCATCAAGATCGAGCCGCCGGGCGGCGAGGAGACGCGCAAGCACCCACCCCTCGTCCGGGGCCAGAGCGTCTACTTCTCCGTCTACAACCGCGGCAAGAAGAGCGTCTGTCTCGATCTCAGGAATGCCGAGGGCAAGGAGGTCTTCGCCGCCCTCGTGGCCAAGGCCGACATCGTGCTCGAGAACTTCCGCCCGGGTGTCATGCGCGCCATGGGCTTCGACTACGAGCGCCTGGCCGCGCTGAACGCGGGGATCATCCTCGTTTCCGTGTCGGGGTTCGGCCAGTACGGGCCGTACACGGAGCGGCCTGCCTTCGATTCCCTCGGCCAGGCCATGTCCGGCCTCATGACCCTGACCGGCCAGCAGGAGGGCAAGCCCATCGGCACCGCGTCCTCCGTGGTCGATCGCTACACCGCGCTGCACGCCACCATCGGCACGCTGGCGGCCCTTCGCCATCGCGAGCGCACGGGTGAGGGACAGGTGGTCGACGTCTGCCTGCTCGACTCCGCGCTGACCATGGTCGAGATCCCGACCTCGTACTACCTCGCCACCGGCAAGGAAGGTGGCGAGGGCGGCCGGCCGCCCTACAAGACCAGGGACGGCTTCGTGGTCATCGCCGCCGCGGGCCGGGACATGGCCGCGCGCCTGATGCAGATCGTTCGCGGGGCGAGCGCCGAGGGCGACACCACGCCCATGGCGGGGAGCACGGGCCCTGACGATCGTCGCGCCCTCATCGACAGGTGGTGCGTCGAGCGGACGACGGAGGAGATCTGCGCGAAGCTTCACGAGGCAGGGATCCCCTCGGCGCCCGTGCGCACGATCCCTCAGGTCGCCCTGGATCCGCACCTCTGGCAGCGCGAGATGCTCGTGAAGATGGAAGACGCGATCGCGGGGGAGATGTACCTGCCCGGCGCGACGATCAAGCTCTCCAAGACCCCGGCGCGCGTCGGCCCCGTGCCCACCATCGGCCAGCACACCGACGAGACGCTCTCGCGTCTCCTTGCCTACGACGCCCCGAAGCTGGCCGCGCTTCGCCGCGCCGGCGCCATCGCGTGAGCGCTACTTAGCCGACGGCGGCGCGGATCTTGCCGTGGAGGGCGCCCAGCGCGTCGATCATCGCGTCCACGGAGCGCGCGCCCGCCTGGAAGATGGCCGTGGCGTTCAGCGCCACCCACTCGAAGCCCATCTTCCGCAGCTCGACCACGCGGGCCACCACGCGGTCGTGCTCGGCATAGAAGCGCTTGCCCTCGGCATCGCGGGGCGGCGGCGCGACCATGCTCTGCCATCCGATGGCGCCGGGATCGCGTCCGGCTGCCTCGGCGGCGCGGCGGATGGCGTCGATGGCGACCTGCGCGCTCGTCGCGTCCGTGATCCGGCTGGCCAGCCAGCCGTCGCCCAGCTCGCCCACGCGACGCCACGCGCGCTCCGACATTCCGCCGATCCAGACGGGCAGGGCCCGCCCCTGGGGCGGCTTCGGCTCCATGGCCATCGCGAGCATGGGATAGTGCGGGCCGACTGACTCCACGCGCGCCTCGCTCCAGCATGCGCGGAGCAGCCGGACGGCTTCGTCCATCCGCGCGCCACGGGTGTGGAAGTCCTCGCCCAGCGCCTCGTACTCCGACTCCTGCCAGCCGACGCCAACGCCCAGACGCACGCGCCCCCCCGAGAGCGTGTCGAGCGTGCTCACCTGCTTGGCCACGAGCGTGGGGTGACGCTGGGGCAGCACGAGCACCTCGGTCCCGAGACCCACGCGCGTGGTGACGGCGGCGATGTGGCCGAGGAGCATCAGCGCTTCCAGGATGGGCATGCTCGCCTGGTAGGGACCGGGCGCGCGCCCTTCCATCGGATGGCCCATGACGACGTGGTCGAAGACGTCGATGTGGTCGTAGCCGATCTGCTCGACGGCGCGGGCGAAGCGCCGCACGGCCTCCGGCCCTTCCCGGTACGACACGCTGGGGAACTCCACGGTGAGCTTCATGGCCCGTGCATTATAGGGGCAAAGCGCCCCTCCGAGTCATTTCAGCCGGAGGAGGCGGCGCGCGTTCCCCTCGTAGATCTTCGCCTTGTCCACGTCGCTGGCGCGCATCCGCTCCATGGCCGCGATGGTGTCGCGGATGAACCCCGGCCCCTTCTCGGGATCGAAGGGGAAATCGGTGCCGAACAGCACGTGATCGGCGCCGAAGAAGGCAAGCCCGCTTTCCATGGCGTGCCACGCTCCGAAGAGCGCGGTGTCGCCGTAGAACATGCGGAAGTAGTCGATGGGTCGCCGTTGGAGCCGCCCGAGGGCGCGGCCGTCCTCGGGGTCGTCGCTCCGGGCGCCCAGCTGATCGAGCCCGCCGCCGATGCGCCCCTCGCAGAACGGGATCATCGCGCCCAGGTGGTGCGTGATGATGACGAGCCCGGGGTGGCGATCGAAGAGGCCGGAGAAGACCAGCCGCCCCATGGCCACGCTGGTCTCGTACGGCCAGCCGAAAGCCCACCAGAGATCGTATTTTGACCGGGGTTCGCCCGCATAGTCCGCGAAGGTGGCGGGACGGGCGGGATGCATCCAGATGGGGAGCCCGCGATCCGCCATGCGGGCGAAGATCGGCCCGTACTCCGGCTGGTCGAGGGGCCGGCCGTTGACGTTGGTGAAGATCTGCACGCCGGTGGCGCCGAGATGGTCGATGGCGCGCTCCAGCTCGGCCAGCGCGGCGTCGGGATTGTTCATGGGCAGCGAGGCGACGAAGGCGGGGAAACGGTGGGGGTAGCGCTCCACGATGGCCGCCATCTCGTCGTTGGCAATCCTCGCCAGGTCGGGGCTCGTGGCGGGCGGGGCGACCACCTCGATGGGTGGGTTGGCAAGAGTGAGGACCTGGACGTAGCCCTCCCAGCGATCCATCATCGTGAAGCGCAGGTCGAGGTCCACGAGCACGGGGATCCCTGACATGCGCTTCTGCAGCGCGAGCCCCGGCGGCGCCACGGCGAGCAGCCGCTCGAAGTACTTCCGCGGCAGGATGTGCGGGAAGACGTCGATCTTCATCGCGTTGCCGTGCCCGTCATCGCGCGACGCGCGTCTCCAGGGCGAGCGCGCGGGTCGCGTAGCGGTGGTAGCACTGCACGGCGTTGTCCCAGAGAAGCTTCCGTCGCGCCGTCTCGGAGATGGACGTCCAGCCCAGGACGACGTCCACCGACTTCGGGAACCAGCTTTCCGAGTGCGGGTAGTCGGTGGCGAACATGAGCGTGTCCTCGCCAATGGCCTCCAGGGCGTGGCGCAGCGACTGCTCGCCCTCGTGGAGCTGGATGCTCTGGAAGTACTGCGGCCCGCGGATGTACTCGCTCGGCTTCTGCTTGAGGGTCGGCAGCGCGTGGCGGGACATCTCGGCCAGCTCGTCCAGCCGCGAGGCCCAGAAGGCCAGCCAGCCGTGCCCGCACTCGAGCGAGGTCAGGCGCAGCTGCGGATAACGATCGAGCACGCCCGCGCCGATCAGCGCCGCCATGTTGCGCTGCGCGTTCCACACGTGGCCCGCGGCGCGCTGGAGAAAGACGTTGTCCCAGGTGTCCCACATGCCGGGAGGGTAGGGGACGGTCATCGTGAAGGAGTGGATGACCACGGTGAGATCGTGGGCCTCGGCCGCGGCCCAGATCGGCTCCCACGCGGGGTCGTCGAGCGACAGCTCGGGCGGACAGATCGGGAAGATGCCCACCGGCCACGGCTCTTTTCCCCAGCGCTCGATCTCGGCCACCGACGAGGCGGCGTCACGCGCCGAGACCAGGACGAGACTCGTCAAGCGATCAGGATAGGGCGCGCAGTAGTCCGCGAGGAAGCGGTGATAGGCCTTGTACATCTCCTGCTCGAGCGCAATATCGTCCAGGCCGGCGCACGCGGGCACGCCTCCCGAGGGCAGGATCATGTTCACGTCGATGCCCTCGATGTCCATGTCCTTGACCCGCGCGTGCGGATCGAAGCTCACGCGATCGGTGGGAAACGGCGGTCCCTGCCACCGGACATCCCACGGCGTGCCCCCGTCCTTCGCGCCGCGCGCCGCGGCGGAGGGCGGGGCGACCCGCTCCCGCGAGCCGAGGCGCCGGTTGAGCGCGGGCCGCTTGCCGATCACGTATCGCGACATCCCGGCCTTGGCCGGAGCCCGCCCCACCAGGGGCCCGAGCGCCGTGAGCTTCGCCCGGTCGCCGGCCGCCAGATACTCCTCGATCGGCTCGACGGGCTCGATGATGTGGGTGTCCGCGTCGAAGATGCGGTAGCCATCGCGTGCCATGGCGTGTTCCTCCTTCGTGAGGGCATGCGTTCAGGGCCGAGTGATCACGTCGACCAGCGCGGGTCGCCCTTCGTCCTTGACCACGCGGAGCGCGCGTCGCAGCGCCGGCCCCACCGCCTCGGCGGAATCGAGCGGCCCCTCTGCGTGCACGCCGAAGCCTTGGGCGATGCGCGCGAAGTCCGGCGCGGGATCGTCGATGCGGATTCCCACCACCTTGTTCTCCACCGGGCGGCCGCGCGTCTTGGCCACCGCTTCCTGGTGCTCCTCGTCGTTGCCGTACGTCCGGTTGTTGAACATGACGGTGAGGAGCGGCAGCCGGTGGTGCGCGGCGGTGTAGAGCCCGCTCACCACGTAGAGCAGATCGCCGTCGGCCTGGAGGTTGACGCAGAGCTTGCCCGAGCCGCGATGGGCAAGCGTGACGCCGAGCGCGGCGGGCAGCCCGTAGCCGAGGCCCGCGCCCCCGCTGCCGCCGCACGCGCGCTCGGGCTGCCAGTCCCAGAGCCGGCGCGCCCAGCCCTTCCCCGTGCCATTGGCGAGGATCCAGTCCTCGTCCTTGATGACCTGCCACACCTCGGCCGCGAGCACGGCGGGGGTCACGGGCTTCGACGAGCGCTCGAGGCGAACCGCGGCCTGCCACTCCGCGCTGATCGCGCCATGGCGGGCGGCGATGCACTCCGCCCGGGCCCTGCGCTCCGCGGCGCCGCGGTCGTGGCGCAGCCGGTCCTCGACGGCCAGGACGAGCGCGGGCAGGGCGAGCGCGGCGTCGGCCGCGATGGGCAGGTCCACGGGAATCAGCGACTGGAAGGTCTGCGCCCAGCTCCGCGCCGCGTAGTCCTCGAGCGAGATCGAGATCACGCGCGTGCGCTCGTTGAGCAGCCGCACCTCGCGCGTGCTCCGATCCGTCGTGCCCAGGGCGCCCAGGAAGTTCGACACGTCGAGGGCGAGGATGAGATCGGCCTCGCGCACCACCTCGTCGCGCGCGCCGCTCATGTCGAGGGGATGATTGCCCGGCACGCTCGGCCTTCCCTGGTACTCGACGGCCAGGTCGACCAGCGGCGCCGCGAGGAGCTCGGCGAGCCGGCAGAGCGGCGCCGCCACGCCCGGGCGGCGTCCGAGATTCTCCACGACGATGACCGGGTAGCGCGCCTCGGCGAGGCGCCGGGCCGCATCGTCGATGGCCCGCGGGTCGGCGTGCGGCGGGGTCGCCGGCTGGAAGCGCGCGACGTCGGGCAGGGGCACCGGGCGCTCGAGCGCCTCCTCCTGCAGCGCGGCGTCGAGGCACAGGTAGACGGGGCCCTGCGGCTCCGTGCGCGCGAGCCGCCACGCGCGCAGGAAGGCCTCGGGAATGGCGCCGACGCTCGCGGGCTGGTCGTCCAGCTTGACGTAGTCCCGCACCTGCGTCCCCTGCACGAGCGCGGTGTGGATCCAGTCGATCCAGGGGCGGCGCCGTGTCGTGTCCATGGGGCCGGTGGCCCCCAGCACGAGGATGGGAACGTGATCGCAGAAGGCGTTGAAGATGGCCATGCTCGCGTGCTGGAGGCCGACGATGTCGTGAACGACGGCCGCCATCGGCGTGCCCTTGGCCTTGGCGTAGCCGTGGGCGAGGGCCACGGCGATCTCCTCGTGCGTGGTCAGCACGAGCTCGGGCCCCCGCGTGCCCGCGTAGTTCACGAGGGAGTCGTGGAGACCCCGGAACGTCGCCCCCGGATTGATGGCAACGTGCTCGATGCCCACGGCGTGGAGGAGCTCGACCACGAGATCCGAGCCATAGCCCGGAGCCCCGCCCGGCTGTTTCCCTTGCGCGCTCAAGCTGGCGTCACCCTGCCCTCCTTCGCGTCCGGCCGCTATCCTCTACCCGAGCCAGGCGTGGTTCAAGCGACCTTGCGGGGGCACGGCTGAGGCCACCGCTCATTCTCTCAGCCGCGGGTCGAGCGCATCGCGCAGGCCATCGCCCAGGAGATTGAAGCCCAGCACCACGAGCATGATGGCGAGCCCCGGGACGGTGGCGACATGGGGCGCCGTGATCATGTAGGCCCGCGCGTTGGAGAGCATGGCCCCCCACTCCGGGCTGGGTGGCTGGACACCCAACCCGAGGAAGGACAGGCCGGAGGCGGTCAGGAGAACAGTCGCCATGCGCAGAGTCGTCTGCACGATGATCGGCGCCAGGGAGTTCGGCAGCAGATAGCGCGTGATGATCGTGACGTCGCCTTCCCCGAGCGCGCGGGCGGCCTCCACGAATTCCTTCTCCTTCAAGGTGAGCACCGAGCCGCGCACCACCCGGGCGAACTGGGGAACCAGGAAGATCGCGCTGGCGATGATCACGTTGCCGAGGCCGGTGCCGAGCGCGGCGATGATGGCCAGGGCCAGGAAGATGCCGGGGAAGGCCATCATGATGTCGACGACGCGCATGATCAGCATGTCGGGCCAGCGGCCGACGTAGCCGGCGACCACGCCCAGCGCCGTCCCGAGCAGGAGGGCGAGCCCGACGGCGGCGATCTGGATCTGCAGCGAGATCCGCGCGCCGTAGAGGACGCGTGACAGCACGTCACGCCCGAGCTCGTCGGTGCCGAGCCAGTGGCCCGCGTCCGGCGCCTGCAGGCGCTCCACGAGGCGCCCGCGCAGCGGCTCGTAGGGCGCGAGAACCGGCGCCATGATCGCCACGGCCACGAACAGCGTGATGATGATGCCCCCGCTCATGGCGGCGCGGCTCTTGAGGATCCGCCGGAAGGCGTCGCTCCAGAATCCGGGTGAGCGCCGGCGCGCGACGGGCGGGAGCTCAGTCGTAGCGGATGCGGGGATCGAAGAAGGCATAGGCGACGTCGGTGAGAAGGTTGACGAGCACGAAGGTGGTGGCCACCACCAGCAGGGCGCCCTGCACCACGGGATAGTCTCGCGCGAAGATGCCCTCCACGATGAGCCGGCCCACTCCGGGCAGCGAGAAGACCGTCTCCGTGAGCACGGCGCCGCCCAGGTTGTAGCCGAACTCGAGTCCGAAGACCGTGAGGATGGGGATCATGGCGTTGCCCAGGGCATGGCGATACACGACGAGCCGGTCCGAGACGCCCTTGGCGCGCGCCGTCCGCACATAGTCCTGGCGCAGCACCTCCAGCATCGAGGCGCGCGTGGTGCGCGCGATCACCGCCGACGAGGCCGCTCCCAGCACGAGGGCGGGCAGGAGCAGATGCGCGAGGGTGCCCGTGCCCCCGGAGGGCAGCCAGCGGAGCTTGACCGAGAAGATGAGGATGGCGAGCAGGCCGAGCCAGAAGATCGGCAGGGAGATGCCGACGAGTGAGCCCAGCAGGGCGGCGATGTCGAGGGACGAGTTGCGATGGGTGGCCGCGACGATTCCCGCCACGACCCCCAGCGTCGCCGACACCAGGATGGCCAGGAAGGCGAGCTTGAGCGTGAAGGGGAATCGTTGCGCGAGGAGCGTGGCCACGGGCTGGCGCGACTGGATCGAGATCCCGAGGTCGCCCACGACGGCGTGACGCAGATAGGCCAGGAACTGGATGGGCAGCGGCCGGTTCAGGCCGTATTCTTGCCGGATCCGGACCAGCACCTCCTCGGTAGCTTCCTCACCGGCCAGAATCAGCGCCGGATCGCCGGGGACGAGCTGCAAGAGGGCAAACGACACGACACTTACCCCAACCAGCACGGGGATGAGCAGGAACAAGCGCCGGAGAACGTAGACGACCATGGTGAGCCGGCCGCCGCGGCCTCGAATGCCCGCGGCGGCCGGCGGCGCCTACTTTTCTTTCCAGCTCTTCTCGGTCAGGTACGTGAGCTCGAGCGGCAGGTTCACCACGCCGTGCACCTTCTTCGTCGCGCCGACGATCATGTTCGGCGAGATCAGGAAGATGGCCGGCGCTTCCTTGATGACGATCTGCTGCACCTCGCGGAGCGCTCCCAGGCGCGTCTGATCGCTGGTGGCCGTCGTCGCCTTGTCGAGCGCGTCATCGAGCGCCTTCGAGACGAAGAATCCACGGTTGTCGCCCTTGGGGGCGAGCTGCGAGGAGTGAAGCAGCGGGAAGGTTCCCCATTGCGCCTCGCCCGTGGAGGGCGACCAGCCGAGCAGGAAGAGCTCGCGGTCTGTCTGCTCGGGGCCGGTCTTGGTGGCCGAGAGGTAGGCCCCCCACTCCATGGTTGACAGCGCGGCGTCCACACCGATGGCGGACAGATCCTGCTGCACCGCCTGCGCCAGCTCGAAGTCCTTGACGTAGCGACCCTTGGGCGACCAGAGCTTCACCTTGAGCGCAGGGACGCCGGCCTGAGCCAGGAGCTCCTTGGCCTTCTTCGGATCGTAGGCATAGCCGGGCAGCTTCGCGTAGCCGTTCTGGAGCGGCGCGACGATGCCGGAGATCGCCTCCGCATTGTTCTGGAAGAGGCTCTTGACGATGGCCTCCCGGTTGATAGCGTGGTTCAGGGCCTGCCGCACGCGGACGTCATCGAATGGCTTCTTCTTGAGGTTGATCATGATGTAGAGCGCGCGGGCGGTGGCGATCGACTCGACGGCGAACCGCGCATCCTTACGAAGCCTTGGAATGTCCTCGGGCGGGATATTGAGAATGAGGTCCGTGTCGCCCGACTCGAGCATGAGCACCCGGGCCGAGTCCTCCTTGACGGTCTTCACGGTCACCCGGTCCAGTAGCGGGCGCCCGCCCCAGTAGCCGTCGTTGCGCTCGAGCACCACGCGGTCGCCCTTCACCCACTCGACGAACTTGAAGGGGCCGGTGCCCACCGGGTGCAGCGTCAGGTCCTTGCCCCACTTCTGGTGCGCGGCGGGAGAGACGATGCCTCCCGCTGAATGCGCGAGCCTGAACAGGAAGGCGGCGAAGGGCTGCTTGAGCGTGACGCGCACGGTGCTGTCATCCACCACCTGCGCGCCCTGGACGAACGGCGTGTAGAGGCTCGCCTTGAATGGCTTCTCGTCCCCGAGCACGCGATCGAAGAAGTACTTGACGGCCTTGGCATCGAAGGCCGTCCCGTCGTGGAAGCGGACGCCCTTGCGAAGCTTGAAGGTCCAGGTGAGGCCGTCCTTCGATGACGTCCACGACTCGGCCAGCGCCGGCTCGAGCTGCATCTTGGTGCTGAACCGAACGAGGTTGTCGTACATCATCCGGTTCACCTGCTCGCCCGGATTCGACTGCGTGTTCTGCGGATCCAGGCTGTCCGGGTCGGCGCCCGCCGCGAAGCTCAGCGTCCCGCCCGCCACCGGTGTCTGGGCCTCCACGGACCAGATCCCGGCCAGACCCCCCATCGCCAGCACTCCCACCACCCAGAGCGCCACCATTCGTCGCATCGTGCCCCTCCTCTCAGGCCGGGTGACCGACCAGGCTGCCCGGAGAATCTGCCGAAAGCCGACCCGTGTCAAATCACGGGCCTTCATCTCGCGACCACCCTTCTTCCCTCTCCCCATCGGGGGAGAGGGCCGCAGTTCGAGCTGAGCGGCCTGGCCGCGAGGCGAGGGCTGAGTAGATTAGCGGGACAACTCCAAACCATCGATCTCCTGCACCTCCTCGAAGATCTCCGCGACGCTTATCCTGGCGCTGCCGAGGAGACCATCCTGACCGAGATCGTCGCCAACGCCATCGACTCGAACGCGACTGCGCTGACGATCACGGTGGATTCCGGCGAGAGCACGCTGACCATGCTGGACGACGGCGGCGGGATGCGCCGGCGCGACCTCGCCCGGTACCACGACGTGGCTGCGACCACCAAGGTGCGAGGGGAGGGCATCGGCTTCGCCGGCGTGGGCATCAAGATCGGACTGCTCGTTTCCGAGGAGGTGCTGACGGAGACGCGGCGGGGCCGACATCACTCGGCCACCATCTGGCGCCTGGGCTCGCGTCACCGAGCGCCGTGGAAGTGGATCCCGCCACCCGGCCTGGTCGCCGACCACGGCACCGCAGTGCGTCTTCGTCTCAAGAATGCGCTCTCGCCGCTTCTCGACGCCGGCTTCATCGAGGCGGCGCTCCGGCGGCATTTCCAGCCTCTCTTCGATCCGGAGCTGGCGGAGATCCTGGCCGAGCGTTATCCACGTGGCGTCCGGTTCGTGATCAACGACCGCGCCCTGGGGGCCGAGGCGTGGCAAGCGCCGGAGCGTGCGCCCATCGCCGTCCGTCTGCCGCGGAAGCGACGGCCCGCCGCGTCGGGCTATCTGGTCCGTGATCCGCTGCCGCTGCGAGAAGAGAGCCGCGGGCTCGCCATCAGCACCTTTGGCAAGGTCATCAAGCGCGGCTGGGAGTGGCTCGGACTTGCACCGGTCACCCCGGACCGGATCGGCGGGCTCATAGAAGCCCCTGCGCTGGCGCAGGCACTCACGCTCAACAAGGCCGACTTCATCCGTACGGGGCCGCGAGGGGCGGTCTATCTCGCTTACCGGAAGGCCATCCAGGAAAGTGTGGCGCGCCAGCTCGCGGAATGGGGCGATCTCCGGGAGGCAGGCGCCGAGGCACGCCGGCGCGCCGCGCGACCGGTGGAGCGCGACCTCGAAGCGGTCCTCGTGGACCTCGCCGACGAATTCCCGTTGCTCGCCGCGCTCGTAGAGCGCCGCGCCGGGGGCCAGCGGACTCTGCCGATGGGTCGGGGACCCGGCATGCCCGAACCCGTGGCCAAAGTGATCTCTCACGGCGAACCTGCGCCAGGCGTGGCGGCCGAAGTCAGACAGAGTCGCGAGTCCCTCGGCGTTGCTCCTAACCTGGCGGCGTCCGTAGCGCCGCCGGCGTCCGAGGCGACAGTCCCTTCATCAGGCAGCCCTCACAGGCCGGCGCGATATGGCCTCAGCATCCAATTCGAGCCGAGATCAGATGATGTCGAACTGGCCCGATTGGTCGAGACGACAGTCTGGATCAACGAAGCCCATCCGGCCTATCGCCGTGCGGCGGCCTCGCGCTCCGAGGGCTACCATATCGCCCTCGCTACCGCCCTGGCGCTGGCGCCTCTAGCCGTGGAGCCGGCCAAGGAACACGCCTTCCTCACGACCTTCCTCGCTGCCTGGGGCTCCGCCCTCGAACGCCGCGTCTCCCGCCGGCGCAAATAGCCCGCGGAGAGAAGGCAAGCCTGCCGCTGACCCCGAAATGCATGAATGTGAGACCTGACCCCGCCCTTGACAGTGGTTCCGCGCGGACGGATGATCGCGGCATGAACGCACTGGAGAAAGCCGACGCAGCCGAGCGCGCCATGATGGAGGAGCTGGACCGGGTCG
>QHSC01000169.1 GCA_003220345.1 Candidatus Rokuibacteriota bacterium | reverse complement strand
GAGGCGCCCCGTCCAAACAACCGCGCGGCCTGGAACCGCCGCGCTTCCAGCGCAGCAACATCCCGGTGAGCACCACGAGTCGTCGGCATGACCTCGCATGGCAGAGTACCGCATGAAACTCGTTACTCTATTTCGCAAAGGTCATTAGCGCCAGGTCGTGAGACCTATGCCCGTGGCGACCAAGGCGGAGGCGAGGAGGAGCTCGGGCGACAGGCCCTCGTGGGCGATGACGGCCGCGATCAGCACTCCCCAGATGGGCGTGGACAGCGCCACCGTGGCCATGGCGCTGGGCTGGTAGATCCGCAAGAGCTTCGCATTCAGCACGAAGTTGAAGCCGCCGATGAGCGCCCCCTGGTAGAGGATGGAAAGGAAGAGGCTGGCGGTCCAGCGCGTGGGCCGATCCACGTCCCACATCAGGCTCATGAGGAGGAGTCCGGCGGCGCCGATGATGGACTGGTACATCATGAGGCGCACCGGGTCCACCCTCTGGACGGTCTTCGCGATGAAGATGGTACGTTCCGCCAGCACGAGCGCGCTCACCGAGATGATCAGGTCTCCCACGAGGGTCCCTCCCGTGCCCGTGAAGCCGGGAGCGAACAGGATGACCACGCCGCTGTAGGCGATCAGCACGCCCACGAGCTTGCGCGCGGTGAGCCGGTCGCCGGGAAGGAGGAAGTGGGCGAAGACGACCGTGTGGACCGCGTAGGAGTTCACCATGATGACGGCGTGAGCGGCAGTGGTGCGGTCGATGCCGACGTTCATGAGCGCGATCTGCACGACGCAGAGAAGGCCGAGAGACCAGATCGGCTTGCCCTGTCCCCTGGGGATCAGGAGAACATCGCGGCGCCCCGTGACGACCGCGTAGCCGAAGATGACGATGGCGCTGACGGCGAAGCGGAAGAAGGCCATGCGGACCGGCGCGACGTCAGCGAGACCGAGCTTGATGGCCACGGGATTGGCGCCCCAGAGGACGGCGAGCACGAGCGCGAGGACGGCGCCTTTGACATCGAGGGGGCGGTGGACGGGCACGAGAGCGGCTATGGTAGCATGAGGTCTCGATGAAGATCGGGCTCGTCGGCCTCTCCAAGAGCGGGAAGACCTCGCTGTTCAACCTGTTGACGGGCGCTACCGTCGCCACCTCCTCCTTCGGAGCCTCGCGCGGCGAGATGCACGCCGGCGTGGCCCGCGTGCCGGACGAGCGTGTCGATCGCCTCAGCGCGCTCTTCAAGCCGAAGAAGACCACCTTCGCGACGTTCGAAGTCGTGGATCTCGCGGGTATCAGCAAGGGCGAGCGTGAAGGGCTCGATGCCAAGGAATTCAGGAATGCCGATGCCCTCCTCCACGTGGTGCGCGCGTTCGCGGACGCGACCGGCGCCGCCCCCAATCCCAAGGGCGACATCGCCGACCTCGAGACGGAGCTGATCCTCGCCGATCTCGAGGTGGTGGAGCGCCGGCTCGAGCGCCTGGAAGCCTCGATCAAGAAGAAGCGGACCGACGCCGACGTCAAGGAGCAGGCCATCCTGCTCAAGATCAAGCCCGCCCTCGAATCGGAGACGCCCGTTCGCGCCATCCCGCTTGCGGACGACGACGCCCGGGCCATCCGGGGCTTCACCTTTCTCTCGCAGAAACCCATCCTCCACTGCCTCAACCTCTCGGAGAAGGAGATCGACCGCGGCCCGAGCCTGGTCGAGAGCTTCGGGCTCCAGGAGATCACGGCCCGCGCCGGCACCGCCGTCGGATGGATCTCGGCGGTCATCGAAGCAGAGGTGGCCCAGCTCGCGGGAGAGGAGCAGGCTGCGTTCCTCGCCGATCTCCGGCTCAGCGAGCCCGCCATCAAGCGCGTGCTTCGCGACTGCTACGGCCTCCTCGGGCTGCTGTCATTCTTCACGGTGGGCGAGGACGAGGTGCGGGCCTGGTCCGTGCCGCGGGGCACGCGCGCCCAGGACGCGGCGGGGGCCATCCATTCCGACATCGCGCGCGGCTTCATCCGCGCCGAGGTCGTGGGCTATGACGAGCTGGTGGCCGCCGAGGGCTCCATGGCCGCCGTGCGGGAGAAGGGCCAGTTCCGCCTGGAAGGCAAGGACTACGTCGTGCAAGACGGCGAGATCTGCCACTTCCGCTTCAACGTCGCTAAATAACCTACGGCCCCGGGGTGAGGGGCCCGTGGGAGATCACGACGATCCGCACGTCGGTGAGGGCGCGCTCCGGCCCGTGCACGACGCCGCCGGGAACGCAGAAGTAGTCGCCGGGCCCGTAGACGATCGGCCCGACCTGAAACTGCCCTTCCAGCACGAGCACCTCGACCGTCCCGTCGTGCACGCTCTCCAGCACCTCCCAGCCCTCGGTGTAGCGGACGGCGATGGTCCGCCCCTTGGTGTCCGGATCCTTGTTGAGGAGGAGACTCCAGGCGCCCGCGCGGTCGGGGAAGACCTGCCGCCAGTCGCCGTCCTTGGTGCTCTTCTTCGCGATCGCGCCTCTCATGGCTCTTATCCTTTCGGCACTTCTCTCGGCAGATGACCCCAGACGATCCAGTGCCGGTCGCTGGCCATCTCGCACACGAGCCCGCCCAGGCCCCGCGACCGGATGTGGCCGCGCACCTCGCGCAGGGTGAAGGCCGCGCAGAGGGAGTTGAAGAGGTCCCGCTTGAGGATGTCCGGCTCGTGCCCCGAGTACTTCTGGACGAGCTCCCACGCTCGCTCGGGTGATTCCGGCCGCAAGAGGTCCATGACGAGCACGATGCCACGCGGTCGGCCGAGCCGCACCACTTCGTTCCAGAACAGGTAAGGATCGGGGAGGTGATGGACGAGGCTGTTGGACACGACGGCGTCGAAGCTCTGGAGCCCGAGGGGGAGCATGGGCAGCCGCAGGCACAGAGGACGGACCCGATCGCCCACCTCCGCTCCCTCGACGGCCTGCTGGGCGAGGGCGATCATCGGCTCTGATCCGTCCACGGCCGTGATCCTGAGGGAGGGCAGCGCGCGGGCAAAGCGCACCGGGATATCCGCGGGCCCGCAGCCGAGATCCACCATGGCGCCCGAGGTGATCTTCGGGAAGCAGCTCCGGAAGCGGTCCACGAAGCCCTGGTTGATCTGGGCGAGGTCCGCACGCGCGTACGCCTCGGCTTGCTTCTTGTCGACCATGAGCTCGGGCTCGAGAATGCGGTCCATCGCTACTGTCCCCGCACGCTGGGCAAGCAGGCGAGGGGAAAGGTGAGGACGAACCGCTCGGCGGGATAGGCTCGTCCCGCCTCGAAGCAGCCGTCCGTCGCCTCGAGCGGATCTTCGGTGCCCGTGAGATCGCCGTCCGAGTGCGAGCTGCAGGCGAACGTACACACCTCGAGATGGACGTGAGAGACGTTGAAGGTGCCTCCGCTCGTTCCGAGGATGCCGATCTGCTCTCCGCGGCCCACGCTCTGTCCCTTCTGCACGGTGACGCCCTGCAAGTGGCAGTACGCGGTCCAGCGCTTGAAGCGGCGATGCTCGAGGAGAACGCCGAGTCCACAACCCATGGGCCATTCAATGATACGGCTCACCGTGCCGTCGGCCGCTGCAAGAACAGGCGCGCCCACCGGGCCACCGAAGTCGACCCCGGCGTGCGGGAGCCGCCTCGGCCGATTGTCGGCGCCATGGAGGGAGCGATAGGGGGAAAGGATGACCGGCGCGCCCAGATTCTGGGCAACCGCGGCGACGGGAGCGCTGAGCAAGCCCAGGCAGAGTCCCGTGACCAGCACGCGCGCCCTCATCCTACTGAGGCTTGATCCCCATCAGCTTCACGCTTCCGCCGACCGACTGGATCAGATCGATCAGGGTTGCGTCCGAGTGCTGGGTCAAGAGGACGCAGCCGGCCCCCAGGATGATGCCGGTCCCGCTCGTCTGGGCGATGGCGTCCTGGGCCTCGGCCTGGGCGTCCGGACCCGTGCCGTCCTTGAGCGTGCTCCACTGGTTGAGGCCGCCCTGCACCGCCCCGGGAACGATGTCCTTGCCCTCGGAGAGAGAAGGCCCGGCGCGACGGTCGTCCCAGTTCCACACGTCCGCGGGCAGGGCGGCCAGACGGTCGAACATCAGCCGCTCGCCGTGACAGTGGAGCACGGTGAGACGCGAGCCCTCGCGCACCGCCTCGAGGATGCGCCGGTCATGCGGCTCGCCGAAGCGCGCGTACTCGTCTTCCGTGTGGAAGGCGTGGCTCGCCGCCTGCACGGAATAGAAGATGCCCTCGGCGCCCTCGCGGAAGCAGGCCTCCATGAAGGCGAGAATGGTCTCGGTGATGGCGGTGAGGGCGTCCTCGACGAGGTGGGTGTTCTCCTTGAGATCGTAGTTGAGCCGGTCGCCCGAGAGCTTGCGCGCCAGGGAGAGCGGGCTGAACACCGTCGGCACCACCGAGCAGTCGGCCCGGCGATCCACCACGCAGCGGATGACGGACTCGACGTGCGAGGCCCAGCCTGTGGACTCCATGGGCACCGGTCGGATCTTCTTCCAATCATCGGGCGCGTTGACGGCGTGGCTCGCGCACGGGCGATGGCCGTCGGGCGCGGGTTCCTCGCTCTCTACACAGCCCCAGTCTTCCACCGCATAACCGCCGGCCGGCGTCACCTTGAGGAAGTCCGAGCCGTAGCGTTCGTGGAAGCGCAGCGTGGACTGGGACAGGGCGGCCGGCGAACGGTCCACCGCAGGGAAGTGACGCCAGAATGCATAGGGCGTTCGGTCCGTAGGCTCGCGCCTGATGGCGGCGAGCACGCGCTCTCGCTTGGTCATGGCCTCGGTCCTCTTGGTCTTCGCCTCATCGTGCTCCTCGCAAGTCAATCTCCGATCTCGATGAAGCCCTTGCTCACGGCAGGACGGCCGTTCTCCGTCAGGACCTCGAAGGCGATCCCGCGGCTCGCTCTTCCCCTCGTCTCGCCCAGGGCCCGCACCGTGATCGTCGAGGGCAGGCGCACCATGCCGGTGAAGCGGCACGCGATGCGACGCACCCGCCGGGCGGCTTCGGCCGGCTCGCGGCGCAGCACCCGCGAGACGGCGAGGGCGAGCGTGGCGGTCCCGTGCAGGATGATATCAGGCAACCCCGCGTCGATGGCGACGGCGCGATCGGTGTGGATGGGATTCCAGATGCGCGCGCACTCCGTGTAGACGTGGGCGAGCCCGGCGCTCAGGGGGACCGAGGCGGACCACCCCTCACCGGACTCGGAAGATTCGTTCTCTGTCGGCTCGCTTCCTTGCGGACGGCCGGGGGCGAAGGCTGGGTCGACGGAGACGCCGCGATAGATGCTGCCGTACTCGGTGGTGGTCACCGGCTGTCCGCGCCGGTCGACCGTCTCGAAGCGCGTGACCTGGTAGGCGCCGGGGCTTCGCGGCTCGATGTGGCTCACCGTCGCCGTCGTCTCCAGCCGATCTCCCGCCTTCACGGGCCGGTGAATGACGAGGTCGTGGGTGGCGTGCACGCTTCGCGCCGCGATCTCCTCCGAGGTCAGCTTGGCCCGCAGCTCCACCGCCGCCGGCCACTCGTAGCACACGGAGAAGAGGGGGTGGGCCACGAGGCCCTCGGGCCGCGTGGTGTCGAAGTACTCGGGCGCCGTCTCCTCGAGCGCCGCGGCATAGGCCATGAGCCAGCGCGCGTCGATGTCGTGAACGTACGGTCCCGCCGTGCCGCCCACCAGGCTCGCGGAGAGGGTCAATTCAGCCCTCGCCTCGCGGCTTCGCCGCTCATCTCGAAGAGCGGGTCATGCTTCGGCTCGAAGATCAATTCAGCCCTCGCCTCATCGTGCTCCTCGCCTGCGGCTCGCACTCACGCTTCGGCTCGAAGATCAATTCAGCCCTCGCCTCATCGTGCTCCTCGCCTGCGGCTCGCACTCACGCTTCGGCTCGAAAATCAATTCAGCCCTCGAACATCATCTCGGGAAGTTCATGCAGTCCACGAAGATGTCCTGGAAATCGGGATGGGCGGCCAGCGAGACGTGCTCGATGCTCCGCGCGATGCGCTCGGCCCGATGCCGCTCCGGCTCGGAAAGGAGGGCCATCTGCGCGCCCAGCGCCGCGGCATTGCCGACGTAGCGGATCTTCGACTCGGCGAGGGCAGGAATGAGCCCGATGCGGAGCGCGCTCCGGATCGAGAGATAGTTGCCGAAGCCCCCCGCGAGCATGAGCTCGGCCACCTTGTCGTCGGGGACGCCGGCCACGTGCTGGAGCATGGCCGCTCCCGAGGCGATGGCGCCCTTGCACAGCTGAACCTGGCGGATGTCGTCCTGGGTGAGCAGGATCTCCTGCGTGGCGCCCGCTTCGCCGGGGCGCGCGAGGATGACCATGCGCTCCTCTCCGCGCTTCGTCACCCTCGCGCGCAGGGGTGGCGGGAGACGATCGAGGTGGTCGAGCTCGATGAGCCCAGTCCAGTCGATGACGCCTGCGTCCAGGAGGACGGCGATGGCGTCGATCAGCCCCGAGCCGCATATGCCCTGCGCGGCCGCATCCCCGATGGTGTGGAGGGCGAGATCGCCGCCCGCGAGGGCCACGCGGTCGATGGCGCCCATGGCCGCGCGCATGCCGTGGCGGATCTGCGCACCCTCGAGAGCCGGGCCGGCTGGCGCCGAGCAGGCCCAGAGATGATCGCGGGAGCCCAGGAGCACCTCGCCATTGGTGCCGATGTCGACGGCGATGCGGATCTCCGGCGTCTCGTCCATGCGCGTGGCGAGGGCCACGGCGACCGCGTCGGCGCCCACGAAGCCCGCCACGATGGGTAGGAAGCAGACGCGCGCCTCCGGGTTGACCTTGAGAAAGAGCTCCCGGGCGGAGAGGACGAGGGGATGCCGCATCACCGGCGCGTAGGGGGCGAGGCCGAGATGGGAGGGATCGATGCCCAGGAGCATGTGGTGCATGCACGTGTTGCCGACGATGGTGACCTTGTAGATCCACTTGGCGGGCACGCCCGAGTCCCGCACGAGCGCCTCCACGTGCTGGTTGAGGAGCCCGATGATGCGCGTCTGGAGCTTGCGCAGGTTGCCCGCGTCGAACTGGGCGAAGGCGATCCTGGACATGAGGTCGCCGCCGAACACGGCCTGCGGGTTGAGGCTCGACGCGGAGGCCATCTGCTCGCCCGACTCGAGCTCGAGCAAGGTCGAGACCACGCTCGTGGTGCCGATGTCGATGGCGAGGCCGAACTTGTGCAGGTGCGTGTCGCCCGCCTCGATCGAGAGAATGCGGGAGCCGAAGGTCGCCACGGTGACCTCGCCGCCATGCGCCCGGAGGGCCGCGGGCAGCGTCTTGAGCGCTTCGGGGGCGCAGTCCTCCGGTGTTCCGCCCACGGCCTCGAGCACCGCCTCCAGATCGGAGGTCTGGTGATGCTCTTCGGCGGGAAGCGTGACGCGGACCACGGCCTTGGCGATGCCCGCCTCGATGCGCACGGGCACGGGCGCGCCTTCGGGTCGCTCGCCCCCGAGGATCTGGAACGTGCGGTCGTCCACGGGAGGTGAGACCTGTACCGTGACCGCATCGCTGACGCGGCACTGGCAGGAGAGGCGATAGCCCTCCCGGACGAGCGCGTCGCCGAGCTGCACTTCGTCCATGATGGTGGGGGGCGGGATGGCGCCCGCCACGAGCTTGACGCGGCACGAAGTGCAGCGACCACGACCGCCGCACGTCGCCTCGATGTCGACGCCGGCCGCGTGGGCCGCCTTGAGGATGCTCGATCCCGCCTCGACGTGGAGCGTCCGCCCCGCCGGCAGGAGGGTGAGCGCGACCGTCGTCATACGACCGAAGATACCACTTCCCGCTTGACTTCCCGGAGGGCTTTGCCGATAGTGACCGCACCCGATGAACCCCAGGTCGCGTCCGGCCGGCAGGTGACCAGGGAGACCCGGTGCTCACCTACACGATTCAGCGACTCCTCTGGCTGATCCCGACGGTTCTCGCCATGGCGCTGGTGACTTTCCTCGTCATGCACGCCACGCCGGGCAGCCCGCTCGATCCTGTCGCCGAGGGCGCCAACCCGCTCTCCCCCGAGGCGCAGAAGAACCTGGCGGAGGCCTACGGCCTCGACAAGCCCCTCTGGGAGCAGTTCGCCATCTTCATCGGCAAATCGCTCCGGGGCGATTTTGGACAATCCTTCGTCTACAAGACGCGGACGGTGAGCGAGATCCTCGTCGAGACCTTCCCCATCTCGCTCTTCCTCGGCGCCATGGCCCTGGCCATCGCCGTCGCGGGCGGCGTCACCCTCGGTATCCTGGCTGCCGTCTATCAGAACCGTTCGTGGGACTATGTGTGCGTGAGCCTCGCCACGCTCGGCGTCAGCCTCCCCAACTTCGTCCTCGCCGTCTTCCTCATCGTCCTCTTCTCGTTCGTGATTCCGCTCTTTCCCACGGGGGGCTGGGGATCGCCGCGGGACTGGGTGCTGCCCGCCGTCACGCTGGCCCTCGGTCCCCTCGGCATCATCGCCCGCTTCACGCGCTCGAGCATGGTCGAGGTGATCCGCTCGGACTACATCCGCACCGCCCGCGCCAAGGGGCGGGACGGGATCGTTCTTCGTCGAGTCGATCTGCCGCGTTCCGGGGATGGGGCGCTTCTTCATGCTCTCAATGAGTGGCCGCGACTATCCCATGATCATGGCGGTCGTGCTGACCTACGGCGCCTTTCTCGCGGTCATGAATCTCGTCGTCGACCTCCTCTATGGCGTCCTCGACCCGCGCATCAGGTACTGACGTGAGGGGGCCCTCCTGAGCCGCGCCGTCGCCGCCGTCGCGCTTGCCGTCGACGAGCCACGGATTCGAACGTCGAGCCTCTGGCGGGACGGCGTGCGTCGGCTGCGGCGCAATCGCCTGGCGGTAGCCGGCGGAATCGTGATCCTCCTGCTCTGCGTCGTCGCGATCTTCGCCGACTTCATCGCCCCGTACTCGTACACCAAGCCCAACTTCGGCCGGATCTACGACTTCCCCTCGCGCGACTACCCGCTGGGCACCGACCAGCTCGGCCGCGACGTGCTCTCCCGCATGATCTACGGCGCCCGCGTCTCCATGCTGGTGGGGCTGGGCGCGCAGGTGATCGTGGTCCTGATCGGGGTGCCCATCGGCCTCGTCTCCGGTTTCGTGGGCGGACGCGTGGACCTCTTCCTGACGCGGTTCGTCGACGTGATGTACGCGTTCCCGCGGCTCCTGTTCGTGATCCTGGTGATGTCCATGCTGGGGGCGGGGCTCACCAACATCTTCATCGCCATCGGCCTCACCGGCTGGGTCGGCATCGCGCGGCAGACGCGCGCGCAGGTGCTGGCGCTCAAGGAAAAGGAGTTCGTCGACGGCGCCCGCGCGCTCGGCGCCGGATTCACCCGCCTGCTGGTGCGCCACATCCTTCCCAACGCCCTCACCCCGATCGTGGTGGCGGTGACGTTCGGCATCCCGGAAGCGATCTTCACCGAGGCCGCGCTGTCGTTCATCGGCGTCGGGATCAACCCGCCGACGCCCTCGTGGGGTCAGATGGTG
>QHSC01000114.1 GCA_003220345.1 Candidatus Rokuibacteriota bacterium | reverse complement strand
TCCCGCACGCGTCCCCCGAGCAGGCGGTGGACGGGGACGCCCAGGGCCTTGCCGTTCAGGTCCCAGAGGGCCATCTCCACGGCCGCCCGCGCGAAGGGATTCCCTTGAACGCGCCGGGCCAGCTCTCGGGCGAGCGGCTCGATCTCCCCGGCCTCGCGTCCGACGAGCCAGGGCGCGATGTAGCGCTCGATGGTGGCCGCCACGGACTCCGAGGACTCCTCGCTCCAGGTCGGCCCGCCCAGGCAGGCCGCCTCGCCCCAGCCCACCAGACCGTCCCCCGTCTCGAGGCGCACGAAGACGAAGTTCATCATCTCGAGGGTCGTGAAGGACATCTTGTGGGGGCGCTCGACGGGGATGTCTGCCTGGATCACGCGCACGTCGGCGATCTTCATCGTGCCGCACTATCCACGCAGCGAGGATGGCCGTCAAGCGCGATCTGGCGCATGGAGCGGGACACCTGGGTTACACTCGGCGCCACGACCTGAACGACGGAAGCCAGCCGTCCGGAACCTCCATGACAGCGAGGACAAGCCGATGAGCAAGACGACCGTCGTCGAGAAGTGGGTGGACGAGGCAGCCGCCCTGACCGGGCCGAGCAAGGTCACCTGGGCCGACGGGTCCAAGCAGGAGTACGACCGACTCGTCGAGGAGATGCTCGGCGACGGGACCCTCCTCGAGCTGAACCAGAAGACCTATCCGGGCTGCTTCCTCCACCGGAGCCATCCTCAAGACGTGGCGCGCACGGAGCAGCTCACCTTCATCTGCTCGCGCGAGGCGGATGACGCGGGACCGACCAACAACTGGATGGCGCCCGCCGAGGCCAAGGCCAAGGCGGCCGGCTACTTCAAGAACAGCATGAAGGACCGGCGCATGTGGGTCATCCCGTACCTCATGGGGCCGGCGGGCTCGGCGGCGAGCCGGACCGGCGTCATGGTCACCGACAGCGCGTACGTCGTGGCGAGCATGCACATCATGACGCGCGTGGGGCAGGTCGCGATTGACCACATGCGGGCCGACGACGACTTCATCGCGGGCCTGCACGGGATGGGCGACCTTTCGCCAGAGCGCCGGCTCATCCTCCACTTCCCGGAGGAGAAGCTCATCTGGAGCGTGGGCTCGGGCTATGGCGGCAACGCTCTTCTCGGAAAGAAGTGCCACGCGCTGCGACTCGGGTCTTCCCAGGCGCACCAGGAAGGCTGGATGGCCGAGCACATGTTCATCCTGGGCGTGGAGGACCCCGAGGGCCGGATCACGTACTTCGGGGGCGCCATGCCGAGCGCCTCCGGCAAGACCAATCTCGCCATGGTCGTGTCGAAGCTGCCCGGGTACCGCGCGTGGACGCTCGGCGACGACATCGCCTGGATTTACGTCGACCCGGAGGGCCAGCTTCGCGCCATCAACCCGGAGCGCGGCTTCTTCGGGGTCGCGCCCAATACCAGCGCGGCCACCAATCCCAATGGCATCCAGATGGTGCGCTCCAACACCATCTTCACGAACGTGGCCATGACGCCGACCAAGGAGCCCTGGTGGGAAGGCATCGGCGCGGCGGCGCCTGCGGGCACGGTCGACTGGCAGGGCAGGCCGTGGACGCCGGGGGGCGCCCCCGCCGCGCATCCCAACTCGCGCTTTACTACACCATGCAACCAGTGTCCCTCCATTGCTCCCAACTGGGAGGACCCGAAGGGCGTGCCGCTGTCAGGCTTCATCTTCGGGTCCCGCCGGACGAACGTCATCCCCATGGTCTTCGAGAGCTTCGGCTGGCAGCACGGCGTGTTCCTTGGCGCGGCCATGAGCACCGAGACCACCGCCGCCATCACCGGTCAGGTCGGGGTGGTCCGCCGCGATCCCATGGCCATGATCCCGTTCTGTGGGTACAACATGGGGAGCTACTTCGCCCACTGGCTCGCCATGGGTCCCCGGCTCGCCAACCCGCCGAAGATCTTCCGGGTGAACTGGTTCAGGCGTGACACCGAAGGCCGCTTCCTGTGGCCGGGCTACGGCGAGAACGCACGGATTCTGAAATGGATGGTCGACCGCATCCACGGCCGCGGCAAGGCCGTGGAGACGCCCCTCGGCTTCATCCCCACCGCCGATGCCCTCGACCTGACCGGCCTCGACATCGACCGCAGGCGCGTGGAGCGGGCCCTCGCCTGGGACCGGGATGAATGGCTGGATGCCCTCACCGATCTCAACGTCTTCTTCGAAGCCTTTGGCCGTCGCCTGCCCGGTCAGATTCGCCAGGAGCTGGACCTCATGGTCCATCGCCTCAAGGGCAGCCGCTAGCGGGCCGCAGTAGACACGGCTGGCAGAGGCGGCCGGAGGCATTCATGAGCGACATCGAGATGTATCACGACGGCTCGCGGCAGCTTCAAGAGCGGTTCGAGACGCGGCGGCTCGCCGACCGACTCGTCGAGGTCATCGCGCACACGACTTTCACGGACGCCGATCGCGCGTTCATCGAGAGCCGGCCGATGTTCTTCCTGGCCACCGCGGACAACGAGGGGCGGCCTGACTGCTCCTACAAGGGCGGGCGGCCCGGATTCATCCGGGTCGTGGAGCCGGGGACGCTCGCGTTTCCGAGCTACGACGGCAACGGCATGTTCAAGAGCCTCGGCAACATCCTGGTCAATCCCTACGTGGGCATGCTCTTCATCGACTTCGAGAGTCCCAAGCGACTGCGGGTGAACGGGCGGGCCTCAGCGCATGAGGACGATCCCCTGCTCGCGGAGTTCGTTGGAGCGCAGATCATCGTGCGCGTGCAGGCGGAGGTCATCTTTCCCAACTGCCCGCGCTACGTCCACAAGATGCAGGTGGTCGAGGAGTCGCCCTACGCGCCGTGCGAGGGTCACACCCCGCCCGTGCCCGAGTGGAAGACGCGCCCGGTCTTTCGCGAGGTGCTGCCGCGAAGCGACCCGGCGGCCTCGGCGTAGACCCGAGTCCCTGGGCTCACTCCATGAAGCGCAGCACGCATCGCATTCTCACCACTCATGCCGGCAGCCTGCCCCGTCCCTCCGACCTTCTCGAGCTGATCCAGACGCGAGCGGCGGGACGGCGCGTGGACGACACGGCCCAAGACTCGCGGCTCCGAGAGGCGGTCGGGGAGATCGTCCGGAAGCAGGTCGAGCTGGGCGTCGACGTGGTCGACGACGGCGAGATGAGCAAGCCGGGCTTCATCCACTACGTCAACGAGCGCCTCGCGGGCTTCGAGCCGAGCCCCGATGCTCCCGCCGGCAGCACGTGGGCGCGCTCGCGCGAGGTGCAGGCGTTCCCCGAGTTCTACGAGTGGTTCGGCCGCGCGCTGCCGAGCCCCGGCTCGACGGCCGCTCATCTCGCCTGCACGGGCCCCATCGCCTACAAGGGACACACGCTCCTCCAGGCCGATCTCGCCAACCTGACGGCCGCCCTCGAGGGCGTGAGCCCCGCCGAGGTGTTCGTGCCCGCCATCTCACCCTCGAACGTCGAGGAGTGGAACCGGAACAAGTTCTACAAGACGCCCGAGGAGTATCTGTTCGCCATCGCCGACGCCATGCGCGAGGAGTACCGGGCCATCGTCGACGCCGGCTTTCTGCTCCAGATCGACGACCCTCGCCTGGTGACCTACTGGATCCTGAACCCGGGGATGAGCCTCGCTCAGTGCCGCAAGTGGTGCGACGCGCGCGTCGAGGCGCTCAACCACGCGCTGCGAGGCATCCCGGAGGACCGGGTGCGCTTCCACACCTGCTACGGCATCAACATGGGTCCGCGCGTCCACGACATGGAGCTGAAGGACGTCGCGGATATCATCCTGAAGGTGCGGGCGGGCGCCTACTCGCTCGAGGCGGCGAACCCTCGCCACGAGCACGAGTGGCGGGTGTGGCGAGACGTCAAGCTGCCGGAGGGGAAGATCCTGATCCCGGGCGTGATCACCCAGTCGAGCGTCCTCGTGGAGCACCCGGAGCTGATCGCCCAGCGCATCGAGCGCTTCGCCGGCGTGGTCGGCCGCGAGAACGTCATCGCGGGCAGCGACTGCGGCTTCGCGACCTTTGCCGGCTCCATGGAGATCCACCCGAGCATCGTGTGGGCAAAGCTCGGTGCGCTCGCCGAAGGTGCGCGCATCGCGTCGCGGCGGCTCTTCTAGGGGTCAGGTCTTGCAATACGACATTCTGGTAAAGGCCGTTGCCCATTGTCGTATTGCAAGACCTGACCCCACTTCTTACTTTTGGTACTTGAACGATACGTTCACGCGAGCGCGATAGGCCGTGACCTTGCCCTTCTCGATGGTCACGTCGAGCCGCGAGACCTCGCCCACCCTCAGATCGCGCAGGGTCTTGCCCGCGGTCTGTACCGCGTTCTTGACCGCATCCTCCCAGGACACCTTGCTCGTTCCCACCAGGTCCGTCACCCGATAGACGCTGTTGCTTGCCATCGCCTGTCTCCTTGTGGGGGGTGGAGTATTCCCATGGCCCGCGTGTGCGGGGAGGATAGTCGAGGCTTGCCGGCTGGGCAAGCGGCCCCGCCGAGGCAACGATGGACTGGCGCCGGCTCGTTCAGGCGCGACGGAACTTGAAGTTGAAGCGGCGGATCTCGAACTGCTGGTTCGGATTCGGTGTCCACTCGACGTGCTTCTGGAGCCCGTAGTCCTCGTACGGCTGGACGACGGGGATCCACGGCAGGTGCTCGAGGAAGATCTTCGTCATCCTCCGGTACGCGTCGCCGCGGAACTTCTCGTCGATGGAGAACCGCGCGGCGTTGCCGAGCTCGTCGAACTCTGGGTGCCGCCAGTAGTCCTGCGGCCCGCCCGGCCCGAGCAGACGCCACATCATCCCGTCGGGATCGGCGAGGGTCGAGGTCGGATCGGACCACCAGAGCCCCTTGAAGGTCTTCTCGCGGTTCTTCTGCGCGCGGACGGAGTACTCGAAGACCTCGACCTTGGCGTTGACGCCGACGTCTCGCCACATCCCGACCACGGCCTCCGCCATCGGCTTGTCGTTTGCCATGTAGCCGACCGTCGTCTCCAGGACGATCTCCTCGCTCCGGTAGCCCGCCTTCTTCAAGCGCTCGCGCGCTTCCTTCGGGTCGTACCTGAAGGGCGGCAGCGAGGCGTCATAGTGGTTGTCACCCTTGGCGATCATGCTGTTGGGCACGATTCCGCGCCCGCGCCACAGCTCCTTCACGATGGTGTCGCGGTCGACGGCGAGGGAAAGGGCCTGCTTCACGAGTGGATTGTCGAGGGGCCTGACCTTGGAGTTGGCGGCGAGGACGTACAGGCCCGCGTAGAGCGCGCCGACCACGCGCGTGGAGGGGTGAGCGTTCACGCGCTCGCCGTGGTCGGGCGGGAGCTGCGTGATGACATCGACCTCGCCCTTCAGGAGGGAGGCGATCCGCGGGGCGGCCTCCGGGACGGACCGGAAGATCATCCGATCGAAGTCCGACCTCCCCGCCCAGTAGTCCGGGTTCGCCTCGAACACCGCCTTGTCGTCCTTGATCCACGAAACGAACCGGACGGGACCCGTGCCGATGGGCTTCTGGTTGAAGGTGTCGACGCCCACGCTCTCGAGGTATTTCTTCGGCACGATCTGGCCGCCGTAGAAGGCAAGGCGCGCAGGCAACAGCGGATCGGGCTTCTTCGTGTGGACGACGAGGGTCGCCGCGTCCGGCGTCTCGATCCGGTCGATCGACGTGAACACGGTCGACACGCGCACCTTGGCGGCCGGGTCCAGCGTGCGGTCCAGGCTGAACTTCGCGTCCGCCGACGAGAACGGATCGCCGTTGTGCCACTTGACGCCCGGCCGCAGCTTGAAGCGCCAGGTGGTCTGCCCTTCGAGCTTCCACTCGGTGGCGAGGCCGGGATGGAGCTTCTGGTCGGGATGGCGCGAGACGAGGTTGTCGAACACGTTGAAAGACACGCGGATATCGTTCGCCGAGGTGCTCATGTGCGGGTCGAAGGTGGCGATGTCGCCCCCCTGGGCGACGACGAGATCACGCTTCTGGGTGGTCTGAGCCTGGGCCGGCGTGGCGAGGGGGGCGACCGCGCCGGCGGCGCCCACGACGGCCAGATTCTTCAGGAGGTCACGCCGGCTGATGTTCGTCATGATCGTCGCGCGTCAGGCCGGCCTCGGCGGCAGCCCCTCGCTCACGGCATCGTGGACCATGCGCACCAGCGTGGTGATGTCGAAGACGGGCAGGCCGGTCGCCAACTGGAGATCCGCGCGATACGGCGGCATGTTGGTGCACTCGAGAACGAGGGCGCCGATCTCCGGGTGAGCCGCCAGCATCCGGCGGGCGACCGTCAGGTGCTCCTGACGGGCCACCTCCACGTCGAGCTCGAGCTGGTCGTCGAGGAGCACGCGGGTGAACTCTTTCTCGGTCTCCATGCCCGCGATGACGACGGGGATGTCCTTGGTGATCCCCGCTCCCGTGAAGTGCTCGGGGCGGAGCGACGTGGCGTCCACCGTCATGATGCCCACGGCCCGGCCGGGCGCGAGCAGGCGGTGGACGAGGGGCACGAGGAGGAGACTCGAGGTGAAGACGGGGACCGACACCGCCGCCGCCACCTCGTCCTGGAACTTGGCGAGAAAGCCGCAGTTGGTCGTTACGGCCCGCACGCCCTCGCGCTCGAGGGCCCGGGCACCCTCGATGAAGGCGGGGAGGAGCTCGCGCTGCCCGTGGCGCACCACGCGATCCGGGGACGCGCCGCGCACGCGGTGGTAGAGCACGGGAAAGTCGAAGGTCGCCGCATTGCCCATGTCGCCGGGGATGCGGGGGAACTGCGTGTCGAGCATGAGGATGCCCACCGAATGCCCGAAGATGTTCTGCCCGCCGCGGACCCTCATGTGTCCTCCTGTTCAGCCCTCGCCTCGCCACGCTCGAGCTTTACGGCAGCTCGACCGCGTCTCGGCTCGAAGTGCACACGCACCTAGTTGAGCTGCGCGAGCTTCTGTCGCGCCTTCCTGAGGTGGCCTTTCACGGCCTCGTGGTCCTTGGTATTCGGGAACTCGGTCAGATAGCGCTCCCAGTCCGCGAGGCTCCGCTGGATCTCGCCCATGTTGCTCCAGGCGATGCCGCGATCCCGCCACTCGCCCGCGGCTTTCGAATCGAGCACCAGGAGGCGATCGATGGCGCCGACGACCTTGTCCCAGGCCTGACGCTGCCAGTAGATGGCCTTGAGGTTGGCAAGCATCCGCCCCAGGAGCTGCCGGCCCGACACCGGCGCGTAGTGCTCGTCCGTCAGCGTCACTTTCCTCCCGAGGACCCGCCCCACCAGCTTCTCGCAGCTCTCTGGGGTCAGGAGGGCCCCCCCATTGAACGGGTCGAGGAAGATCTGCGAATCGTCGAGACGCGCGCCCGCGATGAAATGCCCCGGCAGCCCTATCCCCTCCACGGCGAGCCCCAGGCGCTTGCCCACCTCGATCAGGACGAGGGACAGCGTGATGGGAATGCCCTGCCGTCGATCGAGCACGTCGTTGAGGAAGCTGTTGCGAGGGTCGTAGTAGTCCTCGCGATTGCCCACGAAGCCTTGCTCCACGAAGAGGTATTCGCGAAGCCGGTGCAGGCGGCCCAGAGGATCGGTCGAGCGCCGCGACCCGTCAACGCCGCGGGCGAGCCCATCGAGTCTCTCCAGGTACGCATCCACCTCGAGCGCCGGGTACTCCCACCGGGCGATGGTGAGGGCGGCTCGCGCGAGATCGAGACGACCATCGGGCCGCGAGACCAGCGTGGCAAGCTCGCGGAGCGACGGATCGGCGCCCATCAGCAGCCGGGGGCGTGATGAATGCCGGCGGTCTTGAGGGCCGCGAGCTGGATCTCTTCGGCCAGCGACATGGTGCGCGCGGCGGCGCGGCGGGCGGCCTCCTGGTCGTCGGGCGTGGTGGCGAATCGGAGGAGCAGGGAGCGGCCGAGCAGGTGATGGAAATGCTCGTCCGGCTCGATGACATCGCGATAGAGCGTGGCCGTGACCTTGTCCCCCGCCCGTTCGCAGAACTCGATGAACTGCCGATTCTTCACGACGGCGATCGCCTCGCGGGTGAATTGCCCCGCGGCCACGCGCTCCACGGTCGTCTTGAGCGTGTCCAGGTACTGGAAGAGCGGCCCGTAGCCCTTGGCCACCGGATTGAAGCCGGCGGCATCGAATCCCAGCTCACGGAGGCGGTCCACGATCATGCGGTAGTGCTTGGCCTCATCCCCGGCCTGCCGCGCGAAGGCCATCTTGACGTCGACGTCATTCGTGGTCACCTGCCACCGCGCGGCGATCTCGGTCGCCTCGATCTCGTTCCGGAGGGCGACCTTGAGAAGATTGAGGACATTGAGGTCGCCCTCGACCTCCGGCTTCAGCGTGTCGTCGGGCGCGAGCCGCTTGAGGATGGCCTGGTTGCCCTCGTCGAGCTCGCGGACGAACTCCTCGGACGTCACGCCGGGACTCCCGTCTTGAGAAGCTCGGGCAGCTCCTGGGTCAGCGTCTCCTTGGTGACGACCCTGGTGCAGCGCCCGTGGAGAGGCTGCGTCTCGCGGGCCAGAGCGTGGGTGGTGAAGCCCAACACGGGAGGGCGCGGCGCCACGCCCTCGAGCGCCTTAAAGGCGGCGGCGTAGTCCAGGTCGCGAGCGGTGAGATCGACGATGACAAGGCCCGCCGGCTCCGCGAGCGCGGCCGTCAGCTCTTGGGGCGTCCTCGCGAAGACAAGCGGGGTCCCGACCATGCGAGCCGTCTCACGGATCCGGGCGACGAAGAACAAGTCCTTGACGACCGCGACGACCCTGGCCTGCATGTGGATCGGCGGTCAGTCGTCCTGCTCGGTATTGCCGAGCCAGTACCGGTTCCACTCGGCCAGGTGGGTGAGGGTGGCGAAGTCGCGCATCCGATCGAGATAGACCATCCCGTGGAGGTGATCCGTCTCGTGCTGGACGACGCGCGCGAAGAATTCCTTGAGCTCGCCCTCGATGCGCTGGCCTTCACGGTCGTAGGCCTCGAGCCGCACCGACGTGAAGCGGGGGACCATGCCCCGCATGTCGGGCACGGAGAGACACCCTTCCCAGCCCTCCTCCATCTCCTCGGTGAGGGCCGTCACCACGGGGTTGACGAGAATGGTGAGGGGGATGCTCGGCGCCTCGGGATAGCGGGGATTGCCGTTGACCTCGACCACGCAGATCTGCTTGAGGACGTGCACCTGCGGAGCGGCCAGGCCGGCGCCGTTGTACTCGCGCATGGTCTCCACCATGTCGTCGATGAGCCGCTGGATGTCCGGAGAGCGGATCTCCTCGACGGACACGGCCAGCGCCTGCTGGCGCAGCACCGGATGACCCAGGCGAGCGACTTTCAAGATGGCCATGACATCGATTCTCGCCTGAAGTGTAGCACGGCTCGCTATCCGGTCTTGAGTCCCAGGACGTTGAAGGCGGGGACGGGCCTGGCGAATCCCTTGAGACTCAGCTCGCCCTTCGGCTCGCAAGTGATGAGCGCTTCAATCTTGTACAGCACCCGGGAGGAGATCAGGATCTCGCCGGGTCGAGCCTCGGCGCAGAGGCGCGCCGCGAGATTCGAGACCGAGCCGATGGCGCCGTAGTCCCAGCGCCCCTCGAAGCCGATGGCGCCCAGGGTGGCCGGGCCCTGCGCGATGCCCATCCCGAAATGCAGGTCATAGCCGCTGCGGCGCCACTCGGGCACCAGGGCCTCGATGCGGCCACGCATCGCGAGCGCCATGCGGATGGCTCGCTCCTCGGCGTCGCGCATCTCGACCGGATCGTTGAAGAACACCATGAGGCCGTCGCCCGCGAAGTGCTCCAGTGTCCCCTCGGCCTCCAGGATGAGCCGGCCCATCTCGGCGTGGTACTGGTGCAGCACGCCCATCACCTCTTCGGGCCCCGCGGTCTCGGCGAAGGCGGTGAAGCCGCGGAGGTCCACGAACACCACGGTGATCTCACGCCGGTGGCTCTTGAGCGGGTCCGCGGCGCCGCCGGTCACGATGAGCTCGGCGAGCTGGGGCGAGAAGAACCGCTTGAGCCGCCCCAGCCGCTCGAGCTGCGCCACCTGGGAGCGGACGCGCTCCTCGAGGTTGGCGTTCAGATCTGCGAGCTCGGCGGCCTGCGCCTGGACGGTGCCGTAGAGATCCTTGATGCGGAGAAGCGAGCGCACCCGCGCCACCAGCTCGCCCACGTTGACCGGCTTGGTCAGGAAGTCGTCGGCCCCGGCCTCGAGCCCCTTGATGCGCTCGCGGGTCGGGTCCAGCGCCGTCACCATCACCACGGGGAGGATGCCGTACTCGGGGTTGGCGCGGATCCGCCGGCAGACTTCGTAGCCGTCCATGCCCGGCATCATGATGTCGAGGAGGACGAGGTCCGGACGCTCCGCTTCCACCTTCGCGAGCGCCTCCGGGCCGGAGGCCGCCGTCACCGTCGAGTAGCCCTTGGCGATGAGGAGATCCACGAGCATCCTCACGTTGTGGACGGTATCGTCCACCACCAGGATCTTGGCCGCCATTGGATGCAAGCTAAGCCCGCTTCCCTCGAGTGTCAAGGCATGCGGTGATGCGGTGTTCTTGACTCACCGTACAGCGGTTGCTAGCATGCCGCTCACGGCCTTCCGGCCGCTTTCATGGGCGCTCACGAGGACGGACTCCCCGCTGGGTCAGCGCCATCGACCCCGGTGGCCGCCCCGGGTATCAGCGAGCGCTCGGCGGGGTTCCTCCTCTCTCACACCCCTCTCGGGTCCCTCGTCCGCGCCGTGGCCCGGCTGCGGCTCTCCGTGCACTTCAAGCTCCTGGCCGCCTTCCTGCTGGTGGCCGTCGTGGTCGCCCTCATGGGCGCCATGAGCCTCGAGATCATCACGCGCATGTCGCGACAGAGCGAGGCCATGCACGTGGCCCACCAGCGGGTCAGCTCCGCCCGGCAGGCCCAGCACGCCCTCGCCATGCAGATGAGCTTCACGGCCATGGCCCTCGTGCTGAGGGACGAGGCGACCATCGCGAGCATCCTCCGCGAGAACAACCGGTTGAATGCCATGCTCGCGGAGATCGAGGACGGCGCGCCCCTCGAGGAGCGCGAGATCATCCAGCGCATCCGTACTGCCCAGGGCGAGGTCATGGCCACGGTGGCCGACGTGGCGAACCTGGTTCGCGACGGCAAGATCGAGGAGGCGATGGGGCTCCAGCTCACGACCGGCTATCCTCTCTTCCAGCAGGTCGAGGGCCTCGTGGAGCAGGTTGTCCGGATCGAGGAGAGCAGCATGGGCAGGCTGCGCGCCGCCACCGCCCTCGCGAACCGCCAGGCCTTCTACCTCATGGGCGGCCTCATCATCGCCTCCATTCTCCTCGCCCTCCTGCTCGGCTTCGTGACGTCGTGGTCCTTCATCATCCCCGTGCGGGAGGCGCAAGGGTTCCTGGGCCGCCTCGCCAAGGGCGATTTCGGCACGCGGGTGGTCGTCCCCAACCAGGACGAGTTCGGCGCCCTCGCCGCCCGCATGAACGACATGAGCGCGGAGCTGCGCCGGCTCTACGAGGACCAGCGCGAGGCGGCCCGCCAGCTCGGGACGCTCAATAGCCAGCTCGCGCGGGCGAGCCAGGCCAAGTCGGAGTTCCTGGCCAACATGAGCCACGAGCTGCGCACGCCCATGAACGCGATCCTCGGCTTCACCGAGATGATCCTCGACGATGTCTACGGCGAGGTGCCGGCGGAGGTGCGGAGTCCTCTGGAGGACGTGCAAACGTGCGGTCGTCAGCTCTTGCGCCTCATCAACGATGTGCTCGACCTGTCCAAGATCGAGGCGGGGCGCATGGAGCTGAGCCTGACCGACTACTCGGTGCACGAGGTAGTGGAGACGGCGCGCACCTCCCTGCGCTCTCTCGCCGCCGAGAAGGGGCTCGAGTTCACCGCGGAGGTCGAGCCCGACATTCCCCTCGCCTATGGCGACGGCAAGCGCATCACCCAGTGCCTGACCAATCTCGTCGGCAACGCCCTCAAGTTCACCAAGGAGGGCACGGTGGCCATCCGCGCCCGACTCGACGGCGACCGGGTCGTGTACACGGTGAGCGACACGGGCATCGGCATCGCGGTTGACCAGCTCGATCACATCTTCGGTGAGTTCCGCCAGGTCGACGCGAGCATCAGCCGCGAGTTCGGGGGGACGGGGCTGGGATTGAGCATCACCAAGACGTTCGTGGAGCTCCACGGAGGGCGCATCTGGGTCGAGAGCGAGCCGGGCCGCGGCTCGACCTTCCACTTCGCGATTCCTCTGCGCTTGGCGGAAGTCACGGAGGGTACATGAGCCAGAAGAAGATCCTGCTCGTCGAGGACAACGAGTTCAACCGAAAGATCGTCCGCGACCTTCTCGCGCGTCAACCCTATGGTCTCCTGGAGGCCCACGACGGCGAGGCCGGCGTCGAGGCGGCGCGCCGCGAGAAGCCCGACCTGATCATCATGGACGTCCAGCTCCCGAGGCTGTCGGGCCTGGATGCGACGCGACGGATTCGAGCCGAGCCCGAGACGGCCAAGATCCCCATCATCGTCGTCACCTCGTTCGCGCTCAGCGGTGACGACAAGAAGGCCATGGACGCGGGCGCCTCGGCCTATCTCGCCAAGCCGTACAGCCCCCGGCAGCTCCTCGACGCCATTCGCAAGATGCTGGGCGACGCGTGAGGTCCTGGAGCGGGAGGAGGAGAGCCATGCGCGTGCGCAGTCGGTGGACGGTAGCGTTGGCGGCCGTCATCGCGGCCGTCGTTCTCTCGCCCCTGCCCGCGATCGCTGGGCAGGAAGAGCAGTTCACCCCCGAGTACAAGGAAGTGCGGAGCGCCTTCGATCCGAAGCACACGCCGAGGATCGTGGCGCCGGACCGCGTCAAGCGGGGGGAGTGGTTCGATGTCACCATCACGGTGGGGGCGGGCGGCGATCATCCCTCGCTCGGCGAGCACTTCGTGCGCTACATCGCCCTCTACATCAACGGCGCGGAGATCTCTCGCGCCTACCTCCACCCGGTCTTCTCGTTCCCCAAGGTCACCTTCACCATCGCCCTCGACGAGGGCGGCGTGCTAAAGGCCGTGGAGGAGCCGACCCACTCGGCGGCCTGGGAGTCCTCGAAGCCGATCACCGTTACGCCCTAGGCGGCTGAAAAAGGCCCATCTGCTTCGTTGGCGCCCTCGGCCGCAGGTTCAACGTACAGAAAGTACGCCTCCCCTGCGGCCTTCGGGCGCCGCCTCGCATCTGGACCTTTTTGAGCCGCCTTTCAGGGTTTCTTGCCTATCTCGACGACGACGCTGGTGACGGGCTTGTCGTCGACGGTGACGTCGCGGGTGACCGTCCCCAGGGTCTCGTGCCAGATCTTGAGCGTGTACTTGCCGGGCGGCACGTTGTCGAGAGCGAACTCGCCGTTGGCGCCGGTGACGGCGAAGAACGGGTGCTCGGCGACCACCACCCAGGCCCGCATCCAGGTGTGGAGATCGCAGTCGATCCGGACGATCTCCGGCTTCTTGAAGGCGACGGGAACGGTCCGTCCCTTGGGCTGGGTCCGGTTGAAGGTCGCGTTCTCCGTGCTGACGCTGTGCAGGTTGTGGAGCAGCCGATCGCTGTTGAGGAACTCCACCGTCCCCCCCACCGGAACGATCACCACGCGCGGCACGTAGACGCACTGCTGCTGGTCCACCTGCACGGGGCCGGGTGGGGCCTCCCCGCGGACTCCGGGCGGGGGCGTCTGGAGCGAGACGACCGCCCAGCGAACGCCGCGGTTGGGACCGAGGACGAGATCCTCGCTCTCCCTGCTCTTGCCGCACACGTACTGGTCGATGTTGATGGTCACGGTCTTTTTTTCCGGCGGCGGCCCCGCGTGGAGCACAGCGCCCTTTATGGATCCGGCCACGGCGGGCCCGACGGCCAAGGGACACCAAGCCACGACGAGCGCGACGATGCCGATCAGGCGGTCAGAGGGACGTCTCATACGCGATCTCCTAGTCAGCTGCTGGTCCGCTCGACGTCCGGGTGCGGCGAGTCCACTTGAGCCCATAGCCGTGCGGTTCGTAGCCGTCGAGGTACCGGAGCAAAGCGTCGATGTCGGGGGCAGGATACCAGAGGTCGAGGAACTCGGGCTTGATGAAGCCTTCGTCGATTCCGCGCTGGAACTGCGCCCACAGCGGATCGAAGAAGCCGTGGAGATCGAGAACGGCGATGGGCTTGCGATGGTAGCCGAGCTGCTTGAGGGTGAGCGCTTCCAGCACTTCCTCGAGCGTGCCGAGGCCGCCCGGCAGGGCCACGAAGGCGTCGCCCCGCTCGTCCATGATCGCCTTGCGGTCCCGGAGCCCGTCGGTGACCACGAGCTCCGTGAGGCCCGTGTCGCCCACGCCGAGCTCCAGGAGCGCCTTGGGGATGATCCCGGTGACCTCGCCCCCGTGAGCGAGGACTGCCCGCGCCAAACTGCCCATGAGGCCCACGCCTCCGCCTCCGTAGATGAGCCGCCAGCCGCGCCGGGCGAGCTTGGCCCCGAGCTCCTCGGCCGCGGCGAAGTATTTCCTGTCCACGCTGTCGCTCGAGCCGCAGAACACGGTGACCGAGCGGATCACCGGAGCCATCCCTTGGCGCGCTTCAGACCGAGATCACGCCCTGAGCTGGGCAAGCGCCACGCCCCCGAGCGCGCCGATGACGACCACGAGCAGCGGCGGCGCCCGCCACACGTTCAGGAGCACGAACCCGACAAGAGCAAGCCCGAAGTCCGCCGGCGTCTCGACCGAGCTCGTCCAGACCGGGTGGTAGAGCGCGGCGCCGAGCAGCCCGACCACCGCCGCGTTCACGCCCCGCATGATCGCCTGAGCGCTCACGCGCCGCCGGAAGGCGTCCCAGAATGGCAACGTGCCCATCAGCGCGAGCATGCCGGGAAGGAAGATGGCGACAAGACTCAGGGCAGCCCCCACCGATCCGTGCGGCTGTGGCGTCACCACGGCTCCGAGGTACGCCGCGAAGGTGAAGAGCGGGCCGGGCACGGCCTGGGCAGCGCCATAGCCGGCGAGGAAGACGTCGTCGCTGACCCAGCCGGGGGCCACGACGGCCTCGCGCAGCAGGGGCAGGACCACATGGCCGCCCCCGAACACCAGCGCGCCCGACCGGTAGAAGGCCTCGAACAGCGCGAGGCCCTGGGATGCTCCGAGATTTCGCCATACCGGCAGCGCCACGAGCAGCAGCAGGAAAATGGCGAGGGCCGCCAGCCCGACCGGGCGCGAGACGGGCACGGACACGTGGCCGGTCGGTGCCTGCGGCGCCGCACGACAGAGCCACAGGCCGGCCACGCCCCCCAGCGCGATGGCCAGGATCTGGGCGCCCGAGGACGCGCTGATCAGGATGACCAGGGTCGCGACCATCGCGATCGTCGCACGCTCGCGGTCGGGGCAGAGCGTGCGGGCCATCCCCCAGACGGCCTGGGCGACGATCGCCACGGCCACGAGCTTGAGGCCGTGCAGGAGGCCGGTCCCCAGCGATCCTTGAAGCGCGCTCGCGCCATGCGCGAAGAGGACGAGGGCGATCGCGGAGGGCAGCGTGAATCCTGTCCACGCCGCGAGGCCGCCGAGATAGCCCGCCCGCATGAGCCCGAGGGAAAAACCGACCTGGCTACTCGCGGGGCCGGGCAGGAACTGGCAGAGACCGACGAGATCGGCGTAGGCATGCTCGTCGAGCCAGCGCCGCCGCACGACGAACTCTTCGCGGAAATACCCGATATGGGCGATGGGCCCGCCAAAGCTGCTCACGCCGAGCTTGCTGAAGGCGAGGAGCACCTCGAGGGCACGGGCCCTCCGCTCCTCGCTCACGCGGGGGGGAGCCGCGCCGAATTGTGGCGGAACGCCGCGGCGTTCCGGCGGAGCCCGGCGGGCCGCGGGCGCAGGAGGGCGGTTCCCTGGAAGCGGGCGCGGAGCTCCTCGTCGCTCATGGCGGCGATTCGCTCGGCGCCCGGATAGGGGGCCGATGGCCGAAAGGCGGTCTCACGACTCACCGGGACTTTCCTGTTCCAGGGACAGACCTCCTGACAGACATCGCAGCCGAACTGCCAGGGACCGAGGGCGTCTTGGAGCGCGGGAGGAATGTCCCCGCGATGCTCGATGGTCAGGTACGAGATGCAGCGACGGGCGTCGAGGACGTAGGGGGCGACGAAGGCTCCGGTCGGACAGGCATCCAGGCAGGCCCGGCAGGAGCCGCAGCGGTCCGGCAACGGCTCGTCGAAGGCGAGCTCGGCCGTCGTGAGGAGGACGCCGATCAGGAACCACGAGCCGAGATCCGGATGCAAGAGCATGGTGTTCTTGCCCGTCCACCCCAGGCCCGCCCGTGCCGCCAGATCCCGCTCGAGCACGGGCCCCGTGTCGACGTAGGCGCGGCTCCGAGCTCCCACGGCCTCGAGAAGATATTGCCCGAGCGCCTGCAGACGGGGCGTCATCACGTCGTGGTAGTCCCGACCCCAGGCATAGCGCGCCACGGGCGTCCACGACGGATCGGGCACGGGCTCGCCCGGGAAATAGTTGAGCGCGACGCAGACGACGGAGCGCGCCCCGGGGAGCACGGAGTCGGGATCGAGTCGCTCGCCGAGGCGTCGCTCGAGATAGCTCATGGTCCCGGCGTACCCGGCCGCGAGCCAGCGCTCCAGGGCGGGGCCGTGGTCGGGAGGAGACGCGGGACCTATGGCCACGTGGTCGAAGCCCGCGGCGAGCGCCCGGGACTTGACGGAGCCGGTCAGGATCGACGAGGTCAGCGTCACGATTTGCGGGCCCTGACGATGAGATGTGCCCGCGTGAGGGTGCGCCCCCCGCCCTCGAGAAAGGCAATGTAGCGGAACCACCGACCGTCGGCGCGCCAGGCGTCCTCGAGGCCCACCGCGGCGGCCAGGCCTTCCTCGACCGACGCGAAGCGCTTCACCTCTCGCTCGACCTCGAGAGCCTCGGGCACCAGGCCCTGGGCCTTGAGGCTCCGCTCCATGCGTGCCTCATCGTAGGCGAAGCGCGAGACCTTCCCCGTCTCCTTCCACTGGTCGACGTGGAAGGCGACCATGCCGAGACAGCGGCCGGAGCGAAGGGCCCGGGCCGCGCGCTCGATGATGGCGTCGGAGGCGCAGAGATGGGCCGTCACGATGTCCGGAGCGAAGCGATGGTATTCCTCGCGCTCGGCATCCGCTTCGATGAAGTCGACGTTCCCGACCTGGGCCTGCTCGGCCAGACGTCGCGCTTCCTTGATCGCGGCGGGTTCCCTGTCGAGGCCCACGACTTGCCGCGCGCGCGCGGCAAGCCAGAAGGTCAGCCGCCCCGTACCGCAGCCGACGTCGAGCCCCCGCATCGCCCCGAGACCCTCGGCCTCGAGCAGTCCCAGGAACCTCGGTGAGATGGGCAAGCTACTCGGCCTTGAAGTACTTCGCCTCTGGGTGATGGAAGACGAGGGCCGACACGGAGGCCTCGGGGTCCATCATGAATCCTTCCGTCAGCTCGAGGCCAATCTGCGACGGCTCGAGGAGATCGAAGAGGATGCGCTGGTCGGCGAGGTTCGGACAGGCGGGATAGCCGAAGGAGACCCGGATGCCTCGGTAGCGCGCCTTGAGCCGGTCTTCCATGGATAGCCCGGGCGGATCAGGAAAGCCCCACTGGGTGCGCAGCCGCGCGTGGAGCATCTCCGCGAGAGCTTCGGCCAGCTCGATGGCGAGGGCCTGGATGGCATGGGAGCGCAGATATTGCCCCTCTTCCTTCCACCGCTCCGCGAGTTCGCGGACGCCCTTGCCACAGGTCACGGCGAAAAGCGCCACGTAGTCCGGCTCCGCCGCCGTATCCCGTACATAGTCCGCGAGACAGAGCCGCTCGCCGGCCCGCTGACGGGGGAAGGTGAAGCGCGCGGCCTCGCGCCCATCGCGAGACAGGATGAGATCCTCGCCCGCCGAGCGCGCCTCGAAGAAGCGGTAGAGGGCGTTGGCCTCCAGCCACCCCTGCTCTACGACCTCGCGCTTCAGCTCCTCGATCACCGCGTTGATCTCGAGGGTCTTCGGGTCTCCCTCGGCGAGCAACCGCTGGACCGAGCCCTTCACGCCCAGATGCTTGCCGAGGAGCATCTGGAGATTGAGATAGGGGAAGACGTGCGTCAGGGGCACCCGGCGGAGCACGTGGAGATCGAGGTCGGGCGGCTTCGGGACGGAAACGTCCCGCGAGACGGCCGAGCGGGCGGGCGCCGCCGTGGTGGGCCGCGGCTCTGCCGAGACTTCGGCGCCCGCGCGCAGCCGCTCATGCTCGGTGCGGAGGCGCTCGATGAGGCTCTCACGGGTGGTGGCGCCGAAGAGCCGGTTGGCGAGGTCGAGCCCGTCCATGGCGTCCTTGGCGTACAGGGTGGGCCCCCCGTACTCCACGGAGATCCGCGTCGCCGTGAACTTGCGCGTCAGCGCGGCCCCGCCCACGAAGAGCGGGATCTCGATGCCGGCGGCGCGGAGGTCCTGGGCCGTCGTCACCATCTGCTGGGCAGACTTGACGAGCAGTCCCGAGAGGCCGAAGGCGTCGGGCTTGTGCTGGTGATAGGCGGCGATCAGATCCTCGGGGGGCACCTTGATGCCGAGGTTGATGATGCGATAGCCGTTGTTCTTCAGCACGATCTCCACGAGGTTCTTGCCGATGTCGTGGACGTCGCCCTTGACGGTGGCCAGGATGAGGGTGGCCCGCGTGGCGCTCTCGTCCTTTTCCATGAAGGGCTCGAGGTAGGCCACGGCCGCCTTCATGGCCTCAGCAGACTGGAGCACCTCGGCCACGATGAGCTGGTTGTCGTTGAAGAGCCGTCCGACCTCTTCCATGCCCTTCATGAGGGGGCCATTGATGATCTCGAGCGCCCCCGCCTCCTTGAGCTTGAGGGCGAGGTCGTCGAGGAGGCCGTCCTTGGAGCCTTCCACGATGTAGCGGGCGAGCCGCTCGTCGAGCGGCAGGGTAGCACCCGTCTTGGCTTCCTTCTTCCTGCCGCGGAAATGCGCGGCAAACGCGGCCACGGGGTCGGCGCCGCGCCAGTAGATCAGGTCCTCGGCCAGCCGCCGCTCCTCCTCGGGGATGGACGGATAGCGCTCGAGCCGCTCCGTGTTGACGATGGCGTAGTCGAGCCCGGCCTTGGTGCAGTGATAGAGGAAGACGGCGTTCAGCACCTCGCGGCCGGCGGGAGGCAGGCCGAAGGAGACGTTGGAGATGCCGAGGATGGTCTTGCTCTCGGGAAAGCGGGCCTTGATGGCTCGGATGCCCTCGATGGTCTCGACGGCGGAGCCGATGTAGTTGACGTCGCCCGTGCCCACGGGAAAGACGAGGGCGTCGAAGATCAGGTCGCGGGCGGGCACGCCGTACTTCTCCGTGAGGAGGGCATGAGAGCGCTCGGCCACGGCGAGCTTGCGCGCCCGCGTCACCGCCATCCCCTGCTGCTTGTCCTCGTCGATGCAGCCGACGACCACCGCGCCGCCATAGGTGCGCAGGAGAGGGACGACCTTCTCGAAGCGCTCTTCCCCGTCCTCCAGGTTGATCGAGTTCACGATGGCCTTGCCCTGGCAGGCCCGCAGGGCTCGCTCGATCACCACGGCATCCGTGGAGTCGATCATGAGCGGGACCTTGACCTTGCGCGTGACCTGCTCCATGAAGCGGTCCATGTCCGCCGTCTCGTCACGGTCCGGGTTGGCGAGGCAGACGTCCAGCACCTGCGCCCCGCCCTTGACCTGCGCGCGCCCGACCTCGGAGCCTTCCTCGAACTTGTCCTCGACGATGAGGTCCTTGAACTTGCGCGAGCCGATGACGTTGGTCCGCTCGCCGACGAGCACGGGGCGATTGTCGTCGGCGGGGTAGAGCGCCTCGATGCCGCTGACGGCGGCGGCCCGTGAGGCGCTCGGCCGTCGGGGCGCATGATCCCCGACGATTCGCGAGAGCGCGGTGATATGGGCGGGCGTCGTCCCGCAGCAGCCGCCCACGGCGTTGACCCAGCCCTCCTCGACAAACCGGCGCATCTTGAGGGCCAGGCTCTCCGGCGTCTCCTCGTAGTGGCCGCGCTCGTCGGGAAGCCCCGCGTTCGGATAGACCGTGACCAGGCAGGTCGCCATCTCGCTCAGCGAGCGCAGATGGTCGGTCATGAACTCGGGGCCCGTGGCGCAGTTGAGACCGATCGAGAAGAGATCGAGGTGCTCCAGCGAGGCGTAGAGCGCGTCCACGCCCTGCCCGGCGAGCATGGTGCCCATGGGCTCGATGGTGCCGCTCACCATGAGAGGAAGCTGGCGACCGGCTTCCGCCATGGCGCGCCTGATGCCGATGGCCGCCGCCTTGACGTTGAGCGTGTCCTGGCAGGTCTCGAGCATCAGTGCGTCCACGCCGCCTTCGATGAGCGCGCGGGCCTGACGGTAGTACGCGTCCAGCACCTGGTCGAAGGTCACGCCGCCCGTGACGGTGATGGTGCGGGTGCCGGGGCCCATGGCGCCGAGAACGAATCGCGGGCGCTCCGGAGTGGAGCGGCTGTCCGCGGCCGCGCGGGCCAGACGCGCACCCGCAAGCGTGATCTCGTGGCAGCGTTCAGTCAGGCCATATTCGGCGAGCACATACGGAGCACATCCGAAGGAATTGGGTGAGATCAGATCGGCGCCGGCGTCCAGATAGGCATCGTGGATGGCCCGGATGACGTCGGGGCGCGTGAGGTTCAGGTGCTCGTTGCACCCCTCGAGCTGAGCGCCGCCGAAGTCCTGAGCCGAGAGATCGCGCGCCTGGATCATGGTGCCCATGGCCCCGTCCATGAGCAGGATCCGGCTCTCGAAGGCCTTGCAGAAGGGCGAGCCGGCGGCACTCATGCGCCCATTCTAGCTCACGGGCGCCGGAACACCGAGCGGGGGCGGGCGACGATCAGCCGGTGATCGCGCCCTCGGAGGCGTTGCCGACCGTGATCGCGTACTTGTGGAACACGCCGCTCGTGTAGCGGGGCTTGGGCGCCTTCCACTTGGCGAGGCGCTTCTTCATCTCGGCCGCGGAGATCTCCACGTCGAGCCGGCGCTTCTTGACGTCGATGTTGATGATGTCGCCGCTGTGGATGGCCGCGATGGGTCCGCGCTCGGCCGCCTCGGGGACGATATGAGCGATCATGAAGCCGTGGGTGGCCCCTGAGAATCGTCCATCCGTCATGAGGGCGACCGTGTCGCCGAGTCCGGCCCCCTGGAGGGCCCCGGTGACGTGCAGCATCTCCCGCATGCCGGGGCCGCCCTTGGGGCCTTCGTAGCGGATGACGATGACGTCGTGTGGCTTGATCTTGCCCTTCTTGACCGCCTGAAAGGCGTCTTCCTCGCGCTCGAAGACCCGCGCCGGACCGCGATGGCTGTAGCGGCTCTGGCCGGAAAGCTTGATCACGCACCCGCCCGGGGCGAGATTGCCACGCAGGATGGCGATGCCCCCGGTGGGCTTGAGCGCTTCCTTGAGCGACTTGATCACCTGCTGTCCGGCAGGCTCGACCGCCGCGGCGGCCTCCTGCCCGATGGTGCGTCCCGTGACCGTCTTCTCGTCCGGGTGCAGGAGCCCGGCTTCCAACAGCCGCTTGGCCACGACCGGCATGCCGCCGGCCTGGAACATCTCCGGCGCCGTGTAGTTGCCCCAGGGCTTGAGATCGGCGAGCACCGGAGTCTTTCTCGAGACGCGGTCGAAGTCATCGAGGGAAAGCCTGAGGCCGAAGTCCTTGGCCGTGGCGAGCAGATGCAGCACGGCGTTGGTCGAGCCGCCCGTGGCCATCACGCCCGAGATGGCGTTCTCGAGGCTCTTGCGGGTGATGAGCGAGCGCGGGGTGATCCCCTTGTTCACGAGCTCCATCACGAGCTTGCCGCACTCGAAGGCGACCTCTTCCTTGCGGGGGTCTATCGCGGGGACGCCATTCCAGCCCATGGGCGACATCCCGAGCATCTCGTAGGCGGTCGACATCGTGTTGGCGGTGAACTGCCCGCCGCAGGCGCCCGCCCCCGGGCAGGCGTGGTCTTCCACCGCCTTGAACTCCTCGAGGTCGATCTTGCCCGCGTTGTAGCAGCCCACCGCCTCGAAGACGTCCTGGATGGTCAGGTTGCGGTTGGCGAATTGCCCGGTACCCGCGAAGCGCCCGAACATGATGGAGCCGCAGTAGAGCATGAGGCCCGGGATGTTCATCCGGCCCAGCACCATGGTCATGGCGGGGATGGTCTTGTCGCAGCCCGAGATGGTGACGATGCCGTCGAACATGTGGCTGCGCGCCACCAGCTCTACCGAATCGGCGATGACCTCGCGGCTGATGAGCGAGCCCTTCATCCCCTCGGTGCCCATGGTGATGCCGTCCGTGATGGAGATGGTGTTGACCTCGATGGGCGTGCCGCCGGCCGCGCGCACGCCCTGCATCACCTTCTCCGCGAGCTTGCGGTGGTTCCAGTTGCACGGCATCGTCCCGATCCAGGAGTGGGCCACTCCGATCTGCGGGCGGGCCAGGTCCTGGTCGGTGAAGCCCACGGCCTTCATCATGGCGCGCGCGGCGGCGCGATCCGTGCCTTCGAGGAGCACGCGGCTCTTGTGGCGGGGGTCGATGGCCATCACGGACTCCTTTGTCTGACGTCGAGGTGCTGGCGATTCTACAGCAGCTCGCGGAGCGGAACCAGGGAAAGGCCGAGGCTCCTGATGGCCGCGATCATGCCCGGCAACGCCTCGAGGAGACGGACCCCCGCGCCAGGCACGCCGTCGGCGTCGTGCAGGTCCAGGATGGCTCCCCCGCGCGTCCGACGGCGCGCGCGCTCGATCTGGAGCGCCCCCGCGGCCGGGCGCCTGCCTTCCGTCTGCACCGTCCAGAAGACACAGGGCGTCCGGAGCCTTTTCAGGAGGGGAAAAAGGGCGAGATTGGTCATGCCCCAGGGGGGGCGGAAGAAGCGTGGCGCCGCGCCGGCCGCCTCCGCGATGGCGGCATGGCCTTGTCCGACCTGGCGGGCGGTTTCTCGCGGGCCGGAGAGCCAGAGGCTCCGATGGCTCCACGTGTGATTGCCGAGATCGTGACCCTCCTCGGCGATCCTTCTCGCCAGGGCGGGCTCCCGAGCCGCCCGCTCGCCGATGAGAAAGAAGGTGGCCGTGATCCCGTGCGCGCCCAGCACGTCCAGGACGCGGGGCGTATGGGAAGGATCGGGTCCGTCATCGAAGGTGAGCGCGGCCTTGCCGCTGAGGCGTGGGCCTCGCCAGGCGCTCGCCAGAGTCAACGCGTGCGAGCCCCACGCGTAGCCCGCCCACACCGCGGGGGGCAGGAGCAGCCAGGCGGCCTGGTTCATTCCCGATTCACGAGGCGCGCTCGCGACGGGCGGCCCGGCCCTCCAGGATCAAGTCCACGATCTGCTCGGCGGCGTGAGGGCGCCGGTAGAGCCGGATCCGCTCGCGAATGCTGCGGAGCAGACCGGAGTCGCGGAGCGCGGCACCGATCACCCGCTGGAGCTGCGCCCCCGAGCTCGCGACCAGGGCCACCCCCGCCATGGCGGCGAAGCGCTCATTGCGGCTCTCCTGGCCGGGCAGCGACCCGAAGCAGATGACGGGAAGCTCGGCGGCGAGGGCCTCGGTGAGGGTGAGACCTCCCGCCTTGGTGACGAGGAAGTCCGCCGCCGCCATGAGCTGGCGCACGTTGTCGACGAAGCCCAGCACCTTGACGCGGCTCTCGCGCCCGCGGGCAAGCTGGCCGAGGCGAGCCTCGAGCGACCGCTCGCGACCCACGACGAAGATGGACTGGAAGGGCTGCTCCATGGCGAGCACTGTCCGGGCCGCCTCCTCGAGCTTTCCGAAGCCGCCCTCCGAGCCATCCATGAAGAGCAGGATGGGCTGGCGCGGCGAGAGCCCGAGCGAGAGACGCGCCCCTGCGCGGTCCGCGGGCTGGCCGAACTCGCGACCCACGGGAATGCCCGTCACCCGGACGCCGTCGCGCGGGAGGCCCTTGGCCGTGAGCTCGTTGGCGATCTCCTCCGCGGGAACGCAATAGCGGTCCACGTGCGGATGGATCCACTGGGTATGGGCGACGAAGTCCGTGAACACGGTCGTGTGAGACGGGACGTGCTCGCCGCGCCCGCGGAGATACGACAGCGCCGCCGCCGGCGCCGGGTGGACCGACACGACGTGGTCGAAGCGCTCCGCCCTCAGAAGCCGTCGCAGCTTGCGCGCTCCGATGCGGTTGAAGCCCAGGAGGAGCGGCGAGGAGACGCTGAGGCGATCGCCGACCCAGTACGCCCCGCCCCAGAGCGCGGGCGCTTCCTTGAGGATCCAGTAGTAGAGCCCGCGGCTCCACTCGTCGAAGCGCGGATGGACGAGCTCGCGGAAGTGATCGACCACGCTGGGCACGGCGCCGGCGATCTGCAATTCGCGGGCGAGCGTCTCCGCCACGCCCGTATGGCCCGAGCCATAGGAGGCGGTGAGGAGGAGGACGCGGGGCGCGGCGTCCGTCATGGCTTCGGGCGCTTCGCCACGAGCAGGGTCAGCTTGCCCGCCTGCGTGGTCTCTCCGCGCTGATTGACGATCCGCCGCTCTTCGATCACCACGCCGCCTTCACGCAGGGAGCGCTTCGTGTTCGTGACCGAGATGCTCCGTATCGTGTCTCCGACGCGCAGAGGCAGGAGGAAGCGCCACTCGAATCCCATGAACGCCAGGACGGCGAGCGGCGGACGGGGCACGCGCCACCCGAGCCCGGACGAGATACAGAGCGGCAGGAGATCGGGCACGAACCCGTCGTCGCGAGGGCTCACGTCCTGGGCCACACCTGTGAACAGCGCCACGTGCGCCGCGGTGAGCGTCATCCCCGGCGTCTCCAGGGGTACGTTGAGCTCGACGTCCTCGAAGTACACCTGGCTCGGAGCGACCGAGGTGTCGATGCGGGGGGAGCTCATGGCTTGCGGCTCCCGAGCACGTGCTCGGTCTCGCCCTCCTGCACCACCTCACCGTGCTGGTTCATGACCTGACGCTCGACGGTGACGAGCTGTTGTCCGGGTTCGACGCCTTCCTTGAGCCCCACAATGCGTGAGCGGACGTGGATCGTGTCCCCGAGCCGGATGGGGCCCTTGAACTTCCACTTGACCGCGGCCAACAGCCCGTGGGCGGCCGCGGGCTCCCCGCGCGAGGCGAGGCCTTGCTGGATGGCGAGGCCGAGGAGCCCATGGGCAATCCGCTCGCCGAAGAGTGACCCCTTCATGTGCTCGGCGTCGGTGTGGAGCACGTTGTAGTCTCCGGAAAGCCCCGCGAAGATCATGACGTCCGTCTCGGTCACCGTGCGGCCGGGAGAGATGTACTCCTGGCCGACCTTGAGATCTTCGAAGAAGGCGGCGTCTGGGCTGCTCACGGAGGGCAAGGATAGCACGTCACCGGACGTCGCATAAACTTGTGATATTCTTGACGTGCCGGCCCTCGACTCCGCCGACGTCGAGCGCCGAGCGCACACCAGCTTGCTACAATCTCTTCCTCGATCGCTTCATCGCCGGCTTCGCGTAGCCGCGGGCGCCGCGGCCTCCGTGGACGCGCCCATGGTCCAGGCCCAGTCCCGGTTTCAGTGGAGGATGTCCACGGCGTGGCTGCCCAACCTCGACCTTCTCCTTGGTTCCGCCCAGCGCTTTACCCGCATCGTCGACGAGATGAGCGGCGGCCGTCTCAAGATCCAAGTGCACGCGGGCGGCGAGATCATGGCGACGGGGGCGTGTTTCGATGCCTGCTCCCAGGGCACCATCGAGGCTTTCTTCGGCTCGTCGCACTACTGGACGGCCAAGGACCCGGGCTTCCTGTGGTTCTCGAAGGTGCCGTTCGGCCCCAATGGCCAGGGCATGATGTCGTGGCTGCTCTACGGTGACGGGCTCAAGCTGTGGGAGGAAGGGTACGCGCCTTTCAACCTGCTTCCCCGTCCCGGGCCCTCCACCGGGATGCAAATGGCGGGATGGTTCCGGAAGAAGCTCGGCAGCCCGTCCGCATTCAAGGATCTCAAGATGCGCATCCAGGGGATCGGCGGGAAAATCCTCGGTGCGCTGGGAACGATCGTCGTCCTCACTCCGGGCAACGAGATCACCGCGGCCCTCGAGCGGGGCGTGATCGACGCGGCCGAGTGGGTCGGGCCCCACGACGACATCCGCCTCGGCCTCCCGGCGGTCGCGCGCTACTACTACTATCCGAGCTGGCACGAGCCCGGCTCGACCACCGAGCTGACCTTCAACCGCAAGGCGTACGAGGCGCTCCCCTCCGAGCTTCGCTACATCGTGGAGTACGCCTGCCAGAGCGTTCAGATGACTGGGCTCGCCGAGTACGAGCAGAAGAATGCCCTCGCGCTTGCGCGGCTACGGACGGATTTCAAGGGCAAGGTAGACATTCTCTCCCTCTCCAGCAGCACCCTGAAGGAGCTCAGACGGGTCTCGGAGCAGGTGCTCCGGGACGAATCGGAGAAGAGCCCGGTCGGGCGCAAGGCATACGCGTCCATGGGCAAGTTCCAGGCCCAGAGCAACGACTGGCGCCTGATCTCCGAGGCGGCATACCAGACGAGCATCGCTCCGCACTCGACGTAGCTGGGAGCCGAGACGCTTCGTTCGGCGATTCCTTGACAGCCTGAAAGACGCGCACTTAGAATCAGACCGACCGGTCGGTCTGAACCCCATCCCAGGAGGTCTCATGCTCGCTGCCGATGCTGGTCCGGCCCTCTTCCGAGACTCTCGCCTGTCGCCGCTCTGGGACAAGGTGCGCGCCGGCCAGCGGCTCAGCCGGGAAGACGGTCTTCTCCTCTTCGAGACGGAGGATCTCCACGGCCTCGGGCGGATGGCCGACTTCGCCAAGTCGCGCCGGCACGGAGAGCAGGTCTTCTTCGTCCTCAACCGGTACGTGAATCCGACCAATGTCTGCGTGCTGTCCTGCTCCTTCTGTGACTTCGCCCGGAAGAAGGGCGAAGAGGGCGCCTTCGAGAACTCCATCGAGGACGTGCTGGAGATGATCAAGCCGGGCACGCGCGAGGCTCACATCGTGGGCGGCCATCATCCCGACTGGCCCTTCGAGTACTACGAGCGGCTCATCGCCGCCATTCACGCGGCCCGCCCCGAGACCCAGATCAAGGCCTTCACGGCGGCCGAGATCGACTATATCTGGAGGCGCTGGAAGATCGAGCCGCGCGAGGCCCTGGCGCGGCTCAAGAACGCTGGCCTGCACTCCATGCCCGGTGGCGGCGCCGAGATCTTCTCCCCGCGGCTCCAGAAAGCGCTGCATTACACGGGCAAGGCCAATGCCGATCGCTGGCTCGAGATCCACGGCATCGCGCACTCCCTGGGCATCAAGACCAATGCGACCATGCTCTACGGCCACATCGAGACCATGGCCGAGCGCGTGGAGCACCTGCTCCGCCTCCGCGCGCAGCAGGATGTCTCGGGCGGCTTCCTGACCTTCATCCCGCTCGCCTACCAGATCGGCAACACGAAGCTGGTGCCGCGCCAGACGCCGCCCACGGACGACCTGCGCACCATCGCGGCCTCGCGGCTCCTCCTCGACAACTTCCCGCACATCGAGGCGTACTGGGTCATGATCGGCGAGGAAACCGCCTCCGTGGCGCTCCACTTCGGTGCCTCCGACGTCAACGGCACGCTGGAAGACGAGAAGATCGCCCACATGGCCCAAGCGGCGAGCCCCCCTGGCCTGGCCCGGGAGCAGGTCTTGCGGATGATCCACGACGCGGGAAAGGTTGCCGTCGAGCGCGACGCTCTCTACAACGTCGTCAAGGTCTGGAGCTAGCGTGCTCGCGGAGATCCGGGCCAAGGTGGAGGCGGGCAAGCGGCTCGACCGCGCCGAGGGCCGGTGGCTGCTCACGGACGCCCCCCTCGTCGAGCTGGGGGCCCTCGCCCAGGAGACACGCTTCCGTCTGCATCCGGAGCGGCAGGTCAGCTTCGTGATCGACTCGAACCCCAACTACACCAACGTCTGCGTCACCGACTGCCAGTTCTGCGCCTTCTACCGGAAGCCCGGGGACTCCGAGGCCTGGACGCTCACCGTCGAGCAGGTGCTGGAGAAGATCGACTCCGCGGCCCGGAACGGCGCGACCACCGTCCTCCTGCAGGGCGGCCACAATCCTGCCCTCCCTCTCGACTACTACCTGTCCCTCGTGACGGAGACACGACGCCGCTTCCCCGAGGTGACGCCGCACTTCTTCACGGCCTCAGAGATCATGACCATGGCCGAGGTGTCGAGGCTCTCCATGCCCGAGGTCCTCGCCCGGCTCAAGGCGGCAGGACAGACGACCTTGCCCGGAGGCGGGGCCGAAGTCCTGTCCGAGCGCGTGCGCAAGCGTATCGAGCCCAAGAAGGGCGGCCCGCGGGCCTGGCTCGACGTTCATCGCGAGGCTCATCGCCAGGGATTCCGATCCACCGCGACCATGATGTACGGCCACGTGGAGTTGCCCGAGGATGTCGTGGACCACTGGGAGTTCATCCGCGATCTCCAGGACGAGCATGGAGGCTTCACGGCCTTCGTGCCCTGGTCCTTCAAGCCGGGCAATACGCTCCTGGAAAAGTGGATCAAGACGTACAAGGGCCCCAACGCCTATCTGCGGATGCTCGCCGCCTCCCGGCTGTACCTCGACAATTTCGCGCACGTGCAGGCCTCGTGGTTCTCCGAGGGCAAGCGGACGGGTCAGGTCGCCCTGCACTGGGGCTCCGACGATTTCGGAGGCACGCTCTTCGAGGAGAACGTCCACGCCGCCGCCGATTTCGTCAACAAGGTGACCGTCGACGAGATCATCGCCTTGATCCGCGAGGCGGGCTTCACCCCGGTGCAGCGGACCACCGAGTACGAGATCCTGAAGGTCTACTAAATGGGATCGACGGGCGGAACGACCGGGATCAGCTGCCTGGCGTGAGCCATCGCGTAGAGACGCTCGAGGGCGGCCTTGCCGTCGGGGCCCAGACGCTTGGTGTAGTCGTTGACGTACATGAGCACGAACTTCCTGCACGTCTCCTTGTCGATGCCCCTCCCATACCGCATCGCGTACTCCAGCGCCTCGTCCACATTGGCGTAGGCGTAGTCGATGGAATCGCGAAGGGCCTGCGAGATCTTCCGGTGCATGGCCTCGCCGAGATCGCGCCGCATCACGTTGATGCCGAGGGGGAGCGGCAGCCCGGAGTCGCGCTCCCACTCCTGCCCCATGTCCAGCACCTTCACGAGCCCCATCTGCTGATGGGTGATCTGCCCCTCGTGGATCAGGAGCCCGAGATCGGCCTGTCCCTCGAGCACCGCCTTGGGAATCTTGTCGAAGGCGACCTCGATGATGGGGGGATCGCCGACGTAGAGCCGGAGGAGAAGGGCGGCTGTCGTGTGGCTGCCTGGGATGGCGATCACCTTCTGCTCGATCTCCGCTCGCGCCACCGGCTCCCGGCCGACGAGGATGGGTCCATAACCCTTGCCCATGGAGGCGCCCGGATCCATCATCCGGTACTGCTCGTGCACCATGACGTAGGTGGCGGCGGAGACGGCCGTCACCTCGAGCTCGCCCGTGCGCGCGCGGCGGTTCAGCGACTCGATGTCCTCCAGCACGTGCTCGACCTCGAGCCCCTCCGCCTTCACCTTGCCGGCGGTGAGGGCGTAGAACATGAAGGCGTCGTCGGGGTCGGGACTGTGACCGATCCGGATCAGCGTCATGAAATCTCCCTGGGACGTTGCCTGTGAGCAAGATCGCCACGCGCGAGCGGATCTTGCACGCGGCCCTCGAGGTATTTGCTCGCAAAGGGTATCACAGGGCCGTGGTCGACGACATTGTCCGCGTCTCGGAAACGTCCAAGGGCGCCGTCTACCACCACTTCCCGAACAAGGAAGCGATCTTCCTCGCCCTCGTCGACGACTTCGCGGCGCGGCTGGCGGACGCGGTCGCTCACGCCATCGCGGGCTCGCATGGCGCCCTCGGCAAAGTCGAGGCCGCGCTCCGCGCCGGTCTCGAGACCTTCGCCCGGAACCGCGACCTCGCCCGGCTCCTCCTGCTCGAGGCCGTGAGCCTGGGTCCCGCCTACGAGACCAAGCGTACGGAGATCCACGAACGCTTCGCCGCGCTGATCGGAGGCTACCTCGATCAGGCCGTCCAGGAGGGTGCCATCCCGAAGCTCGACACGCGCGTGGCGACCCTGGCCTGGCTGGGCGCCGTCAACGAGGTCGTGATCCAGTGGCTCTCGCGCGGCGAGCCGGATTTGCTGACCGAAGCGGTCCCGACCCTCACGCCCATGCTCCTGCGGAGCATCGGCGTACGTACCTGAGCGGGCCAGCCAGACGCAGACATCCCCTCTCGCGAGCGACGGATCAGGGGTGAGAAGGGGCGATCAGCGAGGAGCGGGAGAGGAGGTCGGCTTGGCGGTGGCTCGACGCTCGGCAGGTGTCGGGCCGCCCCAGGTGATCGCAAAGCCAAAGCTCAGCCAACCAGGCTGGCGAACTCCCTGAGGATGATCGTTGTCCCCGCCCACCGGCGAGGTCCATCCCGCCAGCCCCATGCGCCCCGTCGACGTCTCCGTCGAAAAGGGCTCTATGAAGGCTGGATCATAGTTGACGACCGGGTCGCCGCGATAGATGTTCGCGTCATTGGGTCGGGTCACTTCGCTACCGGGCGCCTCGGGGCGCAGGATCTCGAACTTCGGACGCACCTCGGGGGTCGTCGCCTCGATCTCGACCGACTGCGCCATGGCCAAGCTGGCGCTCACGAATGTGACGGCGAAGAAGCCTGCCGCGATAAGCGTCCTCGAGAACATGCTCAAATCTTCTCAGATACCGCGCGCGCCAGCAAGCGATTCTCTCGTGGATCACAAGGTCCCGAAAAGGCGATGGTTCCCAATGATCAGCCCCCGCGACAGAGCGCGATGGTCGAGTGGAGGTCGACCGCGCTCTCCATCCCGAGGATGCCGCTCTCCAGAGCAGCCACGCGCAGAGGCGGCAGCGCCTGGGCGGCATTGTCCCGGAACTTCGCCAGCACTTCGTCGGGGGCGATCGGCCGGTCCGGCCCTCCGCGTTGGCTCTCTTCCCGCGCCTCGAGAGTGCGCCCGTCCTTGAGGCGCACCCGTACCCAGCCGGGGAAGGTACGTGGGAACGCCGAGTCGGGGTCGATCGTGTACCTCACCCGAGCGGTCAGCGCGAGGAGGTTCGCGTCGCCGATGCTCTCCTGGCTGAAGACGCCGATGTCGACGCGCTCCCGCGCCAGGGCGGCAGCGATGCCGAAAGGAAGGCTGAACTTCGCGTCGTAGGGCGTACGCGGCCGGAGCTTGGCTTCCACGGGCTCGCAGATGATGGGCGCCTCCCCCGCGGGCACGAGGCACTCGATGTCCTCCACCTCCTCGGCCCGCAGATCTCCCATGCGCTTCAATCGGGTGATCGCGTCGAGATAGGCGTGGCTCAGGTGGCAGCACGGGTAGAGCTTGAAGGAACTCCGCACCGTCTCCCATTCGTGGCCGAGATCGTCCAGACGCTTCCCGACATCGACCGCCTCGCCGAGCGCGGCGCGGAGGAAGCCGAATCGGCCGTCGAGCCCGGTCGCCGGTCCCGTGAAGCCCCCCTTGGCGAGAATCGCCGCCTGGATCCCCGATTGCGCCGCCCAGCCGGGGTGGAGCCGCTTGACCCAGGAGCCATCCTCCAGAAACTCCATCACCCCGGAGGCCATGCTCGCCGCGATACCCAGCGCGGCCATCAGCCCGTCTTCGGCGAGCCCGAGGCACTTCCCGGCGGTCACCGCCGCGCCGAACGGACCACACGCTGCCGTGGCATGCCAGCCTCGAGCGTGAAAGCGCCCCGGTGCCGCCATGCCGATCCTGATCATCGTTTCATAGCCGGCCACGAGGGCGGTCAGGGCGGCCTGGCCGGTCAGATGCTCGGACTCCGCGAGCGCGAGGACGGTGGGCACGAGGACGGCGGAGGCGTGACAGATCGAGTCCGCGTGCGTGTCGTCGAAGTCGAGGCCGTGGGCCATGGCCCCGTTGACGAGGGCGGCCGGCGCCGGTCCGCTGGTGAGTGCCGAGCCCACCACCGTGCAGGGCCCCTCGCCCGATCGCTCGAGCAGGGCAAGGAGGGCGGGGACATGGTCCTCGCGGGCGCCTGCCAGGGCGCAGCCCAGCGTGTCGAGCACGCGGAGGGCGGCGTTCTCGCGAACGGTCACGGGGATGTCGTCGGGCCTGAGCCGGGCCGCCCATTCCGCCAGGAGCCGCGCCGCGGGCGGCATCTAGTCGCCCCGCCGGGGCAGCGCTATCGTCGCCGACCCCTTCGCCGTGATCTCGCTGCGCTGGTTCTCCGCGACCAAGTCGATATCCACGAGCGCCTCCCCGTCTTCCTGGCGCCGTCCCGTGACGATGCCGCGGCACCAGGTGGTGTCGCCGATCAGGTTGTGACGGCGGACCTGGGCCGAGAGCCTCCGGAGCTGGCCGTTGTGGCTCATCCAGTTGGTGCAGACATGGCCGAGCCAGGCCACCCGCTCCGGACCATAGTCATAGGCGCCAGGCACACCCACCGTTCTCGCGAATGGCTCATCCCAGTGCACGCGCTCGGGAGGCTCGGGAACCCCGAAAGCATTCGGGATTCCCAGGGCGGGATGACGCTCGAAGAGATCGAAGGCAAGCCCGTGCGCGCGCACGTAGAGACTGCCCCAGCCCTGCACGAAGGCCACCACCGAGGTGACGGTCAGCGGGCCCTTGCACACGGTGGGCAGTGCCTCCCCGACCGAGACATCTTCCCAGAATCTGGGAGTCCTGCGTACTTGCCCCGCTCGCGCGCGGTGTCTCGCTCCGTGCGGAAGCACCAGGAGTCCGCCTCGCAGACGAGCTCGCCACGCTGGTTCTCGAAGGTCGTGCGGTAGACCTGCTGGATGGCGCGCTTGGCGAAGGCCGAGGCCTTCTCGACGAGATCTTTGAGCACACTCTGGCCGACCACGCGATCGCCTTCCTGGATGGGCCGGCGCCATCGGAAATCCGTTCCGCCATACATGGCGTGAATGCCCGGCAGCCCTCCGACATAGCCGGAGACGATGCGGTCCATGGCGAAGAGGAGGGTCGGTGGCGCCACGCGAGCCTCGGCCCAGAAGGGGCTCCTGTCCCCTATTCCCTGCGCCCAGTGGCGAATGGCGTCCCTGGTCGCGACCTCGATATATGGCTCGGGCCGCGGCACGGCCTTGCCGATCCGCGAGCGGAGCGACTCGAGAGCCTCGGGCGTGATGGTCGGGAATCGGGCCGTGGGCATGCGGCAATTGTGGTCGGGCCTTGGGCGGCGGTCAAGGAGGCGCTCGATCGGCTCGGGCTGCTCACCGTGGACACGACGTTTGCTACCGGCGCGGCTCAGTCTCCCCGGGGGGCCTGGACCGTGCCAGGCCGCTGGCCCGCGCCCGCGAGACCGGGGCCGAGCATCTCCTCATCGTGGACGCGCGGTTGGCGCCCGGCCGGGTCACCCCCTTCGCGCCACGCTGAGGTGACTCCCCCGGAAGGGCCCGATTTCGTGTATCCTGCTTGTCCGCCCCGTCCGGAAGCCCGGGCCTGGGGAAGACCTTATCGAGAGGGGATTCAGCCGTGCCCGACTTCATGGATCCGGCGAGCGGCGTCTTCGGAGAAGAAGCTTTTCACCAGCTCTTGACCCGGGAGGCCTCGCGCGCCACGCGCTACCAGGACTTCTTCTCCGTCTGTCTGGTCCAGCCTGATGGCGTCGCGTCCGTGTCGGACGAATCCATGCAGCAGGCCGTCTCCCGCAAGATCGCCCAGTTCCTCCGCTCCACCGACGTGGTCGCCCGCACGCGCGACGGCATCGCCATCCTGCTCCTCAACACGCCCGATCACGACGCCACGCGGGTGGCGGAGCGTATCCGCTCGCATGTGGAGAACGTGTCCTTCCAGCCCGACCCCGCCGCCGCCCCGCGCCGCGTGACCCTTTCCGTCGGGCTCGTGTCCTTCCCGCGCGACGGACACAATGAGACCATGCTGCTCACGCGCGCACAGTCCCGCCTCCAGACCGCGGCCCAGCGCGGCGGCAACCAGGTCATCGCGAGCAACGGCGCCTAGGATCTGTCTTGCACCTCGAGTCAGTCTCATTGACTCGGGAGCCTTGTCCCGGCAAGACAAATTTTCCCGCCAGTCCACGCTCAAAGGCAGACATTTTGACCTTTGCGCGGCATAAAGTACCGATTTTGCGTCGGCAAGCAATTTGCTCTCGTACACCAACCGACCATGCCCAGCACCATCGTCGGCGTCCTGCTGGAACGGCACCGGGACCACATTGTCTTGGCCAATGGCACCCAGATTTTTCTAGACGAGGGTGTGACCACCAATCCGTTGCCGATTGGAGCTACCTTGACCATTCTCTGCACGCCTCACGGGGATAAGAAGTTGGCCCATTATATCCGCGTGAATCCAGACGGGGTCCTTGACGCGCTTGAAGCTCTGGTGGCCGGCTCTGACTATCCGGCTCCCCCGGCAGATGGGGGGCCGACCGAATTAGGCTGGCGCTGGCGAGTTTAGCCGATCGTCTAGGGGAACCATCGGAGCGCTGCAACCTCGAACAACGAAACCCGAAGGGTTTTGACACCCGCCGGGTTTTCTCGCCAGAAGTGGTGGACGATACTGGACTTGAACCAGTGACCCCCGGCATGTGAGGCCGGTGCTCTGCCAACTGAGCTAATCGTCCGTGGCTGGAAATCTACAAGGTTGACGAGCCTCCGTCAACTCTGACGCGGCAAGCCCGTCCGCCGGGATCGGGCGGCCGCTCCCCACGCGCCGGGTGAAGCAGGGCTCCGGAGGCTAGTAGGCCAGAACCGGCGCCTCGCGCTGCAGACTGAGGAGGGCCACGACCTCCGCCAGCTGGAACAGATCCGCTGGCTTGGGAATGTGGAACTGGAACCCAGCCCGCAGGGCCCTAAGCCGGTCCTCTCGCGTGGTGCATCCGGTGAACGCCGCGGCCGGCGTGTCACCGCCCTCCTCCGCTGGCAAGTCGCGGATTTGCCTGATGAGCCAGTAGCCGTCTTTGTCGGGCATGGCCAGGCTACTGATGAGCACATCGGGTCTTTCGAGCTTCAGCACCGCCAGGCCCTCGACCGCTGAATCGACAGAGATGACTTGTGCGCCGCACTGCCCGAGGGCCTCGGCTACCACGTCCCTCACGTGAGGGAGACGCTCCACCAAGAGCACGCGAATCCCGTCCAGTCGTGGCGTGCCGTTCCATAGGCTCATTGGCTTATCTCCTGTCCGTTCATGGTCATCAGACCTGGACCATGGCAACGTTTTGCGCGGCAAGCCACCCGGATACCTTGGCCCAGTGATGCGGCTCCCGTCGTTCCCATGCCTTCACCGCTGCGGAGGGTACGACGATGTAGGGGACCCGGTCGCGGAGGACGGCTTCCACCACCCGGGCGAGATCGGTCTTGGAATCCTGCAGGTCAGCCAGCAGCTCGTCGGGCGTGATCACGTGTCCTCCATGGCGGATCGGGGCGGAACCGGTTCGCGAACCCTACGACCCGGAGCAAATGGAATGCCGACGCAATAGATGGGGTATGAGGCGGCGGGTATTACTAGATACGGCCGATCTGGCCTTCAGGCGTGTTGGAAACTTTTTCCGAGAGGTTGAAACTACCGAGTCAGGACTTCCTACCGAGACCCGGATGCCTCGTGAGTGACCCTTAAAGGGGAGGTCACACCCAACAGCGGATCGGCGAGGCAGACCTAACGACTACGTCAGCGCCAACCCCATCTGGCCGACGTATTCCATCGAATCGGCG
>QHSC01000113.1 GCA_003220345.1 Candidatus Rokuibacteriota bacterium | reverse complement strand
TCGCGCTCCTCCCTGACGAGCATTCGCAGCAAGTCACAGTCAAGCCGAAGGCCGACTGCGGGAGCGCCATTTACCTTGGCGTACTGCTTCATCGCTCCGAAATTCTGAAAATACAAGGCCTTCCGATAGAACGTCGCATGACGTGGGTTGACGGCGATGCAGATATCGCTCGACCGCAGCACTTCGGCCGCGTACAGGGTGATGAGCCGTATGAGCCGCATGAGGATGGCGACCCCGGAGCGCTGGCAATCCGGATCCAGTGCCAAACCTGAGGCTTCCGTGAGCTGATGTCGCTCACTTCGAATGCCTCCGAGGTCTTCGGCGTAGATCTGATCCATGGGCAGACCGAGCTGAGAATCGACGATGAGCGTCATGGTTCCCACCACGCGGCCGTCCGCCTTGGCCACGAACACCCGCGTTGAGGGAAGGGCGCTGTGAATATTCAGCCGCAGGCCGGTGGGATGCGGATCCATGTAGCCTTGCGCCACATACTGATCATGCTGCAGCCGAAAGGCTTGCTCGAGAGTGTCGCGGTCGATGGCGAGCCCAAAGTCGAGGCTCTCCGCGAACCGGTCCTCCTCGAAGCAATGGTTTCTTAGGCGCGATCCACGCGGCGTCTGCGATGTTGCATTCTCCGAGCGGGCGACTTCAACGAGCATCGAATCGGTCCCTCCCCTGTGCGGAATGCCTCCTCTTCCGGGGCGAGACGTGCCATGTCCTCGGCAGCCCAGCCATCAGGGCCTCTGGTAGCATCCTGACCTGTAGCTTTGCGTCCCGATCTCGCGACCGGTTTGCCTTTTTCGGAAGAAGGCTTCCGAGAGACGCAGTGCGAGGACTGTGCCACCGCCTTCGTGCGGAGAGGTCAGCAATCTTCGCCCACAAAATCACCAGGATGAATCCTCTAAGTCTTTCAGCAAGTCAACTTCTGGACGTCAACCTCATGACATGTCACGACCGAAACTCCGACACTGCTGACAGTGCTAGCGATCGGGTTTCTCGACGGCGGCGCGAAGGACTGGGTTTGTGTGGAGAACCCACCATCGCTTGGCCCGCTGAATCGGGTTGCGATTGCCTCCTCGCAGATAACCGGTCTTGTACGTCTGCACGAGAGGATCGAACTGGCAGAAATATGGAGCGACTTTGGGTGGATACAACCTCATCACGAGGTTCACGACCTCCGTTGCCACAAGCACAGCGGCCAGGAAGCATCCGGGGGAAAGTGATGGGGCCCGGCGCCCCTCGAGATCAACGGTGTTCAAGGGAAAATATTTCCGATGGGCGAGCTTTGGTGCGAGGCCAAGGGCGAAGCGCAGAACCTGATCGGCCAGAGTCATCTCATCGCGAATATCGAAATATTCGTCAAAGCTCATTCCGGTCGGTGAGAATACGTGCAGTGTTGCTCCGAAACCCACCGGGGCCGCCGTAAGGGCATACGCACCCTTCGCCCTCGCTTCACGAAACAGCAGGCGCCGCGCCTTCATATTGAAGAAGTCGATACCGTCGATCACGGCCAACGCTCCATCGAGAAACTCGGCGATGTTCTCCTCGCTGATTCCCGTTGGAAAGAGCCGGAGCTCCGCCGTGGGATTCACGGCCTTGACCATCTCCGCCGTCACTTCGACCTTCTCTCGCCCGAGGGTGTCGACAGTGGCGCCCACTTGCCGATTCATATTGGCCAACTCGAACTTGTCCATGTCGGCGAGCGAAAAGCGTCCGAATCCGAGCCGCGCGAGAGCGAGAGTATGGTTGCCACCAACTCCGCCGAGACCCGCGATGGCCACGCGGGTGCCCCGCACCTCTTCCTGTTCCGCCCTTGAGAGGAGTCCGATGTTGCGGGAAAAAGCTTCCGTATAGTCGAAGACTTCGCCGTGTACCTTATACATGCTCGCTTGGCATATAAGACGTTGGCGTTCAGATGTCAAACTTTTTCGGACCGCGGCGTGCTCGTGACGCGCTGCACGCGCGCGGAGATGGACTCGTGATCGCGGAATCTGAGCGTCGACGACGCGCTCGAACTCGAGGCTGGAACTTGAATCGACAACTCGAGCGGCACCTCCGAGCGTGCCAGCGCGTGGCCATCGTCTCGATGTCGTCCGCCAGCATCGAGTCTCCTGTATCGATGTCGATCCAGGGAGCCTCCATCGTAGGTTGACCTGGGCGTCCCGCTCCGAACGGCTAGACCCACCTGATTCGCTGTGGCCTGCGCACTGTCGGAGTGAGGCATTGGCTGTCTCTCCAGCAAGCTCGACACGGCCGACGACATACAATGAGCGGCACGACAATGAGCGGTACGAGAGAGTCAGCGAATGCCGCCGGTGCCTCTCCATGCGTACATCCAAAAAACTGAACGGGGGCGAAAGCCCCCGTTCACGTCTTTGCTGTATGTGTCGGCGGTTCCTAGTGCTTGATCAGGCGAATCCGACGCAGTCCCGCGAGCCCCAAGAGACCGAGGCCGAGCAACGTGAGGGACATCGGCTCCGGCGTCTTCCTGGTCGTCTGGAAGCTTTCGTTGGCATCCGCC
>QHSC01000400.1 GCA_003220345.1 Candidatus Rokuibacteriota bacterium | reverse complement strand
AGCAGAAAAGCGGATTCGCTGGGCGTTCGTGATGGCTGAGGACAGTCTTCTTGCTCGACCGGGCCTCGACGCCGATGCGTTTCGCGCGTACTTCGCCATCAACGAGGGCGGCGAGGAAGAGGAGGCGCATCAGTGATACCCGCCGAGGAATTCGTGGCGGTGGAGCCATGAAGCGAACCGGCCTCAAGGCCGTCCGTGTGCCTGCATATGGCGTGAAGATCACCAAGGGCCTCAAGGGTAAGGTCGTTGGCCGAGCCTACCTGTATGTGATGACGAACGATCTCCATGAGCGCCCTTTTGGGCTGATGGAGGACGTGTTCGTTGATCCTGACCATCGAGGTAGTGAGATCGGAACGGCGCTGGTGAAGCGCGTCGTCGCAGAGGCGAAGCGCCACCGCTGCTACAAGCTAATCGCCACGAGTCGCCATGCGCGCAACCGGGTTCATGCGCTCTACGACAGGCTCGGTTTCAAAGACCATGGCAAAGAGTTTCGGGTTGACTTTTCATAGCCACGGAATCCCGCAATCCCGACACACGCCTGAGTCGTTCTTGCCTTCTCTACCGCGCGGTGCATATTCATGACCACCAATGAAGCTCTGCGAAAAGCGATCCGTACTCGTCTAGCATCCGGGTCGCTGTCGTCGGTCGGCGGCAAGGTGTCCTCGGGGAGGGGCACGGGCAAGCATTGTAGCATCTGCGCGATGCCAATCTTGGAGGGCGACATCGAACAGGAAGTGGTCGGGCCAACCACAGTCTTTATCCACTGGGATTGCTATTCGATCTGGCGGCAGGAGTCGGAAGCGCTCGCGCGTCAGCACTCCGTCAAGACACCGACCCCTCTTCACAGTGATCGAGAGGACGGTGATATCCATCCGCCCACGGCGGATTACGCGGTTAGCTTTGGCGGTTCAAAAGATAGAGTAGGAACGGTGTTGCTAGGCAGGCCGCAGGGGGTGGACGCCTTGACCGCGCTCCTTCGCGGCCTCGGCATAGCTCCCGGTGAGATCGTAACGGCCTGCCAAGTACTAACGGAACAAACGCACCACGTGATTCCCGACGTGATGCT
>QHSC01000399.1 GCA_003220345.1 Candidatus Rokuibacteriota bacterium | reverse complement strand
CGGGGGCTCTGCCAATTGAGCTATGGGCCCGAGGCGCATGATCATAGAGAACTGGTCACGACTCCAGAAAGCTCCGCAGCTTCTTGGAGCGTGAAGGGTGGCGGAGCTTGCGGAGCGCCTTGGCCTCGATCTGCCGGATGCGCTCGCGGGTGACGGCGAAGTCCTGGCCCACTTCCTCCAGCGTGTGCTCGCACCCGTCGGAGAGCCCGAAGCGGAGGCGGAGCACCTTCTCTTCACGTGGCGTGAGCGAGTTCAAAACCCGGTTGGTCTGCTCGCGCAGGGACAGCCCGATCATGCTCTCCACGGGCGAGCCCACCTGCTTGTCCTCGATGAAGTCGCCCAGGTGGCTGTCCTCCTCCTCGCCGATAGGTGTCTCGAGGGAGATGGGCTCCTGGGCGATCTTGAGGACCTTGCGCACCTTGTCCACGAGCACGTCCATCTTGATCGCGATCTCCTCCGGCGTGGGCTCGCGCCCCAATTCTTGGACCAGCTGGCGAGAGGTCCGGATGAGCTTGTTGATGGTCTCGATCATGTGGACGGGGATGCGGATGGTGCGGGCCTGGTCGGCGATGGCGCGGGTGATGGCCTGACGGATCCACCACGTCGCGTACGTGGAGAACTTGTAGCCGCGCCGATACTCGAACTTGTCCACGGCCTTCATGAGGCCGATGTTGCCTTCCTGGATCAGGTCGAGGAACTGGAGCCCGCGGTTCGTGTACTTCTTGGCGATGGAGATGACGAGCCGCAGGTTGGCTTCGACCATCTCTTTCTTGGCCCGGGCGGCCTTGGCCTCGCCCGAGCGGATGTCCTTCACGATGCGCTTGAGGTCGTCGGCCCGCGTCTGGGCCAGCTCCTCCGCGCGCCGGATCTTCTGCTGGGCGACCCACACCAGCCGGTCCTTGATCGAGGGGTACTTGCCCGCGGCCTTCTGGTACAGGTCGCGATCGCCGTCCTCGCGGTCCTCGCTCAGCGAGTCCAGAAAGGCATCGACCTCGGCGGGGGCCGGGCGCTTGCCGTCGGACCACAGGGTGATCTCGCGCTCGGCGATCTGGATCTTGCTCACGAGCTTCTTGAGGTCTTGGCCCCACTGATCGAGGAGGGAAGGCTGGAGGCTGAGGGTGCGGAGGGTGTGCAGCGCCTTGGCCTGTCGCAGGTGGGCGGCCGCCTCGTGCTTCTTCCACGGCGGGTCGCCCTTGCGCTTGTGCCGTCCCCCCGCGCGGGCTCGCATCTTGCGCGCCTGGTCGAGGCATTTCTCGCGCTCGCGCAGGAGCCGGTCGACTGTTCCAAGCTCGCGCATCACCGAGCGCCGGAGGTCGGCTTCCTTCTCCTCGGTGAACTCCTCTTCGGGATAGTCCACCAGGTCCTTGATGGGGACGAGGTCCTTGCGGAGGTCGTCGCGGACGATGCGGATCTTCTCGACGGCCAGGGTGGTCGAGAGGATGGCGCGGGTCGCCTCGTCCTTGCCCTCCTCGATGCGCTTGGCCAGCGTGATCTCGCCCTCGCGCGTGAGGAGGGAGACGCGCCCCATCTCGCGCAGGTAGAGCCGGACGGGATCTTCCGTGCGCCCCACGGGGCCCGGCGTCAGGTCGATGCGGCGGGGCTCGACGGGCTCGTCGTCGTCGGGCTCGGGATCGGCGGCCTGGCCCGCGGGCTCGCTGGGGAGCCGGTGCGCCTTGGCCGAGTCCACCACCTCGATGTCCATGGAGCCGAAGAGCATCATGATGTCGTCGAGCTGATCGAGGGAGACGATGTCCGACGGCAGGGCGTCGTTGACCTCGTCGTAGGTCAGGTAGCCCTTCTCCTTGCCCTTCGCGATCAGCTTGTCCAACTCCTGCAGTTTTGGCTCGTCCGCCATGCTTGTCGACTCTCCTGATGGGGTGCTAGTTCATCGCTCGGTGACCATGCCCCGAACAGCGCGGGCCTGGTCTTGCAGCTTCCGCAGCTCGCTCTCGAGGATGGCGATCACCGGATCGCCCTTGGCTTGGGCCTGGGTGATGGCCAGGCTCAGCTCCCGGATCTGCTTTTTCCGACGCCGGATATCGTACCGCTTCTGCCACTCAGTCACCTGATTATGTAGATCGGCCTCTGACGCCTGCTCCATGAGGAGGGCGGCCAATAAACCGCGCTCGGCCTCCCCCGGAAGCTCGGCCATCAGGGCCTCGGGGGCGACCCCGGCCGGGGCCTGGCGGAGGGCGCCCAGGAGCGCCCGAAGCCCCGGATGGGCCAGATCCTCCTCAT
>QHSC01000167.1 GCA_003220345.1 Candidatus Rokuibacteriota bacterium | reverse complement strand
CACATCATGGCCCACGCGGCAGGCGCTGGGACAAGTTGCGAGCCAGACGAGGCGCGAGCGAGCCGGCAGCTCGAGGCGTACGTGGGTGTACGTTGAGGGCTGCCGGCTCGCTCGCAACGAAGTATGGCGAAGCAAATTGGCCCAGCGCCCTCAGGTGAAGGTGAGGGGCTCGACAGAGAGCTCGCCGCGGGCGAACCGCTCCAGGGCGAGGGGCGCGATGTCCACGGTGGACGCCCGCCCGTCCAGGATCACCTCTGACATGAGCTGGCCCGCGACGAGGCCGTGCATGAAGCCGTGGCC
>QHSC01000168.1 GCA_003220345.1 Candidatus Rokuibacteriota bacterium | reverse complement strand
GCAAGATCGTCCAGTGCCGGGGGAGGGCCGCGGCCAGTCCCATCCACAACGGAATGGTGGGGATCGAGCGGAGAATCTCGATGATCCGCTGGATCACGGTATCGGCGAGGCCGCCATAAAACCCCGAGAGCCCCCCCAGCACGACGCCCAGGAAGAGGCTCATGGTCACCCCGATGAGTCCGATGGTGAGTGAGATGCGCGTGCCGTACATCAGGCGCGACCACAGGTCCCGCCCTTGCACGTCTGTCCCAAGCAGAAAGATCGTCTGGGTGCCATCGCGGCCCCCGTCGACCCCGATCAGATGGCGCGTCGTCGGTATGAGGCCCAGCCATCGATACTCGAAGCCCTGGGCGAAGAACCGGACCGGAATCTTCTGGCTGGGGTCCTCTCGATAGACACGCCGGAAGCTCTCCTGATCGCGAACGCCCTTGACCGCGTAGACGTGGGGGCTGAGCCGCCAGCCGTCGAACCAGTGGATGGACTGCGGCGGCATCAGGGAACGCTGCGCCTCGGAGGCATTGGGGTCGGCATAGGCGAGGAAGTCCGCCCCCAGCACCACCAGATAGAAGCCGATGACGACCATGCCGCTGACCACGGCCACCCGGTGCTTCCGGAATCGCCACCACGTCAGCTGCCACTGCGACGCCACGAAGATGCGTCGGTCCTCGACGGGCGCTACGGCGGCTGGCCCGTGAGCGGGAACGCCGGCCGGATCAAGCGTCAGGTCAGGCCCGGCCATCAGGAATCCTCGAGTCGGATGCGCGGGTCGATCCACACGAGCAGAATGTCCGAGACCAGCGTGCCGATCACCGTCATGACGCCCAGCAGAAGCACGATCGTCCCCGCCAGGAACATGTCCTGCGCGATGAGGGCTCTGAGCAGGAGAGGTCCGACCGTCGGCAGTCCCAGCACCAGGGACACGATGATGCTTCCCGACACGATGTAGGGCAGGGTGTAGCCGATCGTGCTCGCGAACGGATTGAGAGCCAGCCGTACCGGATATTTCAGGATCACCCGGCCCTCCGTCAGGCCTTTGGATCGCGCCGTCACCACGTAGGGCTTGCGCAGCTCATCCAGCAGATTCGCGCGCATGATCCGCACCTGCTGCGCGGTTCCCGCCAGACCCAGGATCAAGGCGGGGATCGGGAGATGCTTGAGCAGATCCCAGGCCTTGGCCATGCTCCAGGGGGCGTCCTGAAGCTCGACGGAGAACAGCCCCCCGATGTTGGCGTTGAAAAGGGTGAAGCCGAGATAGAGCAGGACCAGGGCGAGGAGAAAGTTGGGGACGGCAAGGCCGATGAATCCCACGAACGTGGCGGCGTAGTCACCCAGGGAGTACTGCCGCACGGCGGAGTAGATGCCGATGGGCAGGGCCAGCACCCAGGTCAGGAGCAAGGCGGACACTGCGACCACCATGGTCAGCCACAAACGATCCCCGATCACCTCGGTCACGGGACGCTTCCACTCCATGGACATGCCGAAGTTGCCCTCGGCGAACAGCTTGACCCACTTGTAGTACTGGACATAGATGGGGCGGCCCAGGCCGTACTGGATTCTCAGATTGTCCGCCTCTTCCTCGGAGACGACGCTGCCCGAGGCGGCCATCTGAGCGATGTACGAGGTGACGTAGTCGCCCGGGGGCAGCTGGATGATGACGAAGGCCAGGACGGAGATCGCCCAGACCGTGAAGACCGCGAGCAGAGCGCGTCGTCCAATGTACGCCAGCATTCTAGGATCCCTGGTCCGCGGCCCGGTTCACCGCTGAATGGCCACGGTGAACCGGGCGCCCGCGGATCTTACTTCTTCCAGAAGAACGTCACGGGTCGGGAAATCGTGGGGGTCTTGCCGTCCGGGCTGTTGTATTGCCGGGAGGGGATATTGCCCATGTTCGTCTTGGCCACCCGCACCCCCATGGAGGCCGGCCCCATGCCGATCACGCCGATGATGTAGACCTCCTCGGCGGCGATCTTCCAGACCTCCTTGCCGAGCTCGATCCGCTCCTTCTCCGGCACTCCGTACGCGCGCTTGAACTTCTCCATCAGCTCCTTCATGCGCGCGGGCGGCTCCTTGCCCTGGGTGCCCGCGGAGTGGAACCAGCGGGCGTACAGCGGTCCCGAGGACGCGACGGTGGCGATCTCGAAGGGGAACACGTGGAGCGGGAAGGTGAACAGATGCTCGCTGCCGTCGTTGTTCCAGGCGCCGAGCTGCTGCTCGTTGGCCGCCGTCCGCTTGAGGGCCAGGCTGCGCTCCACCTCCTGCACGGTCAGGTCGATGCCGATCTTCTTCCACTGCTCGCGGATCATCTCCGCGATCTGCGTGAACTGGAGAAACTGGCCTCCCAGCGTCATGATCTCGATGCGCAGGCGCCCCTTGCCGTCGGTGCGCAGCCGGTAGCCCTCGCCGTCTTTCTTGGCGAGGCCGATCTTGTCGAGCATCTCGTTGGCCTTCTTGACGTCGAGGGTGGCCCAGAGCTTACGGTACTGCGGGCCCGGATTGTACTTGTTCGAGTCCGCGGGCACCACGGAGCTCGGGGTGCCCGTTCCCAGCCAGAAGGTCTCGTTGATCTGGTCGCGGTCGATCGCGATCGCGAGCGCGCGCCGGAAGTCGGCCGTGTTCATCCACTTCGCGATCTCCGGGTCCGCCTCGTAGCTCAGATTGAACTTGATGATCATGTCGCCGCCGTAGTCACCCGGATCCAGATGAACCTTGTAGCCGCCCTTCTGCTGGTTCTCGATGAAGACTGGCAACTTGCCGAGGTCGAGATGTCGAGCCTGCAAGTCGTACTCGCCCGCGATCGCTCGCAGGTTGATGACCTCCAGGTTCTCGGCCAGCGTCAGCACCACCCGGTCGATGTAGGGGAGCTGGTTGCCCTCCGTGTCCACGAACACGCTGTAGGGGTTGCGCTCGAGCGTCCACGTGGACGTGTTGCTCGGCGTGACCGTCTTCCAGGGCGTGAGGACCGGCAGGTCGGGGTTGAGGGCCCAGTCGCTCTTGGAGAAGAACATGCGGACCCAGCTGTCGAACTTCGCGTCCTTGACCTTCCGGTCCAGATCGGCCGGGGCCACGTATTTCGGGTGGAACTGCTTCAAGTAGTGGGCAGGCGCGTACCCGCCCAGCCCGAGTGTCCCCCGCCACGCCTGGCCGCCGAGGTCCGTGGAGCCGGCCAGCACGTCGGGCAGCATGTAGTACGGATCGGAGAACTTGAACTTCACCGTATACGTGTCCACCTTCTGGACCTCACCCTGCTTGCCGTTGATCGCCATCGTCGCGGAGGGCGTGGGCACGAGGTCTTTGTTCCGGTAGATGTCCTCGAACCAGAACACGAAGTCGTCCGCGGTGAACGGACGGCCGTCACTCCACTTCATCCCCCGGCGCAGATGCAGGACGATCGTCCGGCCTCCGTCCTGCATCTCGTAGCCCTTGGCGATATTGGGTGTGACCTTGTCGCCCGTGTAGTCCCAGAACAGCAGGTGGTCGGGACCCGAGCAGCAGCGATAGCCGTTCCAGAAATCAGCCGGCCCCGTGAAGCCCCCGCGCCACGTGCCACCGTACTTGCCGATCTCGTGCACCGGCTTGATGATCAGCGGATCCTGCCCGACACGCTCCGCGACGGGCGGCAGCTTGCCCGCCTTGACCAGCGCCGCGAGCTGCGGCGCCTCCTTGAGTTGCTTGGGAAGCTTCGCAGGGTCGGTGACGACCTCCGGCCCCTCGAGCTTTCCGATCAAGGAGCTCTTGGAGGCGACCTGTGCCAGGGCCCCCGCCGCGACCAGACAGACGAGAGCCCCCACCACGAAGGTGACGGTGAATCGGGACCGGAGCGTGCGCCGGTGCTTCGCCATTGAATGCTTCCCCTTTCATACGTGCTCTGGCCGAGGAGCTCGTGCTTTCAGCCAGGCCATCGTTGGCCCACTGCGCCCCTCTAGACGGCGGTCTTGTCCTTCCCCGCGAGATCGACGGCCCGAGGCCTTGGCGCGCCGGGCCCCGATTATCGGGATATTCCGTCGCCAAGTCCAGGCTCCTGAGGAGCGGTGGGGCGGGCGGGGGAAGGCGGCTCGGGGGGAGGATGCTGGACGACGATGACGTTCGCGGCGAGGAGCGGCTAGGGTCCTCCAGGAGGGCTGTCTGAATACCGAATCACTCCGGCTTGCGTACGGTCAGGACCGGGCAGGGGGCAAGCCTGATCACGCGATCCGCCACACTCCCAAGGAGCACGCGGCTCATGCCCCCGCGCCCGTGCGTGCCCATGACCACGAGGTCGGCGTGCTCAGTGGTAGCCAGCTCCACGATCTGCTCGGCAGGCGCGCCCGTGCGTATGATCGGACGCACGGTGGCGCCCTTCTTTCTGGCGCCCGCGGCCCACTTCTCGAGCTCCTCCTCGACCCACTTCCGGGCCTTTTCGAACACCTGCCAGGTCGCGTCAGGAGTGAGGGGCGGCTCGCCGTAGAGAGGTGGCTCGACGAAGACATGGGCGAGCACCACCTCGGAATCCAGCGCGGAGGCCAGGCCTTGGGCCAGGGCCCAGGCCTTCTCGGCGTAGTCGGAGAAGTCGGTCGGGACGACGATGCGATGGAAGACCTTGGAAGCCATGTACTCCCTGGAGTGCAACGGAAGTGCCATCGGGCAGTCGCGAGGATTCAAGGGTTTGCGTGAAATGCGGTCTTCCTTACGTGGGAATTCTTCACCTGGGTCGGTCGGCGCATCCCTCGGCCCCGTCGAGGTGACGTTCGTGGCAGAATGAGGCGCTTGCTTGCCCATCCCAGCCACAGGAGAGAGACCATGGCTCTGATCAAACCCACGTTCACGCAGGTCGCCACGGGGCTGCGCTTCCCCGAGGGTCCGGTGGCCATGCCCGATGGGTCCGTCATCCTCGTGGAGATCGAGCGCCGAACGCTCTCCCGCGTCACGCCGGACGGCAAGGTCCGCGTGGTGGCGCAGCTCGGGGGAGGTCCGAACGGCGCCGCCATGGGGCCGGGTGGGAAGATCTACGTCACCAACAACGGCGGCCTCAAGTTCGTGGAGCGGCCGGGCAAGCTCTTTCCCGTCGGGCAAGCCGACGACTATGCCACGGGCAGCATCCAGGTCGTCGATCCCGAGAGCGGAAAGTTCGACACGCTCTACGACGCGTGCGACGGGCGGAAGCTCTGCGGCCCGAATGACCTCGTCTTCGACCGCGCGGGCGGCTTCTGGTTCACCGACCTGGGCAAGACGCGCGAGCGCGACGCGGACCGGGGCGCCGTCTACTACGCCAGGGCCGACGGCTCCATGATCCGCGAGGCGATCTTCCCCCTCGAGCGGCCGAACGGCATCGGGCTCTCGCCCGACGAGAAGACCCTCTACGTGGTGGAGACGCCCACCGCGCGCTGCTGGTCCTTCCGTCTGTCCGGGCCGGGCCAGATCGAGTCGGCCAACGGACCCTACCGTGGCGAGAAGGGCGTGGTCGTGGCCGGCCTCGGCGGCTACCAGATGTTCGACTCGCTCGCCGTGGACAGTGCCGGCCACATCTGCGTGGCGACGCTGATCACGGGCGCGGTCAGCGACATCTGGCCGGACGGCAGCCGCGTCGATCAGTACACGCTCCCCGACATGATGGTCACCAACGTGTGCTTCGGTGGCCGCGATCTGAAGACCGCGTACGCCACGCTGTCGATGGGCGGGACGCTCGTGTCCTTCGAGTGGCCGCGCCCCGGCCTCGCGCTGAACCACCTCAACACCGGCGGGTAGAATGAGAGGGTGCTGACCGCGGCCGACATCGGGCGATTCATCAGTGACGGGTACGTCGCGGTGCGGGGGGCGATTCCCACCGACGTGATCAGCGGCTGCCAGGACGTGTTGTGGATGGATCTCGCGACTCGCGGCGTCGGTCGCACCGATCGATCGACGTGGACTGAGCCCGTGATCCGACTCAACTGTCCGGAGGGTGGACCCTTTGTCGCGGCGGGCACGGCGCAGGCATTGTGGGAAGCGTACGACCAGCTGCTCGGCGAGGGCACGTGGTGGAAGCGCCAGGGGCTGGGCGGCACCATCCCCGTGCGCTTTCCGAGCGAAGCCGATCCGGGCGACGCGGGCTGGCACATTGACGGGAGCTTCGACGGGCCCGACGGCAGCTACTGGGTCAACGTCCGGAGCAAGATGCGCGGCCTGCTCGTGCTCGTCCTGCTCACCGATGTGGACGAGCGGAGCGCGCCCACGCGGATCCTCAAAGGCTCACACCTCGACGTGCCCCGCGTGCTGGCCGCGGCGGGCGAGGGTGGCCTCAGCTTCGGGCAGGTGGCGCCTCGTCTGCCTGCGTCGACCTTCAAACGTGAGCAGGTGCTCGCCGAGGGCAAGGGCGGCGACGTCTACATCTGTCACCCTTTCCTCGTGCATGCGGCCTCCTGGCCCCATCGGGGAGCGCACGCGCGAATGATCGCTCAGCCCGGCGTGGGCATCCCCGTGCCCTTTGCCCTCAGAGAGGGGACCGATATCTGCCCGGTCGAGGCCGCGATCCTTCTCGGCCTTCGTGACACGCCGGCGGCCAGGTCGTGATCAGGCGGGCGCGGCGCCCTGGGTGTTGACGTAGAGGGCGTAGAGGGACTGGCTGGCCGCCATGAAGAGCCGGTTGCGCTTCGGGCCGCCGAAGCAGAGATTGCCGCAGACCTCGGGCAGACGGATGCGGCCGATGAGCTTTCCCTCGGGCGTCCACACGGTCACCCCGCTATAGCCGAGGCCGCGCCCGCCGGGGTTGCCGTTGCTCGAGACCCAGAGGTTGCCGTAGACGTCAGCGCGGACACCATCCGGCCCGCACTTGATGCCGTCGATCATGAAGTCGGCGAAGAGCTTCTGGCTGGAGAGCTTGTTGTTGCCGGCCACGTCGAACACGTGCATGTCGCGGTTGCCGCCGGCGTGGGCGTCGCCCGGGCCGCGGCCGGTGCTGATCACGTACAGCTTCTTGTAGTCGGGAGAGAAGGCCAGCCCGTTGGGATTGGGGATCTGATCCTGACCGATCACGAGGTCGAGCTTTCCGCTCGGATCGGCGCGGTACACGCTGTTCGGAAGCTCGCGCTTCATGTTGCCGATCTCGGGGGGCTGGCCCAGCCGCGGCTTGAGGCGGCCCGCCGCGTTGCTCGGCCCGCCGGCGGCGTCCGGCGCTCCCTCGTACAGCTGGCCCCCGTAGGGGGGATCGGTGAACCAGTAGCTGCCGTCCGGGTGCGCGACGATGTCGTTGGGAGAGTTCAGTCGTTTGCCGTTGTACGAGTCCGCGATGATCGTCACCGAGCCGTCGTGCTCGTAGCGGACCACGCGCCGCGTGAGGTGCTCGCAGGAGAGCTGGCGCCCCTGGAAGTCGAAGGTGTTGCCGTTGGTGTTGTTCGACGGGCTGCGGAAAACCGAGACCCGGCCGTCGTCCTCCGTCCAGCGGAGCTGCCGGTTGTTGGGAATGTCGCTCCACACCAGATACCGCCCCTGACCGCTCCAGGCCGGTCCCTCCGACCAGAGCGCCCCCGTCCACAGACGCAGGATCGGTGTGTTTCCCTGCCGGAGGCCGTTGAACGCGGGATCGACGGTGATGACGTCAGGATCGACGTACGTGGCCGGCGGGGCGCCGCGGCCGAAATCGCGCGGGGGCGTGGTCACCGTGCTGGACGGCGTGACGGGCCCGGGCGGGGGCGCCTGCGCGAGCGCAGCTCGTGGCGTCAAGGTCGCGGCCCCGGCGATCACGCCCATGCCGCCGATGAACCCTCGCCGCGAGATCGGATTCGTGCGCTCCAGGCTGCGTGTCTCCGTTGACATGGGTGCCTCCACGGGTGAGGGTTCGGAGGGGTTCGCTACCGGTAGAACCGGCTCATCTCACGCAGGGCGGCCCGCAGGCTTTCCTGGGGAAGCGTGGGATGGCGGACGAGACGATAGTTCTCGTCGCGAATCTCGTAGCCGCCAGCGAGAACGACGGTCACCTGCGCGGGCTCGACCACGGCGTAGTCGGTGTAGTCGGTCGCGATGAGCCAGTCCCACTGCCTGTCCGTGAAGAGACCGTGGCCGCTCGCATAGTCGGTTGGCGGATTCGCGCAGCCAAACAGCCCGGTGAGCAGAGTCGGCGCCACGTCGAAGTGGGACGTGCGACGGTCGACCCGGCCCGGTGGCCGTCCCGGCCAACGGATCACCAGGGGGGTCTGCAGCTGGGAGCGGGTGAAGCCCGTGCCGTGGCCATCGAAGCCGAGCCCGTACTCGTCGAACTGCATGCCGTGATCGGACGTGACGATGACCACGGTGCGGTCGAGCAGCTTGCGGCGGTCGAGATCGTCGAGCACCTGGCCGACCAGGGAGTCCACGTAGTGGACGGCGCTCAAATACCTGGCGTGCAGGCGCCGCGGTTTCGAGGCTCCCGGCGGAACCGGAACCGGCACGGGGTAGTTCTGGGGGGGCTCGATTCCGACGGCCGCGTCGTAGTAGAGAAACCCGAAGAAGGCTCGGGACGGGTCACGGCCGCCGAACCAGGCGAACCACTCCTCGGTCAAGGTTCTGTCCTTCCCGCTCCGCCCGGGATAGGGCGATACCGTCTCGCGACGCAGGTTGGGGATGCGCGCGAGGGCCGTCCGATCGAGCCCGACGACCTTGCTGTACACCGGCGCGCTGGCGAACACGCCGAGCTGATAGCCGTGCTGTCGAAAGAGATCCATGAGCACCGGCGGCTGATCGAAATTGGCAAAGGCGTGCCAGTAGGTCGCGGGAAGGCCATAGAAGAGGGAGAACATCCCGGGTCGCGACACGTTCCCGCCGCTGAAGTGTTGGTCGAACTGGACCGCGCCCGACGCGAACGCAGTGAGCCTGGGAGCGGCCATGGAAGTCAGTGCGTCGGCGCGCATGCCATCGATCACCACGAGCAGGACGTTGAGGAGGGGAGGATGCGGCTCGCACCGAAGAGGAGCCAGCGGGTAGTGCAGCTCGCCTTCGGCCAGCCGGCCGCGCGCGGGGACGAGGCGGTGCTGGCCACCCGGGGCTCGGAGCTTCGCGAGGGTCCGCGGCTCCTGGAACGGGAAATAGAGCGGCAGATATCGGGTGAACGCGGTGCGCTTCCAGACCCAACCCGCCAGCATGGCCTCGATGGCCAGACCCACGAGGAAGTAGAGAGCGAGAAACGCCCAGGTCTCCGGCGCGAGCAAGCTCGCGGTCAGGACACCGAGATGGTAGCGGTTTTCGGCGAAGACCAAGGTGTCGAGGAGGAGAAGGCTGACCCCGGCGCTGGCCAGGAAGACGCCCAGAGGCAGGACCAGTCGCGGGCGCGGGATCAGCGCGATCAGGGGAACCTTCAGCAGGAACACGAGGCAGGCGAGGGCCGAGAAGTGACCGACGTAGGCGATGATGACGTAGATCCATGCGAACGAGGGCCCGAGTGCGCAGTAGTACCAGAGATAGCGCAGTCCGACGACGGCCATGAGCGCGCCATTGGCGACGGCGAACCAACTCCCCCAGCGGAGCAGCCGTCTTCGTGCGCTCACGGCCATTACGGCCGCTTCAGTTTCAGGTCCTCCAGCGGCGCGGAGTACGCGTAGCTCCGGATCAGGTTGATGCCCGGCTCCTCGACGCGCGGGCCCACGCCCCAGATGAAGGCCAGCTCGTAGATCGGGATGTGGGTCATCCGGTCGTGGAGGATCTGCTGGATCTGGTGGATCAGCGCCTCGCGCTTCTTCACGTCCGTCTCACGGGCCTGGCGCTGGAAGAGGTCCTCCACGTCCGGCATGACCCCCGAGGTATAGATGCCGTTCTTGCTGATGTAGGCATCGAGTCGCGTGGCCGCGTTGCCGCCCGCCCCCGTGATGCCGACGATCACGTTCTTGAGCTTCTTCTCCCGCCACGCCGTGGTCATGGCCGCGCGCTCCATGGTCCGGATCCGCGTCCGGATGCCGACGGCCCCGAGATACTGGGCGAGCGCCTCGCCCATGGAGAAGTAGGGCGGCCACGGGTAGAGATCGCCGGCATCGAAGCCGTTGGGATAGCCCGCCTCGGCGAGGAGACGCTTGGCCTTGGCGGGATCGAAGGCGTCCGGCTCGAAGAAGCGCGAGAACTCCAGGGGGCGAGGGATGAGCGATCCCGTGGGCTTCGAGAAGCCGAGCGTCTCGGCCTGATTGAGGGCCTGCCGGTCGATGGCGTGACTGGCGGCCTGGCGCACGCGCCGGTCGTGCCAGGGCGATTTCGGGTCCCACTGATCCGGGAGGTCCAGCCAGAAGGTCCCTTGTGATTCTTTCGGAGCCACGAGCTTGAACCCCGGCGTGCGCTGGATGTCCTCGGCCACGGGGCCGGTGAGCAGGTAGGCGATGTCCACCTCGCCCTTCTTGAGGGCGGCGGCGCGCGTGGTCTCCTCCGGCATGCTGCGGTAGACGAGGCGCTTGATGTTGGGGACTTTTCGCCAGTACCCCTCGTAGGCCTCCATCACCAGCTCGACGCCGGGATCGAAGCTGACGAACTTGTACGGCCCGGCGCCGATGGGCGCCCGCTTGAAGCCGTCCTCGCCCACCTTCTCGACGTAGGCCTTGGGCACGATCCAGCCGGACCCGGTGGCCGACGTCCCGTAGAACGTCATGAAGTCCGGCCACGGCTCCTTCAAGACGAAGCGAACCCGGCCGGGGTCGACGATCTGCACCTCGCGCACGCGCTCCTTGAGGAGCTTCGCCCCCGCGCCCTTGTACCGCTCGAAGGAGAACTTGACGTCGGCGGCGGTCACCGGCTCGCCGTTGTGGAACTTCACGCCTTTCCGGAGGACGAACTCGTAGGTGATCCCATCCTTCGACTGCGTCCACGACTCGGCAAGGCTCGGGGTGTTGATGTTGCCCGGCATGGGCTTCACGAGAGCGTCGTGGAGCGCATACAGCACCATGAAAGGCGTGATGATCCCCTCGGTCTCGGCGGGGTCGAGCCAGCGGGAGGCCAGGGTGATGTGGACGCCCCACGTCATGGTGCCTTCCGGGGCCGCCGTGGCCGAGCGGGCGAGGCCGAAGAGCAGGGTGGCGGCGAGAAGGGCGACGAGCACGCGCGAGATGAATGACCTCATGGATCCCTCCCAACTACCGGTATCGGGGAGCACGGACATGTTGGAATGTGAGACCTGACCCCCGGCTATGCCTTGATCCCGAGGAGCCGAGACGCCGTCCCGCCCAGCATGGCCACGCGCTTCGCGTCGCTCAGGCCCGGCGTGGCGAGGACGAGATCCACGGCGGTCTTCGTCCACGGGTAGGGATAGTCGGTGCCCACCACGAGCTGGCTCGAGCCCACCTCGGCGGCGAGGTGGCGCATCGCTTCGGGCGTGAACATGATGTTGTCGTAGTACAGCTGCCTGAGATACTCCGTGGGCTTCTTCTTGAGTGGCCCGTCCTTGGGGCCGGGGCATCGATCGGGAAAGGTCAGGCAGCCCTGATCGGAGCGCCCCGCGTACGAGGGGAGGTAGCCGCCGCCGTGCGCGGCGCAGATCTTGAGCCCGGGGAAGCGATCGAGCGTTCCCTCGAAGATCAGGTGCGAGAGCGCGATGGTCGTCTCGAGCGGGTTGCCGATCACGTTCGCCAGCAGGCCGTTGCCCTTGAGCCGGCTCGCCAGCGGGTCCGCGGCCCCCGCTCCCTGAGGATGGATGAAGACGAGGACGCCGAGCTGCTCGGCCTTGGCCCAGAACGGGTGAAACTTCGGGTCGCTCAGCTCCTCCTCGTTGACGCTCCCGCCGATGGCAGCCCCGCGCAGCCCGTACTTCTTGACTCCTTCCTCCAGCTGCTCGGCCGCGAGGTCCGGGTGCTGGAGAGCGATCGAGGCGAAGGCCACGAAGCGCTCGGGGTTCGCCGCGCACGCCTCGGCGAGCTTCTCGTTCTGGGTCCGGATGAGCTGGCGCGCGAGATCGCGGTCCGCCCTGTACCAGTAGGGATTGATGCTGAGCGCCTCCACGTCGATGCCCTGCTCGTCCATCGCGCGGAGCCGATCCGAGGCGTTCTGGGCCACGTGCAAGAGGGGCGGCAGCGACGAGCCCGGCGCCCCGATCTTCAAGCCCATCAGGGCCATCGCCTCGGGCACCGCGCAGTGCGCGTGCACGTCGACCACCTTCACGCGGCGGCCGTTGACCACCACCTCACGGCGGCGCGCCTGCGCCTGGGCGGGGGCCGCGCCCAGCAGCCCGCACCCGACGAAGGCGATGCCGGCCGCGGCGCCGGCGGCATCC
>QHSC01000166.1 GCA_003220345.1 Candidatus Rokuibacteriota bacterium | reverse complement strand
GCCCTCGTCGACGTCGACGTGTTCGACGAGCAGCAATCCCTCGTCGCCGTCGGCCGCGGCACCTACTCACCCCAGCGCGGCTAGCGAACGCACCCCCTCACCCTGCCCTCTCCCCCTCCGGGGGCGAGGGATTCAAGAAAGATTCTCTCCCCCATCGGGGGAGAGGGCAGGGTGAGGGGGCGGTTTTTCAGGCCGCGTCGACAGCGGGGCGGATCTTGCCAGTGACCAGGTCGAGGATCTCGAGCATCTTGCCGAGGTCGTCGCGCCGGAAATCGATGGCGACGTGGCTGAGACCGAGCTGCTTGTACGCGGCGAGCTGGTCCACCACGGCCTGCGCGCCCTGTGCCAGGAGCTCGTCGCGGAGCGCGAAGCGAATCGACAGCTCGATCGTCTCGAACGCGCGCCCTGCCTTGTCGGCCGCCGCGCGGAGCCGGCCGAGGGCTTCCTTCAGCTCGGCGGGTGTCTTCGACGTCGCGTGCCAGCCGTCGCCCAGCGTCACCACTCGTCGGAACGCCCCGGGGCTGTCGCCGCCGACCCAGATGGGCGGGTGGGGCTTCTGCACGGGCTTGGGCGCGAAGCCGATGTCCTTGAAGCGGAAGAACTCGCCCTCGAAGGAGGGATTGTCCTGCGTCCAGAGCGCCTTGAAGACGCGCAGCATCTCGTCCGCCTGGCGGCCACGCTGGTGAAAGGGCACGCCCAGGATGTCGAGCTCTTCCTTCCACCAGCCCACCCCTACGCCGCAGATCAGCCGCCCGCCGGACAGCGCGTCGATGGTCGTGAGCATCTTGGCCATCACGACCGGATGCCGGTGGCCGAGGATGAACACGGTCGAGCCGAGGCGCGCTCGGCTCGTGCACACGGCCGCCGCGGCGAGGACGGCCACCGGCTCCAGATAGGCCTTGTCGGGCGGATGCGGGAAGCGCCCTCCCGGATAGCTGCCCGTCTGGTGGCGCGGGAAGACGACGTGATCGCTCACCCAGAGCGAGGCGACATTTCTCCGCTCCGCCTCCTGCGCGAACGTCATGAGCGCCTCGCGGGTCGCCACGGGGCCTTGCGTGGGAAGATGGCAGCCGATATCCATCGTCATTGGTCTCCTTTGAGTCGCCTCGAGAGTCTCCCGCGCGGAAGTTAGGCGCGGGCCCGACGCTTGTCAAGCCGTCCGTGAACAAGAAGAGACCCCGAAGCGCATGTTGCCACGCTCGGGGCCTCTCCTCTCGCTTAGCCTCTGTCAACAGCTAGCCGCGGCGCCAGCCACCGTGCCATCCGCCATGCCAGCCCCAGGGGCGATAGACAGGCGCGACCACCACAGGCGCCGGCGCCACGTAGACGCCGCCGACGGGCGGGCCCGCGTATGGATACGGATCGGCGTAAACGGCGCAACCGCCCAGCAGGAGCGCTGCCAGCGCGAACCCGATCATCTTTCTCATGGTTGGCTCCTCCCTTTCGGCCACTCGACTTCCTACCCCTTTAGACGGGCAGGACGGGCGGCTGTTTACCGCGCCGAATGAGAGGGCGATGAGAGCCAGATGAAACGGCTGGTGCGCTCAAACACCCAGAAGCTTGCGAGCGAGCGCGGGCCCGTTTTCCCACATGACGATGCCCACTCCCATGAGGCTTTCGCCGGCGATCCAGCCCGAGGCCACCGGGAAGGTAAATTCTTCCGACCACTTCGGATGTCGCTTCTGCACCCACCAGCCGAGGGCGGCCCCGATGAAGAAGAGCAGCCCGTAGTACCAGTGAAAAGTCCACGCGAGACCCAGGCCGGCGGGAGACGGGATGAGATGCTCCCACGCCGGAAAGATCCTGGGGAGCAGGGTGAGGACTATGCCGACGAACCCCCCGATCGCGATGCTCCAGATCTTCACCGGTCCGAGGGCGGCCAGCCCCTCCGAGAGCGCGATGGCGACGGCGCGCCAGGTCTGCGCCGCGGGCGCGGGAAACTGGTCGGAGCCGAGCACGCTCGCGTCGGGGACGAGCAGCCGGAAGCACAGCACGCTCACGAGGGTTCCCACGAAGATGCCGGCGAACTGGGCGATGAATTGCTTGCGGGGGTGGGCGCCCAGGAGATAGCCGCTCTTGAGGTCGGTGAGGAGATCGGCGCTGCTCCCCGCCGCGGCGGCCGTGATGTTGGCGGACATCAGGTTCACGTTCACGTTGCCCGGGCTCAAGGCGCCGAAGACGAGCTGGGTGATCTTCCCCATCGCGCCCACCGGCGTGGTATCCGTCTCGCCCGTCACGCGGCAGGCGACCAGGGCCAGGGCGAAGGACAGCAGCACGGCCACCGCCGTCTGCCAGTACGGCATGCCGAAGGTCTGGTGGCCGAGCCAGGCGAGCCCGAGGAATCCCACCACCTGGCCGGAGACGAACCACGAGGCGGGCGTCTCGATGGCGGCGAGCGGATCGTGGGCGCTCTTCCGCCCGCCCCCGAACATCGTCCGCAGGTCGGTGAAGGCGCGCAGCGCGGTCCGCCACTGGAGCGCGAAGGAGAGCAGGCTCGAGGTGACCATGCAGGCCACGCCGCCCCAGAGCGTCCATTGCACGATGGCGGCATAACCGGAGCCCTCGATGATCCCGTGGTGCTGGAGGATGGGCGTGAAGATCATCCACGCGGTCACGCTTCCCAGCAGCATGCTCCACGACACCCTGAGCCCTGTGATGGCGCCGGCGGCGATGAACATGGGCTCCCAGGAGAGCATCACCGTTCGCCCCATCCACGCGGGGCCGAACACCCGCTGGTTCAGCGCAGCCACCCAGCTCGTGATCATGAAGGGCGCCAGCTTGCCGCTCACCAGCACGAGGCCGTCAGCCCAAAATTTGGTGCCGATGGCCAGGGCGCCCGCCCACGCCAGGGCCCGGGCCGAGCGCATCCCCGTGTCGCCGACGGCGTGGAGGGCGCGAAGGGTCTCGGCCGCCGCGATGCCGCTGGGAAAGCGAAGCTGCTCGAGGTTGATCATCTGGCGCTTCATGGGCACGGCCATGGTCACCCCGAGCACGGAGAGGAAGAACACCCACGCGATCATGGTGGGCAGGGGCAGCGTGCTGTCGTTGAGGAGCATGTAGGCGGCAAAGGCGGAGATCAGGGTGCCGCCCGTCGAGTACCCCGCCGAGCTGGCCGTGGACTGCATGCAGTTGTTCTCGAGGATGGTCATGGGCGTGCGCGCCAGGCCCATCCGATAGAGCGCGGTCCAGATCGCGTAGGAGAGAATGCACGCGGTGATGGCCACCCCGAAGCCCCAGCCCGCCTTGAGCCCGATGTACAGATTGGTGAGGGAGAGCAGGGCGCCCAGCACCGAACCCATGGCGACGGCGCGCCAGGTGAGCTGGAGCATGCTGTCGCCGCGCCCGCGGTAGACCTGGTCGTACCACTGGCGCTCGATCTCCTCGGGCGTGCCCTTGAATCCCTGGACGGGCAGCGCGGGAAGCTCGTGGACGGCGGGCTGGGTCAGAGAGCTCTCAGGGGGCATGGCCGTCCCGACGCGGACAGATCGAGCGGCCCGGGATCAGGCCGGGCGAGCCCGGGCCACGATGAAGAGACGGCGGAAGGGAAAGAGCGTGAGGCCGTCGGGACGGCGCGGATAGGCGCGCGCGACCAGCTCGGCGTAGTGGGCCTCGAAGCGGCTCCGCTCGGGCTCCTCGAGCGCGGCGAGGAGGGGCCTGAGCCACGTGCCCTTGGTCCATTCCTTGACGGGGTTGTCACCTTCCATCACCTGGAGATACTCGGTCTCCCACATGTCGAGGGTGGCCGCGCGCGGGGCGAGCAGACCGTAGTAGAAGGCGGGCTCGGCCACGGGCGCGGGGCGGAGCAAGGGCTCGAGCTTGGCGCGCCAGGGCCCGCTCAAGGCCGCCTCGCTGATGGACGTGTGCGAGACGGCCGAGAAATTGCGCGGGAGCTGCACGGCGAGCACGCCCCCGGGGGCTACCGAGGAAAGCAGGGCGGGAAACAGCCGCTCGTGGCCATCGAGCCAGTGCAACGCGGCGTTCGAGTAGATGATGTCGGCTGGCTTCGGCGGCCGCCACGAGGCGAGGTCGGCGCGCTCCCACCTGATCTCCGGCGCGACAGCCGCGGCCTTGTCCAGCATCTCCTGGGAATCGTCCACGCCGGTGACGCGCGCGTCCGGCCATCGCTCCTTGAGCATTCGCGTCACGTTGCCCGCGCCGGCGCCCAGGTCGACGATGTCGGCCGGATCGTCGACGTCGATCCGGTTCAGGAGATCGATGGCGGGACGGAGGCGCTGATCGGCGAATTTCAGATACTGCGCGGGATCCCAGGCCACGACGCGCTCCTTTCGCCCTCAGCCCTTGACGGCCCCGGCCGAGAGTCCCTGGATCAGATGCCGCTGCAGATACGTGAAGAGGATGGCCACCGGCACCGTGCTGATGATGACCCCCGCGGAGAGCTGGCCCCACTGGATCTCGTACTGGCCGACCATGAAGAGCAGGCCGGCGGAGAGGGTGCGCATCTCCGTCTGCGAGGTGAAGGTGATGGCGAAGAGCAGCTCGCTCCAGGACGCCACGAAGGCGAAGATCGCGGTGGCGGCCACGCCGGGCGCGGCCAGGGGCAGGACGACTCGGCAGAGCGCGCCGAAGCGATTGCAGCCATCGAGCATGGCGCTCTCCTCGAGCTCGAGCGGAATGGACTCGAAGTACCCCACGAGCATCCAGACGGTGAAGGGCACCGTGAAGGAGAAGTTGGAGTAGATCAAGGCCTGGTAGGTGTCGATCAGCCCGAGAGCATACCACTGCGAGAGGAGGGGGGCGATGAGGAGGACGGCGGGAAACATCTGGGTCGCCAGGAAGATCAGGAGGAAGGTCTGGCGCCCGGCGAACCGGAAGCGGGCCAGAGCATAGCCGGCCAGGATGGACACGAGCGTGGTCGCCACCATTGTCACCGACGAGACCCAGAGGCTGTTGGCGAAGAAGCGGCTGAAGGGCGTGAGCTTGGACGTCCACGCCTCGACGTAGTTCGCCACGCTGAGCGAGGCGGGCAAATAAACGATGGGCGTCGCGTAGAGCTCGGCCCGCGTCTTGAAGGAGGCGAGGAACACCCACACGAAGGGCAGCATGGCGAAGAGGGTGAGGGCGGCCAGGCCCAGCCAGAGCACGGGCCCGCCCAGCACGCGCTCGGCGAGGTCGCGACCGGGCGCGCGCGTCATGTCGTGCTCTCCAGGCCGCGGGTGATTCGCAGGTAGAAGATGGTGAAGCCGAGCATGATGAGCAGGAGGGCGACGGAGAGCGTGGCGGCGTAGCCGAAGTCGAGGTTCGAGTACGCCTGCATCAGCGTGTACGTCGACGTGATCTGGGTGGCATTGGCCGGCCCCCCGCTCGTCATGACGAAGATGAGGTCCGCGTAGTTGAAGGTCCACACGATGCGGGTGGCCGTGGCGACCACGATGATGGGGCGCAGCATGGGCACCGTGATGTGCCAGAACCGCTGCGTCACGGAGGCGCCGTCCACGCGCGCCGCCTCGTAGAGCTCGGTGGGAATGGCCTGGAGCCCGGCCAGGAGCATGATGGCGAAGAAGGGGACGCCGCGCCAGATATTGGTCAGGATCACCTCGGGCATGGCGAGAAGCGGGCTCGAGAGCCAGGCCACTCGCTCCGTCATCACCCCCAGCCGGCTCAGCACGTCGTTCAGCAGCCCATAGTTCGGCTGATAGATGAACTCCCAGATCAGCGCCACCACCACCCCGGGAATGATCCACGGCAGCAGGGTCAAGGTGCGGACGAGGGACCGGCCGCGAAAGGCCTGGTGAAGGAGAAGAGCGGCCGCGAACCCCCCCAGGAACTGGAAAGACACCGAACCGAAGACCCACAGGAAGGAGTTCCAGAGGCTGAGCCAGAAGACGTCGTCGTGGAAAAGGCGCGCGTAATTGGTCAGTCCCACGAAGCCGTACTCCTGCGGCTTGATGAGCACGTGGTTGTAGAGGCTCATCTGCATCGCCTTGAGGATGGGGAACAGGACGGTGCCGCCGAGGGCGATGGCCACGGGCAGCAGATACAGATAGCCGGTGAGGAGCTCCCGGGCGCGGCGCGACAGCAGCGGCCGCGCCACGGGAGCCGCGAGGGTCGCTTCGCGGGCCATGCCTACGTCATGTTCTTCGTGAGGACCTCGGCGAACTTCTCGAGGAACTCCTTGGCGGTGAGCTTGCCGACCAGGGCCTGCTGGAAGAGAGGCACGCCTTCCGAGTCGATCTTGCCGCCCCAGCCCGCATAGGCGAGGTAGGGGCTGACCATGGAGAAGGGGAAGGACTTCAGGAAGCCCTGGTACGCGGGATCGGCGGTGAACTCCGGCCGCTCGGCGAGGCTCTTGCGAGAGGGCAGCAGCCCGAGCCCCTTCGTGTACATGAGGTTGGGCTCGTCCTCCATGAGCCACGACATGAAGCGCCAGGCGCCGTCGCGGCTCTTCCCCTTGTTGAACGCGGTGAGCGTCTCAGAGAAATAGAAGGACGCGCGCTTCTTGGCCGGCCCCAGCGGCAGAGGCACCGTGGAGAAGTTCTTGTCGCCCACGAAGCCCTTCTGCTCTTCCGCGGAGCCCGAGTTGTGGATGTACGTGTTGGTGATCCCCCGTCCGAAGCCCTCCACGATGCCTCGCCAGCCGTCGGTGGGCACGGAGGGAGGGCAGACCTTGTGCTTGCGGAAGAGATCCAGGTACCAGTCGAGGGCCTCCGCCGCCTCCTTGGAGTTGATGACGACCTTGCCGTCCTTCAGCACCTGGGCGCCGTTGGCGTACATGAACTCCGTGGCGTAGAGCACGGCCCAGGTCCCCTGCCCGCGCATGCCGAAGCCGTACTGGTTCTTGTCCGGCTTGGTGAAGGCCTTGGCGGTGGCGAGGAAGTCGTCGAAGCTCCAGTCGTCCTTGGGCGCCTTGATCCCGTATTCCTTAAGGCGATCCGTCCGGTAGTACACGCCGTCATTGGTGACGACCCAGGGCAAGGAGGCGATCTTGTTGTGGACGGTCACCGTCTGCCAGGCGATGGGCAACACGTCTTTGTAGTGCTTCCACTCCTTGGCCTTCGCGGTGAGATCCTCCACCGCTCCCATGCCCTCGAACTCGCCCACCCAGTTGTCCCAGACCTGGCAGCAATCGGGAGGATTGCCGGCGGCGATGGAGGTGATGAGCTTTTGCCGGGCCTGCGCCTGCGGCACGAATTCCAGCTTCACCTCGAAATCCTTCTGCGCCTGGTTGAAGCGCTGGACCAGTGACTCCACGAGCACATTCCGCTTGGGCTCGGGCACGCTGAACTGGAAGCGGACGGGAGCGGCACCCCACGCTCGGCGCGGTCTGATGAGCGGCTCTTCCCACCACGCGAGGTCCGCCGCCGCGAGGGCCCCGGTAGCGGCCATGGTCTTCAGGAGCTGTCGGCGAGACAAGACGCGTTGCCCGTTCATGAGGTATCTCCTCCTCGAGATTTCTCGACCTTCTCGACCCGGTATCTTAGCTCAACTCGTGGGAATCCCTCTCCCCCATCGGGGGAGGTCGGAGGGCCGTGAGCAAGTGCGCCAACCACTCGTTTCCGACGACAGGCAAGGTTGATTGGCGACGAGATGTTCGTAGCGGAGTCGAAGGTAGGGATCAGGGAGACCGCACTTCGGGCACGGGCGCGTCGGGCGACGCTGGCCGGTCTCGTCGACTCAGATGGGCACCTGTGGATTCTCGGCGAGTTGTTCTTCCTACAGCCGGAATCTACGAAGGACGGCTGGCGTCAGTGACACGTCGGGAATCACGTAGTGCGGTTGTTCTGTCAGGGCTTGGCATGCCGTCACGATCTCACCGTGAGCCATGCCGAGGCCGCGTAGGAGCAGGACCAGGGCGTCAAGGCCCTGCGGCCTGCCCAGCAGCACCGTTCCCACTCTGTCCGTTGAACCGCCAAAACTGACGGCGTACTCCGTTGTAGGTGGATTGATGCCGGCACCGTCCTCTCGCTCAATGTGAAGCGGGGTCGGAGTCTTGACGGAGTGCTGACGCGACTGCTGAGGTGTTCGCGCGAGCTCATCCGACTCCTGCCGCCAGATCGAATAGCAATCCCAGTGGGCAAAGACCGTGGTAGGACCGACCACTTCATGCTCGATGTCGCCTTGCGGGATTGGCATCCCGCAGATGCTACATAGCTTGCCCGTGCCCTTGCCCGCGAACACTTTGCCATCGACCGGGAACAGAGACCCGGTCGCCAGGCGGGTGCGGATCGTCCGCCGCAGGTTCTCGTCAGAGCTGCCCGAGATTTCAAACGAAGGGCTGAGGAGACGGCGACTGCGGGCGATGAGCATGCGCGAGCGAGCCAAGAGCTTTCGGTTTTCGAGACAGCGGGCCCTCGACTCAGACAGCAGAACGGTCATGGTTCCTCGCTCCCGCTTGCGAACGTATATGCCCTCACGATGGCCTCGATGCGTCAGCATAGGAAGTCGAGTGAGGGCTGGCTGATTGTGCACCCGGATCGGAGAGAAGACAAGAATGAACGAGTTGATCCTTCTGTGGAGCTATCGCCTTTCTTTACAAACTGGCGCGGCCCCGCGAAATGGTGCGCTAGAAGCTATGCAGAGGCGGCAAACTCCCGGAAAGCGTCTGATTCCTGTCGCCAAACACCAAAGTGCCCATGATAACCTCCGCTCGCTCGCGGTTCGCCCAACCTGTCACGAGGGCCTCGATGGTACAAGAGCACGCAGCATAGCTATGGACCTTCCAGCACCATGAGGCGATAGGCCTCGGCCGCGGCGAGGCCGCGAGACTTGCCCTGCTCGCGGGCCCACGCGGTGATCATATCGGCGGGATCCCACTGGCCCATCTGGCTCTTGTGCTCGCGCAGGGCGGCCAGCTTCGCGTCGAGGGTGGAGGAGATGTCGACGAAGGCATCGGGCCTCGGGGCGCCATGGATGAACACGCGCTTGACGTGATGAGGGTCGAGCCCCTCCGCGAGCAGCTCGGGGAAGATGAGCCGCGTCTCCGCCGAGGGGAAGACGGCGTCGAGCGCCACGTCCGCCGCCACCCGATGGTCGGGATGATTCATGTAGCCCTTGCCGTAGAAGCGCACCGTCGGGTCCCCGCACACCACGGCGTCGGGCTTGTACCGGCGGATGATGCGCGTGAGATCCCGCCGCAGGGCGATGGAGGGCTCGAGCACGCCGTCCTCGTAGCCGAGAAACACGACGTCGCTGATGCCGAGCGCCTGGCAGGCCCGCCGCTGCTCCTCTTCGCGGATCGGGACCAGCGCTTCTCGTGTCATGTCCAGCGGCGTCGACTGATTGGACCCCGCGCCGCCGCTCGTGATGCAGACGGTGATGACGCGGCACCCCGAGCGCGCCCACTTGGCGAGCGTTCCTCCCACGGTGAATTCCTGATCATCGGGATGGGCGTGGATGCTCATCGCGCAGGCGGGCGCCGCGGGCTCGGCCGCGATCTTGCGACGGCGCCTGCCGCGCTCGGGGACGCCGGGAGTCGTCTCGGCCGTGTCCTCAGCCACGGGCGACGCACCGGAACTTGGCGAAGACGTATGGATAGTGGGCCTGGAACCAGTTGCGAAAGCTCCGCCGCAAGAGCTCCGTGGCCGTCGCCCACGACCCGCCCTTGAGGACGAAGTGCTTGCCGTCGAAGAAATCCGCCGAGTAGCCCCGGTAGCCGGTGATCCACGGCTCGAATCCGGGGAATCCCGTGAACGGCGTGTCGGTCCATTCCCATCCGTTGCCCACGAGGTCATGCGCGCCCCACGCGCTCGCGCCCTCGGGAAACGCGCCCACCGGCGTGGGCGCCCAGCATCGAAAATCGAAGTTGCCGTGCTCACGTCCGGGCGTCGCGGCACCCCAGGGAAACGCTCGCTCTCCTCCCGTCGGATCTCCGTAGGCGGCCCGATGGAACTCCGCTTCCGTGGGCAGCCGAAGACCGCGCCATCGCGCGAAGGCCCGCGCTTCGGCGAGGCTCACGTAGACCGGCCAGTCCTTCACGCGCTCCAGCGGGAGAAGATCGAAGAGGCCACGGTAGAGCCATCGGCAGTCCTGGCTCGTCCATGTGGCGGGGTGACGGCGTTCCTCGTCGTGACTCCAGTCCCAGTCATCAGGAGCCCACAGCTCCTGGCGCCCGTAGCCGCCATCGTCCACGAAGGCGAGGAACTCGCCATTGGTCACCGGGGTCGCATCGATTCCGAAGGCCGGCACGAAGACCTCAACGCTCGGGCTCTCGTTGTCCCAGGCGAACGAGACGTCCCGGAGCTCCGCCCCCAGCGTGGCCGTCCCCGCGGCCACCGGCACGGTGGCGGGAGGCCGACCCCGGCCCATCACGGCAGGCGGCAGCCAGGTGGGGCGGACCTTCCGCTCATGAGCGAGCTCCTGCAGCATGTACAGCAGCGTCTCCTGATGCATCAGCTCGTGCTCGATCACCATCGAGAAGACGCGCGCGTCCCGGGCCATGAGGTGCGCGGGCGCGCGCTCGGCCACGGCATCCACCGATTCGAGGACGGTGGCCCGCACGTGGTCCCGATACGCGAGGACCTCGGCGAGGGCCGGCCATCGATCGGGAATCTCCGGGTGCTCGTGACAGTGGCTCGGATCGTCGACATCGGGATCGATGCCGCGGGAGAAGAGCTCGTCGTAGGCGGGATTGAGCGAAGGCCGCCCGAGGACGCCGTCGCAGATGTGGTTCCAGGTGAAGGCCGGCAGGTGGCCGACATAGAAGATGAACGGGTGACGCAGGGCAATGGGCTGGGCGAAGATCGCCTCCGGCGCGAGAATCTCGAAGATCCGATCGGTCCGCGCCCATACGGCCGCGAGCCGTTCCCCTGTCGTTTCCGCCATGGGCTACCCTCCCGGGTCAGGCAAACTCGTAACAGTGTACGTCGGGCCCGCCCGGGCTGCGACCTCAAGTGCCGGGGCCCATTTCGGACTCGCCAGAGCCAGCTTGATCGTCGGCCTCAGTCAGACTACCCTCGGAGTCCTGTGGCCGGGGGCTCCGACGCCCTCCGCCGCGGACTGATGACCATGCGCTATCGAGCGTACGCCTACACGGACGAGGCCGACCGGAGTCGGACGCTCGAGGAGGACGTGCGTCACGGGCTCACCGCGAGCCCCAAGAGCCTGCCCCCGAAATATTTCTACGACACCATCGGCGCCAAGCTCTTCGAGGACATCACCAGGCTGCCCGAGTACTACCTGACGCGCACCGAGGCGGCGCTGCTCGAGAAGCTCGCGCCCCGCCTCATGCGCGACCTCGCCCCTCGAGACATCGTGGAGCTGGGCGCGGGATCGGCGGCGAAGACGCGCCGGCTCCTCGATGCGAGGAACGGGCTCCCGGGGACGGTTCGCTATGTCCCCGTCGACGTCGACGAGCTGACCGTCCAGGCGTCCGCGGCCCGGCTCGTGGCCGACTACCCGTACCTCGAGGTGAGCGCCCTCGTGGGCGATTTCGAGCAGCACCTCTCCCATGTGCCGCCTCCGGTGGGCCGCCGGCTCGTCCTCTTTCTCGGCAGCACCATTGGCAACCTCGAGCCTCTGTCCCGGCGAGAGTTCCTCCTCCAGGTGCGCGCTCTCCTTCAAGCGAAGGAGGACCGTTTCCTCGTGGGGCTCGATCTGGTCAAGGACGTCAAGGTGCTCGAGGCCGCCTACAACGACGCGAGCGGCGTCACCGCGGAGTTCAACCGGAACATTCTCGAGGTCGTCAATCGCGGGGTGGACGGCGATTTCCGCCCTGCGGCCTTCCGCCACCTCGCCTTCTACAATGAGGCCGAGGCCCGCATCGAGATGCACCTCGTCCCCCACCGCACGCAAGAGGTGAACCTCCGCCGCCTGGGGCTGAGGATCGCCCTCTCGCCGGACGAGAGCATCTGGACGGAGAGCTCCTACAAGTTCACCCGGGCCTCCACGGAGGCCATGCTCGAGGACGCGGGGCTCCGGCTCGAGGGGTGGCACGTCGACGCCGACCGTTACTTCGCGCTCGCGGTGGCCGCGCCGAGTCGCTGAGACCCACGTCGGGCGTCAGAGCGAGGAGGAGATACCGTGCATCCACAGCTCGTCGTCGGCAAGCGGTTCCCGGATCTGGAGCTGCCCGATCACAGCGGCAAGTCGGTCCGCCTCTCCGGGCTCGCCGGAGAGTATCCGCTCATCGTGAGCTTCTATCGCGGCTACTGGTGACCGAAGTGCGCGTGCCAGTTACGGCACCTCACGGAGCTCCAGAGCGACCTCGCCGTCAACTACTGCAAGCTCGCGGTGATCTCCACGGACCCCCCGGAGATCTCCGCGGCATTCCGTACCGGTCTCGGCGCCACCTTCACGTTCCTCAGCGACCATGAGCGGAAGGCCATCTCCGCGCTCGACATCGTCGAGGTCACCCCGCCGGGATTCCGCCACGGCCTCCTCGCCGTGCCGTACACCTTCTCCCTGTTGCCCGATCTCACGATTCACCGCATCTACAACGGCTGGTGGTTCGTGGGCCGTCCGACGAACGAGGAGCTTCGCCAGGACCTGCGGGCGATGATGGAGCGATGCCGGGCCGACTACGTCTACCGAGCGCCGGCTCAGGATGCCGCCGGCTGAGGCCACCGGCGGCGAAGCCGGCGCGGCCCATGATGCCTATGCCCAGCCCACGCCACGGCTGCTCTATGTCCACGACGATCTGACCGAGGAGGTAGCGACGGGTTTCGGTCCAGCCTCCGCCGCCGCCGCGCTCACCCGCTCGCTCTTCGAGCTCCTCGGCCGGGACCGCGAACGAGTGGTGATCCTCACGCTCGAGGACCAGCTCGAGCGCGTCATCGCCCAGGGTGGACACGCCCCCTTCGATCTCGCCCTGGGCATCGCCGCGGCCGGCGAGCGCGTGGCCCTCGCGCTGCACGCGAGGACGGGCTGGTTTCCGCGCGTGCGGCGTCTCGGGCTCACCCGGGAAGAGGACGGGCGCGGCGGCTATCGTCTCGTCAGCACGGTACCCGCCCCCCTGCCCGATCAGCTCCAGGGAATCGCGGAGTGCCGGACCCTCGCCGTGGTGGACGACACGATCTTCTCGGGCCTGACGATGCGAGGCGTCCTCGAAGTGCTCTCTCCCGACCTGTTGTCGCGCACTCACGCCTTCTGCCTGCGCGGGGTCGCGGATTCCATCGCCGCCGTCGCGAAGCTCTGTCCCCTCACCGCGGGCGTCGTGGCGCCGGGACGCATCCTGGAAGACGTGAGCTTCATCAATGCCAGCGGCCTCGTGCGGCGGGTGAGCATCCGACCCCAGGGACGTCCTCCCCTGGCCTTCTTCGAGCGGCCGGAGTGGATCCGCGCGTGGTTCCCCGGCCGTGACGAGGAGGTCGTCGCGACGTGCCGACGCCTCAACGCGCTCCTGGAGCCCATAGCGTGAACTACCGCCTGTCACTCTTGTGATCGACCAGGAGGAACCGAGATGCCTCGAGATCCTCTCCTGAGCGGGGCGACGCACTTTTCGGTCGATCCGACCGAGTTCGCCGGCAAGCGTGTCCTTGTCACGGGCGGCACCAAGGGTATGGGCGAGGCCATCGTGCGGCGCCTCGCTGCCGGGGGCGCGACGGTGGCGACCACTGCTCGCTCACCGTTGCCGGAAAGTCAGGCGGTGGAATTGTTCGTCCAAGCCGACATCAGCACGCGCGAGGGCGTGGACAGGGTGGTCCGGGAAGTGCTGGATCGTCTCGGCGGCGTGGACATTCTCGTCAACAATGTCGGGGGCTCCTCCGCACCGAGCGGCGGCGTGCTGGCTCTCGGCGACGAGGATTGGCAGGACACCATCAACGCCAACCTGCTCGCCGCCGTCCGCCTCGACCGCGGGCTGCTGCCCGGCATGCTGGAGCGGGGAGCTGGCGTCATCATTCACATCTCGTCCATCCAGCGACGCTTGCCGCTCTTCGAGGCGACACTCGCCTATGCGGCCGCCAAGGCCGCGTTGACGACCTACAGCAAGGGGCTGTCGAAGGAAGTCGGGCCCAAGGGCGTCCGCGTCAATACGGTCGCGCCGGGCTTCATCGAAACGACGGCGGCACAAGGCCTCGTCGCTCGCCTCGCGGAAAAGGCCGGGACTGACGAGGACACCGCCCGCCGGGGCCTGATGGACTCGCTTGGAGGAATTCCGATCGGCAGGCCCGGGCGGCCCGACGAGGTCGCGGAGCTGGTCGCCTTCCTCGTCTCTGACCGAGCAGCCTCGATCCACGGGAGCGAGTACGTGATCGACGGCGGCACGGTGCCGGCCGTCTGACATCCGGCCTACCGGCGGAGGCCGCGGGGGACGGCGAGCCGGTCCAGCAGCTCGAAGGCGACGTGAAAGGCCACCGCCATCACGGCGGCCGGGGCCGCGCCCGCGAGGATCGTCGCCGTGTCGTCCAGGGCGAGCCCGCGCACGATCAGCGTGCCGTAGCCGCCCCCGCCGATGAAGGCGGCGAGCGTCGCCGTCCCCACCGTCATCACCGCCGCCGTCTTGATGCCCGCCATGATGCTGATGGAGGCGAGGGGCAGCTCGATTCGCACGAGGCGCTTGAGGCGCCCGAGACCGAGCACGAACGCGATGTCCAGAAGATGCCCGTCGATGGCGATGAGGCCCGCGTACGTGCTGCGCACCACGGGCAGGAGCGCGTAGAGGGACAGGGCGACGAGGGCGGGGCCTTTCCCGATGCCGAAGAGCGGAATCATGAAGACGAGGAGGGCGAGGGCGGGCACCGTCTGCAGCATGCCGATCGCCCCCAGCTCGATCTGACCGGTCCGCCGGAAGCGCGCCGCCGCGATGCCCATCGGGATGCCGAGCACGACGGCGGCGGCGAGCGAGATCAGGACGAGGAGCAGGTGGTCGAGGGTGAGCGCGAAGATCTCCGAGAGGGCGCCCGGCCGGCGGCGCGGATCCGGAGGGGCCGTCCCCAGAAATGCCGCGGCGACCTCGGCCACGCTCTTGCCGTCCAGGTCCGCCATCGCGTTCAGCTTGGCCATGCGCTGGTCGTCGAGCGCGCCTTCGAAGGCTTCACGGAGCCGCGCCCACGTGCGCGGGAAGCGCTCCGCCATGTCCCGGCGCGCCAGGAGCACGGCCGAGTAGTCGGGGAAGAAGCGCTTGTCGTCCTGGAGGATCTGAAGGCGCAGCCGCTCGAGCTGGCCGTCCGTCGAGAAGACATCCATGACATCCACGTCGCCGCCGGCGATGGCGCGGTACGTCAGGGCATGCTCCATCACGCGCACTTCGGCCAGGGAGAGGCCATAGTGGCGCGTGAGCCCGGGCCAGCCGTCCTCGCGCTCCAGAAAGCCGGAGCTGAACGCCGCCTTCAGCTCGGGGTGGCGCGCGAGGTCGCTGATGCGCCGGAGCCCGCGGCGCTCCGCCGTCTCCGCGCGCACGGCGAGGGCATACGTATTGCTGAAGCCGAGAGGCTCGCTCATGGTCAGCCCCGAGGCGAGGAGGCGCGCGCGGATCGCCTCGGGCGTGCTGAGGGCCGGGTCCTTCAGGATGATGCGGGCGAGCGTGCCCGTGTATTCCGGGTAGAGGTCGATGGCGCCGGACGCGATGGCCCGGTAGGTGATCCCCGTGCCGCCGAGTCCGTGCCGACGCTCGGCCCGCGCCTCCCCGACCCGCTCGATCACCTGGGCGGCGATCTCCGCGAGGATGTAGCTCTCGGTGAAGGACTTCGAGCCCACGCGGATGACTCCGTCCTCCGCCGCGCTCACCACGGATCCGTGCAGGAGCAAGATCCCGAGCCCCATGCCGATGAGCGCGCGCATCGGCCTAGCGGGCTCCCGGCGTGCCCGCGGCAAGGGTCTGGGCGGTGAGGAAGTGGGTCACGAACGGCGCGGCCGGCCGCTCGAGCAGGTCGGCGAACGCGCCCTGCTGGACCACGCGTCCCGCGTGCATGAGCGTGATGGTGGAGCCGAGGAGCGCCGCCTCACGGATATCGTGGGTGACGAGGACGACCGTCTTGCCCAGCGCCGCGAAGAGCCGGCCGAGCTGACCCTGCAGCTCGGCCCGGACGATGGGATCCAGCGCGCCCAGCGGCTCGTCGAGCAAGAGCACGGGTGGATCGAGCACGAGCGCCCGCATGAGCCCGACGCGCTGGCGCTGGCCCCCGCTCAGCTCGCGCGGATAGAGGCGCAGCGTCTCCTCGTCGAGCCCCACCATGGTCCCCAGCTCGGTCACGCGCGGGCCGGCTCGGGACGGGTCCCAGCCATGCGCTTCCGTGGGGAGCGTGACATTTCGGTAGGCGGTCAGGTGCGGGTAGAGCCCGCCGTCTTGCACGACGTAGCCCATGCGTCTCACGAGCTCCGCCCGGCTCGAGGGAGTGACGGGCGTGCCGTCCACCTGCACCTCGCCCGCGTCCGGCGCGATGAGGCCGAGGATGAGTCGCAGCACGGTGGATTTGCCCGATCCGCTCGAGCCCAGAAGAACGTGGGTGGAGGCGGGCCGCACGTCGAGCGACACGGCGTCGAGGGCGACGCGGTCGCCGAAGCGCTTGGTCACCCCTCGAAGCGCGATCACGATACGAGAATGGCTTCCGGATTTCCACGAATGGGCAGATCGACGCGCCGGCGCTCGAGACTCGACAAGGCCAGGGCCATCAGGATCTCGAAGCCCTGATAGCTCGTCTCGAGATTGGAGGGATGCACCCGCCGGGAATCGTCGAGCCAGTCGGCGAGAAGCCGGAGGTGCTCCGGCTCTCCCGGCGAGCTGTCGGCCGGCCCGGACTCCGTCCGTCCCCCTGACCTTCGCGTCACCGCCTCCCACCCGCTGCCCAGCACCACTCGCGCATAACCTTCGCTGCCCTGGACCGTCACCGTCACGTCTTCCCAGAAGTTCGCCTCGTCCAGGTGACGCGGGGCGAGGGAGCCGATCTCCATGACGCCGCGGACCCCGGTCGAGAGCTCGACGATTCCCGCCACGTGATCGGGACAGGGATGATCTTCGAGATAGGCCGCGCGCCCGTGCGCCTGGCCGAGGACCCAGGTCGCGCGCGCGCCCGCGCCGAGCCAGAGCACGGCATCGACGAGATGCGTGCCCACGCGCAGCATCGAGGGACGGGCGGTGGCGTGAAAGGAGCGGATGGCGCCGATGTCTCCGCCGTCCACGATCTCCTTGACGCGCCGCCAGTGCGCCGCGTGCTTGAGCTGATGGCAGACCACGGCCTTCACGCCGTCCCCGCACAGGGTCACGATGCGACGAGCCTCGGCCAGCGAGAGGGCGAGCGGCTTCTCGAACGCGATGGCCTTGACCCCGTGCCGCACTCCGAGCTCGACCAGCTGGAGCCGGACGGCGGGTGGGGTGGCGAAGCAGAGCACGTCCGGCCGCTCGGCGGCGAGCATGGCCTCGGCGTCGGCGTATCCGCGGGAGATGCCAAGCTTGGCCGCGAGGGCGCCGAGTCGCGCGTCATCCTGATCGCAGAGCGCCACCAGCTCGAAGCGATCCGGATTCGCGAGGAGGCCAAGGGCATGGCTCTGTCCGCGTCCCCCGCAGCCGACGAGCACGGAGCGGTACCGATGCATCCTGGCATTCTACTGCAGCCCGGATGGCGCGCCTCTGGGGTCGCCTCTGGGGTCAGATCTCACATTGTGACATTTGTTGGATTGTGAGACCTGACCCCGCTAGGGGTGCCGGGTGATGAGATCGCGGGCCACGAGCAGGAGCAGCAAGGCCGCCAGCCAGGCGAGGGCGCCGTCGGCGAGGAAGGCCCCGGGCAGGCTCAGCGCGGCCAGGCCTCCCGTGGCCAGCGGGCTCAAGGCGCCTCCCAGCTGGACGCTGAGGGCGAGCCATCCGAAGGCGGCCCCCCGGCTTTCACTCGGTGAGAGCTGGCCGCCGAGGGAGTAGGCCAGGGTCAGGGCTCCACCCAGCGCGAGCCCCACGAGACTGCGCAAGACCAGCAGCGTGACCCAGCTGTCGGTCCACGCCATCAGCGCGCAGGGCAGCCCGCCGGCGAGGCAGCCGATGAGGAGGAGCCGCCCAATGGGCCAGCGCTGGGCGAGACGGCCGGCCAGGGTGGCCGCGATGGTGCCGCACACCGCCGAGACCGAGATGATCACGCCAGAGATGACAGCGATCCGTGGCAGGCCGGGAAGGTGCGCGACCTTGAGGGGTATGAGCAGCGCGAGCCCTCTGTCGATGAACTGGGCGATGATGAGCAGTCCGAGCACGAGCGGGAAATATCGCACGCGAACGAGGTCGCGGAAGGGCAGACGCGCCGGCCTCGACGTCGCCCCTCCGGGCTGGCCGGGCCGCACCTCCTTGAAGAGCAGGAGGAGCCCGACGAGGGAGAGCGCGCAGAGACCCGCCGTCACGAAGAAGGCGAAGCGGATCCCGAAGTGCGACGCCACGTAGCCGCCCACCGCCGGCCCCACCGCCACGCTCAGGAGCTGGGCCGACTGCACCCTGCCGATGGCCACCGGCACCTTGTCGCGCGGACACGACACGCTGGCCAAGGCCATGGCCATGACCGAGAAACCCGCGAAGACACCCTGGAGCAATCGCGCCACGAAGAGCTGGGTCACGGAGGTGACCAGCCCCATGGCGGCGATGATCACCGCGAAGCCGACGAGCGACCGGATCATCATCAGCTTCCGCCCCACGCGGTCCGCGAGGATGCCCCAGACGGGGGCGAGGACGGCGGCCACGCTGGGCGTCACGGCGAGGAGCACACCCGACCAGATGGCCACACGGGCGGGATCGGTGACGCCCAGCTCCTGCACGTAGAGGGGAAGGAACGGCGAGAAGAACTGGAAGCCGACAAAAGCGGTGAAGACGATCAGGGACAGTGCCCACACATTGCGCTGCCAGCCCTCGGGCTCCGCGTGGGGCATCGACTAAGGGGTCATCGCGGGCGAGCACGACATGATCGACGAGTCAGAGCGCCCTCACGACTGAGCAGCTTAGCGCAAGTCGCGAACCCGGGTGGGCCGAGTGAGCGGGCGCCGACAGCGTGCCGCGCCACCGCTTGACAATGTCCAATCCGCGTCCTACCGTCCTCGATGGCCCGACGCGGACCCCTCGCGTCGAGAGCCGAATCCCTCTGACCGGAAGGAGAGAAGCATAAGTCTGCCGACCTGTGAGCGATGCCATCAGCGCATTCCCCCGGGGAAGGAGATGGCGCTTCTCACGGACAAGGGCGTGGAAGGGTCGGCCCAGGCTCACGCCGCCGTTTCAGGATTCGTTCACCGCGACCCCACGGACTGCAAGCAGGCGCGCATCCTGTGGCTGATCGTCTTCGGGGCCGTCTTCTTCCTCGCCGCCTGGGGCAGCCGCGCCGGCTCCGCCTTGATGAACCTGCCCGCGGACGTCCGCGCGACGGTCGACTACATCATCGTCTACGCCTTCGGGCTCGCCATCTCCGCGGCCCTCGTTCGTTACGCCTGGACATCGCCTCCCTGGGACACGTGGACCACCTTTCGCTGGAAGGGAATCCTGGCCGGATTCGCGGTCACCTCGACGGCAACCTTCCTGGCTGCCGCCGTGGCGGAGAACCTCGTGCTCGTCCTTCTCGGCACGCCGCTCTACTCTTCCGCGGTGTGGCACGCCCTGAGCTGGAGGCGCGTCACCATCTACGATCCGAGCTGGATCGGCGTCATCCTGGTGGCGGCGGTGGAGGAGCTCATCTTCCGTGGCGTCCTCTTCAACTATCTGCTGTACGGCACGAGCCGGTGGCGCGTGGCCAGGGCCACGCTGATGTCCTCCGTGATCTTCGCCCTCGCCCACAATCTCCGTGACCCTCTTGCGTGGTTCACCACGGACAAGGCCCCGCTCCTCCTCGGGCTGACCCTGCTCGGCGTGCTCCTCGCCACCGCCTATTTCAATACGGGATCCCTGGCGTGCTCGGCGGGAATCCACGCGGGGCTCGCGTGGATCGGCCTTCTCAATGGCCGGACGCATCTCGACGGCCTCTTGCGGGGAAACTGGCTCATGGGCGCTTCCAAGGATCTCCGCACGGCGCCCATGGTCTGGGTGCTCTTCATCGTCCTCATGATCGCCTGCCGGCTGGCCGGACGGAGGCTCCGCCGACTCACCGAGTGATCGCGCGGGAAAGACTGGCCACTCCGTCTGATCGCGTCACTCTCCCGCAGGGCCTTGGCACAACGCTTGCTCTTCTCTTTGTTACGGTGGTGATGGAATGACCACCCGGAAGAGGAGGAGGCGACTTATGTGGCGTGCCATTTCGGGGACAATCGTTATCACGGCGATACTCGCGCTTGGTGTGTGGGCGACCTCGGCCCAATCTCAGCAAATGCCAGGTCCTGGAAATCCTTCGAATGCCTGGACCATTGGTCTCGTGGAGGGGACCGTGAAGAGTGTGGACCCGGCGACGGGAACCGTGCAGATCTCCACCGGTCTCCTCGGGCTTTTCGGAAAGACGCTCCGGTTGAGCGAGGACACCGAGGTGCAGATAGACGGACGGCT
>QHSC01000409.1 GCA_003220345.1 Candidatus Rokuibacteriota bacterium | reverse complement strand
CACGTCCCGCTCCGGATGGACGTTGGAAATGAGTGACGTCGGTCTCATGGGCATGCACGTGCCCGGCATGTCGTGGCGGGACATTCGGGAAGCGGCCGTGCTCGCCGAGGAGCTCGGCTATAGCTGCATCACGATGGGGGAGTCGTGGGGTGAGGACGCGTTGACCTCGCTCGCCCAGATCGCGGCCGTGACCTCGCGCATCCGCGTCGGAACCAGCATCTTGCCGGTCTTCGCGCGGTCCCCGGCCAACATCGCCATGGCGGCGCTCAACATGGACCGGATGTCGGAGGGGCGATTCTTCCTGGGGCTCGGGACGAGCGGCCGCCTGGTGATCGAAGACTTCCACGGCGAGAAGTTCGCCAAGCCGCTGACGCGCATGCGCGAGTACATCGACATCATCAGGAAGGCGGCGCGCGCCGAGCGTCTCGACCACGACGGGACGTTCTTTCACACGAAGCGGTTCCAGCTCCGCTTCACGCCCTATCGCCCCGATCTGCCGATCTACATCGCAGCCCTCAGCCCGCCGAGCCTCCGACTCACCGGAGAGCTAGCCGACGGCTGGCTGCCGATCTTTCTCGCCCCCTCCCGCATGGGACCCGCGATCGCCGACGTGAGGGCCGGCGCTGAAGCCGCGGGACGCTCGCTCGACACGATCAGGATCGCCCCGCAGGTGTCGATCTACGTGACGGACGACCCGGCCGCCGCCCGCGATCGCGAGCGGCAGCACATCGCGTTCTACATCGGCGGCATGGGGGTCTTCTATCACCAGTACATGCGTCGCATCGGGTTCGGCGCCGACGCCGACCGCGTGCGTGAGGCGTTCCAGAATCGGGAGCGCGACCGAGCCGCGAACCTCGTCACCGACGAGATGGTCGACGCGGTGACCATCGTCGGCACGCCGAAGCAGTGTCGCGACCAGATGCAGAAGTACTTCGACGCGGGCGTCCACGAGATTCGGCTCGTGTTCAACGAGCCGAACAAGGACGCGTATCTCAAAGCGCTCCGCGCCGTCGCCCCGCGCGCCTAAGACGCTCAGCGGCCCTTCACCACCCGGTTCTTCTGCGCGCCGAGCCCCGTGATCCCCATCTCGACGACGTCACCCGGCTGAACATAGCGCGGCGGCTTCATGCCGTGGGCGACCCCCGCGGGTGTGCCCGTCGAGATGATGTCGCCAGCGCGCAGCGACATGAAGCGGCTCACGTAGGCGACGAGTTGCCGCACGCTGAAGATCATGTTCTTCGTGTTCCCGCGCTGCCGTGATTCACCGTTGACCGTGGTCCAGACCTCGAGGCCCTGCGGATCGTCGATCTCGTCGGCGGTGACCAGCCAGGGTCCGATCGGCGCGAACGTGTCGCAGCTCTTGCCCTTGGTGGTCGTGCCGCCGTGCTCCATCTGGAACGCGCGCTCGGAGAAGTCGTCCACGACGCAGTACCCGGCGACGTGCTTCATCGCGTCGGTCTCGCTGACGTTCAACGCGTCGCGCCCGATGACGGCACCCAGCTCGACCTCGTAGTCGAGCTTGAATCCCTCTCGAGGCTGCACGATGGGGTCGGTAGGGCCGTTGATCGAGCTGTTGGCCTTGATGAAGAGGAGCGGCTCGGTCGGGAGCGGCAAGTTCACCTCGTGAGCGTGGTCGGTGTAGTTGAGGCCAATGCACACGACCTTGCCGATGCCGGCGAGCGGGCAGCCGAGCCGCGGTCGACCGCGGACGACGGGACATCGCGACGTCTTGAGCGCGCGCAACTTCTTGAGCCCGGCGGACGAGAGCACCGCCGGCGTGATGTCCCTCACCACGCGCGACAGATCGCGCAGCGCGCCGTTCTCGTCGATGAGTCCTGGCTTCTCGGCTCCAGGTCGTCCGTAGCGCACCAGCTTCATCGCGTAGGCCCTCCCGTCACAAGTGATTGGAGATTAGTCAACATGAGCGTGACCAAAGCCCGGACCGGCGCTGAAGCCACGCGCGGAACACCGCCATCCCCCGCTCGTTCGATGGATTCAAGAAGCCGGTGGCGATCACGGTATATACGTGGCAGTAGAGGACGGCGCGCCGATAATCGAGGAGCGCGTCCTCGAACGTGTAGTTTGGGCGCCCTCCGGTCGCGAGTTCGTACCAGAGACGTAGAAGCCGCATCTCCTCTGCCCGCCGCACAGCCGGATCAAGGCAGCCAGAAAGGAAGTACGCTACGTCGAAGGCGCCGCGCCCTCGGAACGCGATCTGCCAGTCGATCACTGCCACGCCGACGGAATCGAAGAACAGGTTATCGAGGCGATAGTCTCCGTGTGCGATCGTCATCGGAGGGTGCGTGAAAGCGTTCAACAGATCGATGACATGGGTGCGCATGTCCTCCGTGACCGCCCGCATTCTAGGCGAGAGATAGTCGCCAAACATCTTCAGAAAGTGGGGAAGGACCTGCTGGTATGCAGGCTCGGCCGTCTGGTGCACGGGTGCGTTGCTCTTTGGCATCCAGTTCAGCCGATCGAGATCGGAGTGCGACCACCAGGCGGCGTGCAGTCCAGCAACATTCCGGATGGCTCGCTCGGCTTCTGCCAAAGTGCACCCCTTGGCGTCGTCACCCATCGGCAAGGACGCGAAGTCTTCCATCAGGAGGAGGTAATCGTCGGCAGCGAGGTCCATGACACTCGCGTAGCATCGCGGCACGCGGACCGGAATGCGAGGCGTCAGTTCACGGTAGAAATGGATCTCGCGCTCGTAGAATCTAAACAGTCGGCAGATCTCACGACCACCGGGATCCAGTGTAGGCAACTTACCCACGAGCGTCACCGGGGCAGCTTCGTCGGGTCGGTCATAGGTCAGCCGGAGGCGCGCGACCTGACCGAGGAAGCCGACGCCGACACCGATGGGCTCGATCCCGACGGCAGTCACCGCGCCGGCGCGCAGCGACCCGGCTTCCCGTAAAAGAGAGGTCAGCCAAGCGGGCTCGATGTCCGCGAATTGGCGCGGAGTCCCCTGTGCCATGATTGCCGGGGCACTTTACTAGACCACGCCCATCACATCAAGGAGCCGATGCCGTCCCACCGTGGCATGATAGGCGCCCATGAAATGTCCGCAGTGCGGACGGGACAATCCTCAGACCCAGCGGTTTTGTGGCGAGTGATCGGCAGAAGAGAAAGGATGAGGAGACATAGACATGTTCAATCCAACCGCACTCGTGATCGACGCGTTCGTGGAGGAGCTGAAGCAAGCCTATACCGCCACCTACACCACCCTCGAGCCGGACTACCCGGGCATAATCGCGTATGTTGGCCACATGGCGCTCGAGCTGATTGCCAACAGCGATGCACCGTATCACGACCTGAGCCACACGGTCTGCGTCACGCTGGTGGGCCAAGAGGTGATCAGGGGCAAGCATTTGCGGCAGGGCGGGGTGAGCCCGCGCGATTGGCTCCACTTCATCATTTCCCTGCTCTGTCATGACATCGGCTATGTGCGCGGGATCTGCGGGCACGACGGGGGCGGCAGGTACGCCGCCAACGCCAACGGGGAGACGATCGGTCTCCCGACAGGTGCGACCGACGCCTCGCTCGCGCCCTATCACGTCGAGCGTGGCAAGCTGTTCGTGCGCGAGCGTTTCTCGAAGAACCGAACCATCGACGTCGACATCGTCTGCGCCAACATCGAGTACACGCGGTTTCCGGTGCCGGCGGATAACGAGCGGAGGGCCGAATCCGAATATCCGGCACTGCTACGGGCGTCGGACCTCATCGGGCAATTGGCCGACCTCAACTACATGCGGAAGGGATCGGCGCTCTTCATGGAATTCGCTGAGACCGGCGCGAACAAGGAGCTCGGCTACCAGACCGCCGCCGAATTGCGTGCCGCGTATCCCGCGTTCTTTTGGAAGATGGTGAGTCCCTATATCGGCGAGGCACTCAACAATCTCCGTATGACGCAAGAAGGCAAGCAATGGGTGGCGAATCTCTACTCCCACGTCTTCGCCGAAGAGCACCATCTTCCAGCGATGGGCGCCGAGCGGCCGGCCATCTCGTAGTGTTGGCACAAATTTGAAGCACAGGAGGCGGGCCCTGCGGAGTCCGCCATGCTGGTCGACCCCCAGCCCCTTCGGCTAGAATCGCCCCGCCATGAAGCCCGGTCTCGTCGAGCGGCAGAGTATGTGGACAAGATCCTCAAGGGCGCCAAGCCTGGCGACCTGCCCGTCGAGCAGCCGACGAAGTTCGAACTTGTGGTCAACTTCAAGACGGCGAAGGCGCTCAGGTTGACGATCACGCCGTCATTGCTGCAGCGGGCGGATGAAGTCATTCAGTAGGCGGCAAGAGCGGTTCAAGTGAGCGGGAGGATAGACCATGGCGGATCCGCGGCTCATGGATCAGGCGTTCCAGCGCCTCATGCGCTCGCTCGTCGAGAGCGGGCGCGCCCTGCACTATGCCGAGCTGTCCACGGAGATGGGCTGCTCTGTTGAGGAGGGGCGCCAGCTCCTTCTCGCCGTC
>QHSC01000165.1 GCA_003220345.1 Candidatus Rokuibacteriota bacterium | reverse complement strand
GAGCTCTTCCAGCGTCGTCTCATCGCCGAGCAGCAGATCGATACGGCGCGCCTCGCCGTCGACAGCTTCAAGGCGCGGATCGTGCTGGCCCGGCAGCAGATCGGCGCGGCCGACGCGCGGATCAAGATGGCCGAGCAGGACATCGACAACTGCATCGTGCGGGCGCCCTTTGCCGGCGTCGTGGTCTCCAAGGACGCCCAGCGCGGGGAGATGGTGTCCCCCATCTCCGCGGGCGGCGGCTTCACGCGCACGGGCATCGCCACCCTCGTGGACATGACCTCGCTCGAGATCGAGGTGGACGTGAACGAGTCGTACATCGCGCGGGTCCGGGACGGGCAGCCCGTCACCGCCATCCTCGACGCCTATCCCGACTGGCAGATCCCCGGCAAGGTCCGCACGCTGATCCCCACCGCGGACCGGCAGAAGGCCACCGTGAAGGTGCGCGCGTCCTTCGACAAGCTCGACCCGCGCATCCTGCCCGACATGGGGGTGAAGGTGACCTTCCTCGGCGACGAGCCGACCGCGGCGCCTTCCAGTGGCCGCGTGCTCGTGCCCCGGACGGCCATCCGCGACGACGGCGGGAAGCCCACGGTGTTTCTCTATCGCGACGGGCGGATGGAGCGCCGCGTGCTCGGGCTCGGACAGGCGCGCGGCAACGATCAGGAGGTGATCGCGGGACTGGCCGACGGCGACCAGATCGTGACGGCGGGCGCCAAGGATCTCCGCGACGGGCAGCGCGTCAGCGTGAAGCGATGAGCCTCATCGAGGTGCGCGGGCTCGGCAAGATCTACGAGCGGGGCAGCGAGGAGCTGCACGTGCTTCGCGGACTGAGCCTCGACGTCGAGGCGGGCGAGTTCGTGGCCTTCATGGGCCCGAGCGGCTCCGGCAAGACCACCCTCCTCAACCTCCTCGGCGGCCTCGACCTGCCCTCGGAGGGCAGCATCAGGGTGGCGGGCGACGAGATCACGCGGATGTCCGGGGGCAAGCTCACGGAGTGGCGCGCGCGGCACGTGGGGTTCGTCTTCCAGATGTACAACCTCATTCCCGTGCTCACGGCGTTCCAGAACGTGGAGCTGCCCCTCCTCCTCACGCGCCTCACCAAGGCGGAGCGCCGCCGGCACGTGGAGACGGCGCTGGCCGTGGTCAGCCTCGAGGACCGCATGCAGCACTACCCGCGCCAGCTCTCCGGGGGCCAGGAGCAGCGGGTGGGCATCGCGCGCGCCATCGTGGCCGACCCCACGTTCCTGCTGTGCGACGAGCCCACGGGCGATCTCGATCGGAAGAGCGCGGATGAGGTGGTCGAGCTCCTGGACCGGCTCGTCCGCGAGTACGGCAAGACCGTGCTCATGGTCACCCACGACCCGCTCGCCGCGAAGCGCGCCCATGTGACCCGTCTCCTCGAGAAGGGCGCGCTCGTGGACGCATGAAGTACGCCCGGCTCGTCGTCGCGAATCTCTTCAGGAAGAAAACCCGCACCACGCTGACCGTAGGCTCCTTCGCCGTCGCCCTCTTCCTCTTCGGGCTCCTCATGGTCGTGCACGGCGCCTTCTCGCAGGGCGTGTCGGTGGCCGGAGCGGACCGGCTCGTGGTGGTGAACCGCGTGTCGCTCATCCAGCCCCTCCCCCTCGCGTATCGTGATCGGCTCCTGCGCATTCCCGGGGTGTCCCAGGTGACGTTCGCGAACTGGTTCGGCGGTGTCTACCAGGACGAACGCAACTTCTTCCCGCAGTTCGCCGTCGACACCCAGGGTTACCGGCAGATGTTCCCCGAGTTCGTCGTCGACGACGGGGAGTGGGCCGCCTTCCTGGGCGACAAGGAGGGCGCCATCGTCGGTGAAGGCCTTGCCGAGCGGTTCAAGTGGAAGATGGGCGACCGCATTCCCGTGCGCGGGACGATCTATCCCGGCACGTGGGAGTTCAACATCCGCGGCATCTATCACGGCCAGCGAGTCCAGGACGACGTCACGCAGTTCTGGTTCCGCTGGGACTATCTCGACGAGCGCACGCTCGGCCGCAAGGGGATCGTGGGCTGGTACACCGTGCGCATCGGCAACCCCGAGGAGGCCACGGGCATCGCCAAGGCCATCGACGAGCGCTTCGCCAACTCGCCGTTCGAGACGCGGACGGACACCGAGAAGGCCTTCGCGGCGGGCTTCGTCAAGCAGATGGGCAACATCCAGCTGCTGATGATGAGCGTCGGCAGCGTGGTGTTCTTCACCCTGCTCCTCGTCACCGGCAACACCATGGCCATCGCCGTCCGCGAGCGCACGCGCGAGCTGGCCGTGCTGAAGGCCATCGGCTTCTCCGACGCCTTCGTGCTCGTCATGGTGATCGCGGAGACGATGGTGGTGGCGGCCGTGGGTGGTGGGGCCGGCCTCGGGCTGACCAAGCTCCTGACCCTGCGCGGAGATCCCACGGGCGGGCTCCTGCCCTTCTTCCATCTCTCGGGAGAGGCGATCGTCCTCGGGTTCGCGCTGGCCCTGGCCGTCGGCCTGGTCGCGGGCTTTCTCCCCGCGCTCTCCGCCGGCCGCCTGCGCGTGGCCGACGCCCTCCGCCGGGTCTGAGATGGCCATCCCGCTCGCCTACAACCTGCGGTCCCTGCGCGCGCGGTGGACATCGACGGTGGTGGCCGTGCTCGGCATCGCGGGGACGGTCGGCGTGTTCGTGGCCATGCTCTCGCTCGCCAAGGGCTTCGAGGCCACCCTCGTGGCCTCCGGCTCGCCGCGCAACGCGATGGTCCGTCGCGCCGGCGCCACCAGCGAGATGGACAGCGGCGTCCCCATCGACCAGATCCGCGTGGTCGAGGATGCGCCGGGCATCGCCCGGGTGCCCGGCCTCGGCCTGCTCGTGAGTCCCGAGGTGGTGGTCGTGGCGGCCTTCCCCCTCAAGGGTCGAGACACCGATGCGAACGCGCAGGTGCGCGGGGTCTCCCCCAGGGCTCTCGACGTGCGGCCGACCGTGAAGCTGGTCGCGGGCCGGATGTTCCGGCCGGGGCTGACGGAGCTGGTGGTGGGCAAGAACGTCGCCGCCGCGTACGAGGGCCTCGACCTCGGCGACACCGTGCGGTTCGGGGGCGGCACGTGGACGGTGGTGGGCGTGGTGGACGCCGGGGGAACCGCGTTCGATTCCGAGCTCTGGTGCGACGCCACCGTGCTCAAGCAGGTCTTCCAGCGGCCGGCGGGCTCGTTTCAGTCGGTGACGGTGCGGCTCGACTCACCGGCGGCGTTCGACGGCTTCAAAGCCGCCCTCACCTCTGACCCCCGCCTGACCGTGCAGGTCGATCGCGAGGTGGACTACTACGCCAAGCAGTCGCAGCAGCTGACCATGCTCATCACCGTGCTGGGCAGCATCGTGGCCGTGGTGATGGGGATCGGGGCGATCTTCGGCGCGCTCAATACCATGTACTCGGCGGTGACGGAACGGGCGCGGGAGATCGCCACCATGCGGGCCATCGGGTTCGGTGCGGGCAGCGTGGTCGTCTCGTTCGTGATCGAGGCGCAGTGCATCGCTCTCGTGGGCGGCGTCCTCGGCTGCCTCGTCGTGCTGCCCCTCAACGGCCTGACCACGGGGACGATGAACTGGCAAACCTTCTCCCATCTCGCCTTCGCGTTCCGGATCACCCCGATCCTCATGGCCTGGGGCGTGGCCTTCGCCTTGCTCATGGGCCTGGTGGGCGGCGTGCCTCCCGCGCTCCGCGCGGCGCGGGCGCGCGTGGCGGTGGCCCTCCGCGAGCTGTAGGCATGATGCTTCCCGATGGTGTAGGATGTGCCTCTCATCGACCCTCGTGTCAGGAGCCCGAATGAAAGTCGCCGTCGAAGAGGTCAGTGCCTGCAAGCGCAAGCTGCAGGTGGAAGAAGGCCCCGAGGTCGTCCGCGCCGCGTGGCAGAAGGCTTTCTCGCGCGTCCAGAAAGAGGCGCGCCTGCCCGGCTTCCGCAAGGGCAAGGTGCCCTCGAGCATGATCAAGCTCCACTTCGCCGACGAGGTCCGGCAGGAAGTCGCCCGCCGCCTCATCCCCGAGATCTACCGCCAGGCCCTCGCCGAGACCCAGATCAAGCCGGTGGAGGAGCCGGATCTCCAGCAGGTGAGCCTGGAGGAGGATGCGCCCCTCAAGTTCGAGGCCCTGGTCGAGATCAAGCCCGCCATCACGCTCGGGCAGTACACGGGGCTCAGCGTGACGCACGCCCCCAAGCCCTTCGAGGACCGCGAGGTGGACGAGACCCTCGAGCACCTGCGGGAGCAGCACGCGGAGTTCCGCACGGTGGAGCGCGCGGCGGATCCGGGCGATCTCGTGCTCATGGACTACACGCTCACCCCTGAGGGCATGGAGCCGCGCAGCGAGAAGGGCTATGGCTTCGTCATCGGCTCGGGCGGTGTCATGCCCGAGATCGAGGAAGCCGTCATCGGCCTGAACGCGGGCGGGGAGCGCACGGTCAACGTCCGCTTCCCCGACGCGCACCAGACGGAGTCGCTGCGCGGCAAGTCGGGAGTGGCGCAGGTCAAGGTCAACGAGGTCAAGGAGAAGATCCTCCCTCCGCTGGACGACGAGCTCGCCAAGACGGTGGGCCAGGTCGACACCCTGGACGCCCTCAAGGCCGAGGTGCGCAAGGGGCTGCAGACCCGGCGCGAGAGCGAGAACCGGCGCGCCCTCGAGGAGGCCGTCACGGATGCCGTGCTCGCCAGCCACCCCATCGAGGTGCCCGAGGCCCTTGTCCTCCGGCAGGTGGGCCACCTGATCGAGCACACCAAGGAGCGCATGCGGCGGCAGGGGATGGATCCCGAGAAGCTGCCCTGGGACTACGGCAAGCTGCTCCAGGAGTTGCGGCCGGGGGCCGAAAAGGCCGTCCGGCGGGCCCTGATCCTGGAGGCCATCGCCGAGAAGGAAGGGCTCAACCCGTCCGAAGCCGACATCGAGGCGGAGATCGAGAAGATCGCCGTCGCGAATAACCGGCCCGCCCCGGCCGTGAAGCGCATGATGGACCAGAGCGGAGACCTGGCGGGCCTGCGCCACTCCCTGGGCGAGGCCCGCACGATGGATTTTCTGATCTCGAAGGCTTCCGTGGCCGCCTAGGGTAAACTGGCCACATGGCAAAGAGGAGACGTCCGATGGGTCTGGTTCCGATGGTGGTCGAGCAGACGCCTCGCGGTGAGCGGGCGTTCGACATCTTTTCCCGGCTCCTCAAGGAGCGAATCATCTTCCTTCCCACCTACATCGAGGACGAGATCGCGAACCTGGTGATCGCCCAGATGCTCTTCCTCGAGGCCGAGGACCCCGACAAGGACATCAGCCTCTACATCAACTCGCCGGGGGGCTCGGTGACGGCGGGCATGGCCATCTACGACACCATGCAGTACGTCAAGGCGGACGTGAGCACGATCTGCATGGGGCAGGCGGCGTCGATGGGGGCGCTCTTGCTGGCCGCGGGAGCCCGGGGCAAGCGCTTCGCCCTGCCGCACGCGCGGATCATGATCCACCAGCCCCTAGGCGGCGTGCAGGGGCAGGCCACGGACATCGACATCCAGGCCAGAGAGATTCTCCGGATGCGCGAGGAGCTCAACCGCATCCTCCTGCACCACACAGGGCAGACCATGGAGAAGATCCAGCGCGACACCGACCGCGATTTCTTCATGACCTCCGAGCAGGCCAAGGAATACCACATCGTCGACGAGGTCATCTCCTCGAAGCCTACGCCCCGGGCCGTCCCAGAGGCGGCAATGGCAGGCAGGCCGTAGGAGAGACCGGATGGCCGCGCGCACGCGCGAAGGTAGCGGGACGCTCAAGTGCTCGTTCTGCGGCAAGAGCCAGAACGACGTCCGCAAGCTGATCGCCGGCCCCACCGTCTACATCTGCGACGAGTGCATCGAGCTGTGCAATGACATCATCGCGGAGGAGTGGGAAGAGGAAAAGAGCCGGGACATCCGGAGCCTCCCCAAGCCCGCGGAGATCAAGAACGTGCTCGACCAGTACGTGGTCGGGCAGGAGCGGGCCAAGAAGATCCTCGCCGTGGCCGTGCACAACCACTACAAGCGCATCGAGGCCGGCTCCGAGACGGGCGGGGGCGAGGTGGAGCTGCAGAAAGCCAACATCCTTCTCGTCGGCCCCACGGGTTCCGGCAAGACCCTCCTCGCGCAGACGCTGGCCAAGATGCTTCACGTGCCCTTCACCATCGCCGACGCCACCACCCTGACGGAGGCGGGCTATGTCGGCGAGGACGTGGAGAACATCATCCTCCGGCTGCTCCAGTCCGCCGACTACGACGTGGACCGGGCCCAGCGAGGCATCGTCTACATCGACGAGATCGACAAGATCGCGCGCAAGAGCGAGAACCCGTCCATCACCCGCGATGTCTCGGGCGAAGGCGTCCAGCAGGCCCTCCTCAAGATCCTCGAAGGCACGGTGGCCAACGTGCCGCCCCAGGGCGGACGCAAGCATCCCCACCAGGAGTTCATCCAGGTCGACACCGCCAACGTGCTCTTCATCTGCGGCGGCGCCTTCGTGGGGCTCGACAAGATCGTCGAGGGCCGGATCGGCAAGACAGGCATGGGCTTCGGCGCCGAGGTCAAGAGTCGCGAGGACCGGCGGGTGGGCGATCTCCTCGCCATGGTGCAGCCGGAGGACATGCTCAAGTACGGGCTCATCCCCGAGTTCGTGGGGCGGCTGCCCGTGGTGGCGACGCTGCATGACCTGGACGAGCCCGCGCTCGTGCGCATCCTGCGCGAGCCGAAGAACGCCATCATCAAGCAGTACCAGAAGTACTTCGACCTCGAGAAGGTGCGGCTGAAGTTCACCGACGACGCGGTGGCCGCGGTGGCCCGCGAGGCCATGAAGCGGGGGACAGGCGCGCGGGGGCTGCGCGCGGTCCTCGAAGAGGTCATGCTGGAAGTGATGTACGAGCTGCCGTCCATCCCGGGGCTCAAGGAGTGCATCGTCACCCGCGAGGTCATCCTCAACCGCGAGCGCCCCATCCTCATCTCGGAGCCGAAAGAGCAGTCCGCCTGAGCGTCACCCCCTGACCGTCACCCTTTGACGGGGTGTCTCATCCACACGTTGGCTTCCTCGTAGCGGCCCGTATTGCGCCTCACGTCGATCTTGATCGGCTGAAATGCGCCCGGCACCACGTAGTTGCCGGTTTCCAGGAAGCGCAGCCCCGTCCATTCCTCCCAGCGCGCAACGGTGTCGGTGATGACCATGGCCTTGGGCGCCACGCGCAGGATCTCGGCGCCCATCCGCTGGTGGACGCGGAGCCAGGGGTCGAAATGCGTGCCGTCGGCGCGGGCCCACGTGATGTAGCGCTCCATGGGCGTGAGGGGATAGAGCTGCTTGAGCGACGGCCGCACGGGGGCGATCAGCGTCTTGAGCCCGTGCTGCCGGGCGAGCGCGGCCATGGCTTCGATGACCTTCGTGCTCAGCCCGCGGGCCCGCTGCGACTCGTCCACGATGGCGGCCAGCGCCGAGAGCGCCGTCGCTTTCCGGCCTTCTTGCTTCACGGCCAGACCGCGCTCGAGGATCTCCGTGATGTCAGGCGGGAGATCGGCCGCCGAGCCGTCGCAGATCAAGGGGATGGTGTTCCCGACGGCCACGAGGGCGCCCGTCTCGTCCCAGACCCCGAACTGGAAATCGGCGAAGTCGGAGTAGATGCGGTGAAAGAGACCACCCGTGCCGTCTCCCTCCGAGAGAAACCGGGGCCAGGCCTGACGGTGGAAGTCGCTGAAGCGCGTCCGGAGCGCCGGCTCGTCGCTGAGGGAACGCACCTTCAACTCCATGCCCGAATGATCGCCGAAGGGCGCCCGCGAGTCCATCCGTCGTCAGCCCTTTGGCTGGGCGAGGATCAGGGTTTACGAGTGGTGGATTTCCGCACGCGGGGCGAGGTGATCAGGCGCCGAAGCGTGAAGGCTCACGACCTGGCGGGGGCGGGAACGGGCGAGCCCGCGCGGGACCAGGCGTGGTGGATCACCGATCGGACCTGATCGATGGAGAAAGGCTTGCCCAGGACAAAATCCACGCCATTTGCCTGCGCATCTTCGGGACCCAGGCGGTCCAGGTAGCCCGTCATGAGCGCGACCGTGGTGCCGGGCGAGCGCTGCTTGAGACGGCTTGCCAGCTCGAGCCCCGAGATTCCGGGCAGACCGACGTCCGCGATGACCAGGTCGAACCTGCGTGTCTCGAGCTCGAGCAAACCGGACTCGCCATCCTCGCAGCACACGACCGTGTGGCCGTATCGGTCCAGGAGCTCGCGGAGCACCTCGCGCACTTCCTTCGAGTCGTCCACTACCAGGATTTGCGCTCCCGGTGCGATCTGCGACGCCGATGCTGGAGGGGCAGCGGCGGGTCCCTCCGGATCGATCTTCGCCGGGCTGGCGGCGCCGGGCAGGCAGATCGTGAACGTGCTGCCCTTGCCGAACGCGCTCTCAACCACGATCTCGCCGCCGTGTCGGTCCACGATGGCGCACGCTCCGCTCAGGCCGAAGTCCCGGCCCTTCTCCCGTTTCGTGGTGAAGAA